>JBDTLK010000019.1:0-37455 GCA_039934835.1 Edaphobacterium sp. (SeqCode) | reverse complement strand
GTTCGAGGTTGGAGTCGAGCCATTCGAAAAATCCGGCGTCGCACGCGGCGCCGTATTTGATGACTTCGGCGGCGCCCGCGGCCAGCTCGCGCGCCGGCAACGTTGTCAGCGTCGCCGTGTCGATGATCACCGCGGATGGTTGGTAGAAGGCGCCGATCATGTTCTTGCCCAGCGGGTGGTTGACCGCGGTCTTGCCGCCCACCGACGAATCGACCTGCGCGAGCAGCGTGGTGGGTATTTGCAGAAGCGGCATCCCGCGCTGATACGTTGCGGCGGCGAACCCAGCCAGATCGCCGACCACGCCGCCACCCAGCGCGATGAGCAGCGTCGAGCGCTCGGCGCCAAGCTCCAGCAGGCGTGTGTGAATCGTGTGCAGCGTCGCCCAGTTCTTGTGCGCTTCGCCATCGGGTATCAGCACCGCCTCGTGTTGCAGCCCGGCGCGCGACAGCGCCGTCTGAAGCGGTGCCAGATGATGCTTTGCGACGACTGGATTGGTGACGACGATCGCGCGCGCCGAACGAACCGGCGGCAGCAATTCGCCCGCGCGGTTCAACAAACCGGACCCGATGTGGATCGGATAGCTGCGCGCGCCCAGCGCGACGGTCAGCGTGCGCACTGCATCACGCGCGCGCAGCCGAGCGCAGCTGCTGCTCAAGTCGCTGCGCGAGCCGGATCACCTGTTCCTGATCGGACTCGACGACGAAGTCCGCCACTTCCCGGTATATCGGGTCGCGAAATGTGTATAGCTCGGACAGGCGCGCCAACGGATCGGCGGCTTGCAGCAACGGACGGTGCTTGCTGCGGCGGGTGCGGTCCCAGAGCGTCTCCGGCGCCGCATGCAGGTACAGCACGCTGCCGTTTTGTTTGAGACTAGCGCGATTGTCGACGCGCAGGATCGCGCCGCCACCCGTGGCGAGGATGACATTCTCGTAGCCCACGAACTCGCCAACGATCGCGGCTTCGCGCTCGCGGAAGCCCGGTTCGCCCTCGAGCTCGAAGATCACGGGAATGGTCACGCCGAGCCGGCGTTCGAGCTCGGCATCGGTGTCGTAGAAACGTTTGTCGAGGCGCTTGGCGAGCAGTCGCCCGAGCGTGGATTTCCCGCTGCCCGGCATGCCCACCAGAAACAAATTGCCCCGATGCATGTGCATCGGGGCATTTTAGTGTAAAGCCCGCGAGGGTGCGAGTTCGCCCCGGAGGCGCGTCGCTAGCGCACGGCGGTGATCGAATCCTTGAGCACGCGCGGCGTAAGGAAGATCAGCAGCTCCTGCTTGTCGATCGTCTTGCCCGTCGTCTTGAACAGGTAGCCGAGGATCGGCAGATCGCCGAGGAACGGAACCTTGGTTACATCATTGTTGACCGCCTCTTCGTAGATGCCGCCGATGACCGCGGTGTCGCCGTTGTTGACGGTGATCTGGGTGATGACGTTCTTGGTGTCGATCGAAGGCACGGTGAAACCGTTGCCCAGGTTCACTTGCTGTCCCACCGAGTCCTTGCGGATTTCGACGGTCATTGTGACCCGATTGTCGGGCGTGATCTGCGGCGTCACGTCGAGGCGCAGCACCGCCTTCTTGAATTGCACGGTCGCCGGGCTGTTGGCGGTTCCCGGCGTCACGTAGGGAATTTCCGTTCCTTGTTCAATCGAGGCTTTCTGGTTGTCTGCGGTAACCACTCGCGGACTCGACACGACCTTGCCACGGCTATCGGCCTCGAGTGCGGACAATTCCAGATTGATAAGGTTGCCGCTGCCGAGGTTAATCAGCGTCAGCGCAATCTGGCCCGCGGGATTGACGATGGGCAGGTTGACGTTGAGCTGTGGCGAGTCGGAATAACCCGTCGAAGCGAGTCCCGATGCGAGTTCGAATGGCGTTTGCGTGCGCGTGTCGCGCGTCACGGTATTGCCCTCGGTGTGCACCACCGGCTGCGTGTTCAGGCTGCCGCCGATGCCGCCGGCGTAGCGCTTCTGCAGCGTGAACCCGGTCTGCGCCCCGAAGCGAATGCCCAGCTGCCGGCTGAACTTGTCGTCGGCGATCACGATGCGGCTTTCGATCGTCACCTGCCGCACCGGCGTGTCGAGCTGGCGAATGATCCGGCGCACGTCCTCAAGGCGAGACGCGGTATCCGACACGAACAGGATATTGGTCCGCGGATCGACGATCGCCACGCCGCGCTTGGAAATAATGGAGCCCTGGCCGCCGGTGGTCGACGTCTGTCCCGCACCTAGGCCGAACTGCTGCTGCTTGTTCGACTGGAGCAGGTTGGCGAGGTCCTGCGCCCGGATGTAATTGAGCTGGAAGCTTTCGAACTGCAACGGCTCCAGCTCGCTGATCTGCAGTTGCGCTTCGAGTTGCTGCTTTTCCTTGACGGCCAATTCTTCGCGCGGGGCGATCAACACGACATTGCCGTTCTTGCGCATGTCGAGGCCCTTGGTCTGCATGATGATGTCGAGCGCCTGGTCCCACGGGATGTCCTTCAGGCGCAGCGTCAGGCTGCCGGTCACCGTGTCGCTGGTGATGATGTTGAGCCCCGTGAAGTCGGCGATGACCTGCAGCACTGCGCGCACTTCGACGTTCTGGAAATTCAGCGACAGTTTCTCGCCCTTGTAGCCCGCGCGTGTGCCTTGCGTCAGCTTGTTCGGGTCTTCCTGGATCGGCTTGATTTCGACGATGAACTGGTTGTTCGCCTGATACGCCGAATGCTCCCACAGTCCCTTGGGCTCGATAACGATCCTGGAGTTGCCGCCTTGCGCAAAAGTGTCAACAGTGGTGACCGGGGTCGCGAAATCGCTCACGTCCATCCGCCGCTCGAGATTGCGCGGCAGCGACGTCTTGAGGAAGTCGACGATGAGCACCTTGCCCTGCTGACGGATGTCGATGCCGGTCGCGTTGTCGGACAGGTCGACGACAATGCGGCCCTCGCCGTTCTTGCCGCGGCGAAAATCGACATCGCGTAGCGAGTGCGTGGTCTCGCCGGGTCGCGCTTCCGCGAAGCGGGATATCGTCGTCGGCGTCGCGGCGCTCGGCGTCGGCGTGTCGTTGAGCGTAACGCTGACCACGTTGCCTTCGATTTGCGTGTCGAAGGACTGCGGCTTGTTGAGGTTGAACACGACTCGCGTGCGATTGCCGGCCTGCACGACATTCAGGCTGCGCAGCGCCGGATCGCTGACGTCCTGCACCGTCCGGCCGAGGCCATTCACGGTATCGAGGAAATCGAGCGCAAGGCGCGCGGGATTGCTGATCGAGAAGCCCGCCGGCGGATTGGCGAGCGGCTCTTTCATCTTGAACTGAACGATCGTGCGCCCCGAGGAGCCTTTGGAAACCGTCATCGATTCGATGCTGTTGGGGGCGGCCGCGCCCTGCGCCCGGGCATGGCTCATGCCGGCGACGAACAGAATGGCGCCGAGTACGGCCATGCCGCCCCACACTCGCCAAGACCCACGATTTGCTGCGATAGTTGCCATGGGCCTCATTTGCGTCGCTCCTGTCGTTGTTCCACTTCGGCCAGCTGGATCGTGCTGGATCGTTCCGTCCAGTCCCCGGCGCCGTCTTGCACGAGTTCCCTGACCTGAACGTCGCCGTCGGAAATCTGCACCACGACCCCGAAGTTCTGGCCCATGTAGTTGCCTATCCTGATCTGGTAGATGTCCTTGTCGGTCGTGCGCACCAGCGCATAGATGTTCTTGCCACGCTGCAGCGTTCCGACCATCTGCAGCGATTCCAGCGGGAACGATTCCAGCGGTTCCTTGCGCCGGTTCAGATCCGGCGCCAGCTTGCTGCCGCCCCTCGCCGGCTCGATCTTGCGCGGCTTGAACGGATCCGGCAGGTCAAAGGCGTTGTAGGTGAACGGCTCATAAGGTTTCACCTGGGGCAGCGGGTCGAGCTTGCCCTTGACTCCCTTGCCCTGGTCCTGCATCCAGGCGCGCAGGTCCTGATGGCTTTCCCCGCCACAGGCGGCGACGAGCAGGCCGACTCCACAACAGATGAGCGCGTTGCGGATCATTTCTTGGCCTTATCCTTGGCTTCCTTGGCCGCCTTGCGCTGCGCCGCCACTTCGTTCTCGTCAAGGTAGCGATAAGTCTTGGCGGTCGCTTCCATCGTCAGCGTGCCCTTGTCGTTGAGGATGCCGACATCGTTGAGCGTCACGATGCGTGGCAACTGCGCCACGTCGCTGGCGAAAGCGCCCATGTCATGGTAGGTGCCGGTGATGCGCAGGCTGATCGGCAACTCGGCGTAAAAGTCGGCCATGCGCTCCTGAGCTGCCGGCCGGAACAGCTCGAACTGCAGACCGCGGCCGAGGCCTGCCTGATTGATGTCGGTCAACAGCGCGTCCATCTCCGACTTGTTGGGTAGCTGTTTTAGCAACGCGCCGAATGATTGCTCGATTTCGCGCAGTTGCTGCACGTACAGTTCAAGGTTGACGGCCTTTGCCTTCTTTTCGGCGTAACTTTGGCGCAGCTTCGACTCTTCGTCCTGCGCCTTGTCGAGCGCCTCGAGCTGATCCTTCCAGTCGAAAAAGCCGCCCGCCGCCACTATGAGCAGGAACAGCACGCCAAGGATCAGTATTTTGGGAAGCAGCGGCCAGTTGCCCGCGTCCCGGATATTGAGCCGGCGGATGTCGTCGAGAGTCATTTGTTCGGTCCCTTGGCCGCCAACGGCGCGCCCGCGGGGACGCTTCCCGGCCCGCCCGGCGCGGATTTGTCAGTCTGCCGCTTGAGCTGCAGATTCAACGTGAATTCATTCACCTTCTGTTTATCCAGCGCGACCGACTTGATCTCGACCAGCTCCGGCTTTTCCAGCCACGGCGAGCTTTCGATGTTGCGCATCAGCGTCGACACGCGCGCATTCGATTGCGCATAGCCGATGAGCGTCAATCGCGCACCGTTCTGCTTGACGGAACGCAGATAGACGCCGTCGGGCAACTGGCGCACCAGCTGGTCGAACGCGTGCACGGCCTCGGTACGATTGGATTGCAGCGTCTCGACGATCTGCTTGCGGGCCAGCAGCGCCTGGGTCTGCTCGCGCAGCTTGTCGATCTCCTTGATCTGCTCGTCGAGCTTGGCGATTTCGGTCTTGAGCAGCGCGTTGCGGCCATTCTGGTTCTCGATGCGTGCCGCGATGCCGACGTGGACCAGTCCGATGACCGCCAGGGCGAGCACCGCCAGGCCGATAGCCATCGACACGAACTGGCGCTGCCGCGCCTGGCGCTTCTGCTCGCGGTGCGGCAGTAGGTTGATGCGGACCATGGCTACTCGAACCCGCGCATGGCAAGACCGCAGGCAATGAGCAGCAACGGCGCGTCGGTCGCCAGCTGCCGCGGCCGGATGCGGTCAGTCACCTGCATGTTGGCAAAGGGGTTGCCGACGATGGTGTTCACGCCGGCACGCTTGCCCACCAGTTCGTCGAGCCCGGGCAAGAGCGAGCACCCCCCGGTGAGCACCACCTGGTCGACCTGGTTGTAAGAGGTCGACGTAAAGAAGAACTGCAACGCCCGCGTAACTTCCAGCGCCAGCGTTTCCATGAACGGCTGAAGCACATCAGCGTCATAATTCTCCGGCAAACCGGCATTTTTCTTCGCCGCTTCGGCTTCTTCCGGTGATAGATTGAACGCACGCTGTATGTCATGGGACAGCTGGTTGCCGCCGAAGGCCTGGTCGCGCGAAAACAGGATCTGATTGTTGCGCAGGACATAGAAATGCATCACGTGCGCACCCACATCGACCAGGGCGATGTTCTGGTCGCGGCCGTTCGCCGGCAGCGAGGGCGAGATCATGCGGAACGCTTCCTCGGTCGCATAGGACTCGACGTCCATGCAGCGCGGCTTGAGGCCGGCGGCGTCGGCGATGGCGACCCGGTCTTCGACCTTCTCCTTGCGCGAGGCGGCGATCAGGATTTCCACCTCCTCGGGGTTGTTCGGTGCCGGCCCGAGGATCTGGAAGTCGAGGTTGACTTCGTCGAGCGCGAAAGGGATGTACTGGTTGGCTTCGGTCTCGACCTGCAGTTCGAGCTCTTCCTCAGTCTGGCCGGAAGGGACGATAATCTTCTTGGTGATGACCATTGCCGTCGGCAGGGCCATGGCGATGTTACGGTTGCGGGTGCCGAGGCGCTTGTAGCCTCGGCGCAACGCTTCGGTGACCTGGTCGAGGTTGGCGATGTTGCCGTCGCTTACGACGTCCCGGGGCAACGGCTCGATGACATAGCGCTCGAGCCGATAGGCGCCCTTGCCGACTTCGGAAAGCTCGACGAGCTTAATCGCAGACGAGCTTATGTCGACACCGATGAGCGGTGGCGATTTGGTCTGCAGAAACGCAAACGCGGAATCGAGGTTTTCCTTCAGCATGGCAAGCTTAGGCCGATTACATATAAGTTACATTAAATGCTAGCAGCAAGTATAAGCCTTGTAAAACGCTTTTTTTCAAGTTTATTTTACGGCCCAACCCTGCATATAATCGCGGGCACCACCTCGCCCCCCGGTAACTTTCATTCACCCATGCTAAAGCGCTGGCTCATCTATCTGGCCTCGGTCCTGTTTGGCTTGGCGCTGGTTGGGGCCCTGTTGGGGGCCTTTGTCTTTGCCCTGCTTTATCCGACTTTGCCGTCGCTGGAGACGCTGACCGACTATCAACCCAAGATCCCGCTCCGTATTGTCTCGGCGGAGGGGGATTTGCTGGGCGAATTTGGCGAGGAGCGGCGGGCCTTTGTCAGGATCAAGGACGTCCCCCAAGTCATGCGCCAGGCCATCCTGGCGGCCGAAGACGAGCGCTTCTATCAGCACGGCGGCGTCGATTACCTGTCGGTGCTGCGCGCGGCGCTGGCGAACCTCACCAGCGGCACGCAGCAGGGCGCCGGCACGATCACGATGCAGGTTGCCCGCAACTTCTTTCTCACTCGTGAGCGAACGCTTACTCGCAAATTACGCGAGGTGCTGCTTGCATATAAGATTGAGGCCAATCTCTCCAAGGACGACATCCTTGAACTTTATGTCAATCAGATCTACCTTGGCCAAAGGGCGTACGGGTTCGCCGCCGCCGCCCAGATCTATTACGGCAAGCCGCTGGCGCAGGTTGATGTCGCCGAGGCGGCGATGCTGGCCGGACTGCCGAAAGCTCCGTCGGCGTTCAATCCGGTCGTCAATCCCAAGCGGGCCCGTACCCGGGAGCTCTACGTACTGCGGCGGATGCACGAACTGCGCTTCATCAGCGATGCCGAGTACGCCAAGGCGCAGGACGCGCCACTGGTCGTCAGACAGACGCTGCGCGACAACTCGGCGCACGCCGAATCGATCGCGGAAATGGCCCGCCAGGCAATCCTCGAAAGCTATGGCGACGAGAGCTACACGCGCGGTTTGACGGTCTACACCACGGTGCGCAAGGCGGATCAGGATGCCGCGTACACAGCCGTTCGGCGGGGTCTCTTCGACTACGATCGGCGGCATGGCTACCGGGGTCCCGAAACCTTCCTGAGCCTCCCGGACGACCCCGCGGAACTCGACGCCGCGCTCGATCGCGCCTTCCAGGACTTGAGCGACAGCGACAACCTGATCGCCGCCGTCGTGCTCGCGGCCACGCCTGCCGAGATCAAGGCCGTGCGCAGCGATGGCGACGCCATTTCCATCACCGGCGATGGGCTGAAGTTCGCGGCGCGCTCGCTCGGCGACAAGGCCCCCTCGACGACGCGTATCCGCCGCGGCGCGGTCATTCGCGTCAGTCGCGACGACAAGAGCGCCTGGCAAGTTGCACAAATACCACAAGCCGAGTCGGCATTCGTTTCGCTGCGGCCCAGCGACGGGGCAATCCTGTCGCTGGTTGGCGGCTTCGACTTTGACCGCAACAAGTTCAACCATGTGACGCAGGCGCTGCGCCAGCCCGGTTCGAGCTTCAAGCCGTTCATCTACTCGGCGGCGCTGGAGAAAGGTTTCAGCCCCGCCACGGTGGTCAACGACGCACCGCTGTATTTCGAGCCGGCACAGTCCGGCAGCGATGCGTGGGAACCGAAGAATTACGACGGCAAGTTCGAGGGTCCGATGCGGCTGCGTACAGCGCTGATGAAGTCGAAGAACCTGGTGACGGTGCGCGTGATGCAGGCAATCACACCGAAATATGCGCAGGACTACATCGCCCGCTTTGGCTTCGATCCAAAACTGCACCCGGCGTATCTGCCGATGGCTCTGGGCGCAGGCGCCGCGACCCCGATGCAAATGGTCGCGGCCTACGCGGTGTTCGCCAATGGCGGCTACCACGTCACGCCGTACCTGATCGACCGCGTCGTCGACGCCAGGGGCAACGTGCTGTCAAAGGCCGAGCCTGCCATCGCCGGTCAGAATGCCGACCGCGTCATCGATCCGCGCAACGCATTCATCATGACGACCATGTTGCGCGACGTGGTCCGTGCCGGCACCGCCGCGCAGGCGATGCGCCTGGGTCGGCAGGATCTCGCGGGCAAAACCGGAACCACCAACGATAACGTCGACGCCTGGTTCTGCGGCTTCAATCCCTCGATGGTCGGGGTGGCCTGGATCGGCTTCGACCAGCCGCGCTCCTTGGGGACCAACGAGACCGGTTCGGTGGCGGCGTTGCCGGTGTGGATGGCCTTCATGGCCAAGGTGCTCAAGGGAGTTCCCGAGGTGCCGCTCAAGCCACCGGACGGCATACTGGTCGCCAAGATCAACCCCGAAAGCGGGTTGCGCGAGACCGATGGTGGCGGCATCAGCGAGTACTTCTATGCCGAGTTTCCACCGCGCCAGCGCGAGGATGCGCTCGCCCCGGCCGGTGGTCAGGCGCCGCGCGAAGTCCGCAACCAGCTTTTTTGAGGATGGCCCGCAGTGCCTCGCCCGGGAGTCAGCGCAACCGCGCGCGCATCGCGCAGGTCGCCGCCCGCCTGATTGCCGAGCATGGCTTGGCCGACTGGTCGCTAGCCAAGCGCAAGGCTTGCCGCGAACTGGGACTGGCCGACAACGAGGCACTGCCCGGCAACGAGGAGCTGGAAGAAGCGTTGCGTAATTACAACACTTTGTTTCGTCCGGACGCCCAAGCCGCCTCGTTGCGCGAGCAAAGGCGGCTGGCGCTGGACTGGATGGAGCGCCTTTCGGCCTGGAATCCGTTGCTCATCGGCGGTGTCGCGGCCGGCTGGGCCACCGAGCACAGCGAAGTTCGAGTGGAACTCGAAGCAGAAGATCCCAAGACAGTCGAGCTGGCCCTCATCAATGGCGGCATCGACTACCAGCCTGACGACATCACCGCTCAGTCGGCGACGCAGCTCGTCGCCGGACGCGGGGCGCGCACCGTGCGTCTGGTGATTGCGTCGCCGCTGCAACGGCGCAACCGGCCGCGCCGCGACGACGATGCGCGGTTAGGCATCGCGGAGCTCAAAGCGCTGCTCGAAGGCGCGCCCCTGACCGCACGCTAGCGCCCGCGCGGCCGTCCGAGGGGCGCTGCGCCCCCTTTGGGGGCAGCGAACGCAGCGAGCGCGGAGGTCGTAAAACCGATCCGCGCCTACTTCAGCCAGTTCGCGGCATCGAGCGCGAAATAGGTGAGAATCGCGTCGGCACCGGCGCGCTTGAATGCGGTGAGCGACTCCATGATGCACGGGCGTTCCGGCAGCCACCCGTTGCCGATCGCCGCCCTGAGCATCGCGTATTCGCCGCTGACCTGGTAGACCGCCGTCGGCACGCCAAAGGTTTCCTTTACCCGGTACACGATGTCGAGGTAGGGCATTCCCGGCTTCACCATGACCATGTCGGCGCCCTCCTGCAGATCCAGGTAGACCTCCCACAGCGCCTCGTTGCCGTTCGCGGGATCGGTCTGGTAGGTGTATTTATCGCCGCCGGCAAGGTTGGCGGCCGAGCCAACCGCATCGCGAAACGGCCCGTAAAAGCTCGACGCGAATTTCGCCGAATAGGCCAGGATTCGCGGCTTGTCGTAACCGGCACTATCGAGCGCCGCGCGCAGCGCGCCGATGCGCCCGTCCATCATGTCGGACGGCGCGACCATGTCGGCGCCCGCATCGGCGTGGCATAGCGCCTGGCGCACCAGTGCCGCCACCGTCAGGTCGTTGGTGACGTAGCCGTCGGCATCGAGCAGCCCGTCCTGGCCGTGGCTGGTGTACGGGTCGAGCGCGACGTCGGTGATCACGCCGAGTTCCGGGAAGCGCGCCTTGAGGGCGCGCACCGCGCGCGGGACCAGGCCCTTGGCGTCCCACGCGGCGGCAGCGTCAAGCGACTTATGTTCGGTCGTGATCACCGGGAACAACGCGATCGCCGGCACGCCCAGTTCCATGCAGCGCTCGGCGTCGTGCAGCATCCGGTCGATGCTTTTGCGCGACACCCCCGGCAAGGATGGCACCGCGTCCTCGCGGGCGCTGCCTTCCTGCACAAACACCGGGTAGATCAGGTCGTCGCTCGACAGCCGATGCTCGCGCACGAGCCGGCGCGAGAAATCGTCGCGGCGCATGCGGCGCTGTCGCCGCTCGGGGAATTTTCCGGCGAAGTGCATGTTCACACTCTGAAGAGTTGCGGGTTGCCGCCGCTCGCATCGTAGCGCGCCGGCGCCCCCACCGGCAACCGCAGCTCGCCGCAATGACATTGTTGCGCCGTTCATCACTTGTTACAGAAAGGCGCACGCCGCGCGCAGATTCGGGCGATCGAAGCGGAACTCGCGCCCTGATCGGCGGTCTGAACTTGCAGACGCGTAATCGTCTCCCGCTTCCCTCCCTGAGCGGGTGCTCTTCGGTCGCTGCGATGCACCGGTCGGAGGGCGTTCTTAGGCCCCGAGTCACTCCCCTTGACGCCGGGGCCTTTTCTTTTGTCTCGCCACCTACATCGCTTGCGCGTTCGGCTGCGACAGCCACTGGCCGAGAACAGTTTCCGCTTCGGCAATACCGACTCGACGCGTTGCCGAGAACAGCTGCACGCTGATCTGCGCGCCACTATTGCCATAGGCTTTTTCGAGCGCCGCGTGGACTGCGTCGAGCGTGCGCGCCTGCGCCTCTTTGCCCAGCTTGTCGCATTTTGTCAGCAGGACGTGCACCGGACGACCGCGCGGCACGAACCAGTCGAACAATTTGCGGTCGAGGTCGGTCAGCGGATGGCGCACATCCATTACCAGCAGCAAACCAATCAGCTCGGAGCGTTCAGCAAGATAGCGGGCGATGAATTGCTGCCAGTAGCGGCGCATTTCCGCGGGCACTTTCGCGTAGCCGTAGCCTGGGAGGTCGGCAAGCAGGGCGCCGGCACGCAGGCGAAAAAGATTGATGTGCTGTGTTCGTCCCGGTGTTTTGCTGACGAATGCGAGTCGCGTGTGCTGGGCCAGCGCGTTGATGGCCGATGACTTTCCCGCGTTGGAACGTCCGGCAATCGCGACCTCGGGGATGCCGCCGGTCGGCAGTTGCAACCACTCTGCGGCTGTGGTCAGGAATTCCGCGTGGCGCAGCGGATGGGGTGCCGCGCCATGCTGGGATTCCGCCGGACGCCGCTCTTTCGGTACAATAGATGACTGGTCTGGCTGTCGCTGCATATGCAGGCTTCGGTCGGAAATTTGCGCACCGGCATCAGGCCGGAATCGGGGAGCTCAATCGATGAAACACGCGTTCTGGTTGGCGACGACGGCGATTGCGCTTGCCGCAAGCGCTGCCGCACTGGCCGAGGAACAAGCCGCCAAGCCCGACCTGGCAAAGGCCAAGCAGATCGTCGACACGGTCTGCGCGGCGTGCCACGGAGCCGACGGCAACAGCCCGACTTCCGCCAATCCCAGCCTCGCCGGGCAAGGCGCCGACTATATCACCCTGCAACTGCAGCACTTCAAGAGCGGCGTGCGCGCCAACGCGATCATGGCCGGCATGGTCGCCGCATTGAACCCCGAAGACATGCGCGCGCTGGGCCTCTACTTCGCGCAGCAGACGGCGAAGATCGTCGGCGCGCGGGAGCACGACCTGGCGCTGGCCGGTCAGCAGATCTATCGCGGCGGCAATGCCGCCACCGGCGTGCCCGCGTGCGCGGCGTGTCATTCGCCCGAGGGCGCCGGCGTGCCCTCGCGTTATCCGAGACTGGGTGGTCAGCACGCCGAGTATTCGCTGGCGCAGCTCAAAGCGTTCAAGTCCGGCGAACGCGGCATGGACAAGGGCGGCAAGGACGTCAACGGCAAGGTCATGGCGCAGGTCGCGGCGCGGCTGTCCGAACACGAGATGCAGGCGCTGGTGCAATACGTGTCGGGCTTGCACTGACGCGCCCTGGAATGCGCAATGCGCATTGCGCAGGGCGGCGACAAGCACCGCCCTTTGTCTTTGTATTAGCGCCCGGCACTCTATCTCCAGCATGCTCGCCACCATCGCCGCGCTGTTCGTCTATCCGGTCAAGAGCTGCCGCGGCATTGCACTGAGAGAGGCGCGAATGACCGAACGCGGCATCGCGCACGATCGTGAGTGGCTGATCATCGATGCCTCGGACCGCTTCATCACTCAGCGCGACATGCCGCGCCTCGCGCTCATCACGACCACGCTGTCCGGCACGGGGCTGCAACTCGGCGCGCCGGGACAACCCGATCTCGCCATCGAATTCGACCGCGAAGGCCCGCGCCGGAGCGTGACAGTGTGGCGCGACACGCTGCCGGCGATCGATCAGGGCGACGCCGCAGCACGGTGGCTTTCACAATGGATCGGCGCGCCGGTGCGGCTGGTGCGTTTCGATCGCGACGCGAAACGGATGTGCAACCCGGATTTCGCCGGCCCCGGCGGCGCGCATCATGCGTTCGCCGACGGCTATCCGGTGCTGGTGCTGTCAAAGGCTTCGCTCGACGACTTGAATCGACGCCTCGACGCACCGCTCCCGGTCAATCGCTTCCGGCCCAACCTGCTACTGTCGGGCATCGAGGCGCATGACGAGGATCACGTCGCCACGATCGAAGTCGGATCGGTCAAGCTCAGGCTGGTGAAACCGTGCACGCGCTGCCAGATCACCACCACCGATCAGGCCAGCGGCGTCGTCGGCGTCGAACCGTTGCCCACGCTGGCGCAATATCGGTACAACGCCGCGCTGGACGGCGTCACCTTTGGCATGAATGCGATCGTGGAAGCCGGCGCGGGGGCGACGATCGCGACCGGCGCGCGCGTCGACTGCACCTTGACTTTCTAGCGCTCGCGCGTCCTTGCCGCGGCGCTACCGTTCCAGGCAATGCGCGAGGCTGTCTCGCCAGGGTGGCAGCGCGAACCCGAAGCTGCGCTCGAATTTGGTTGTCGCCAGTACCGCGTACGCGGGACGTTTTGCCGGAGTCGGGTATTGCGCGGTCGTAATCGGCACCACCCGCGGGCGCGCCACGTCGCCGATGATGGCACGCGCGAATTCGTACCAGCTGATGCTGCCGGTCGCGCTCAGGTGATACACGCCGGCGCGCTCGGCGAGGTACGGCACGCCGCGACCCACCAGAGTGCCCATTGCCTCGGCGAGCGTGCGGCACCAGTTCGGCACTCCGATCTGGTCCGCGACCACCCGAAGTTCCTCGCGCTCCGCGGCAAGCCGGCGCATGGTCAGCAGGAAATTGCCACCGCGCAGGCCATACACCCAGCTGGTGCGAAAGATCAGGCTGTTGCCGCCGGCCGCCGCGATCGCCTGTTCGCCGGCGAGCTTGGTCTGGCCGTAGACTCCGAGCGGTCGCGTCGGTGCCTGCTCGTCGTAGGGCGTGGCCACGGTGCCATCGAAGACATAATCGGTGGAAAAGTGGATTAGCGTCGCGCCGAGGCGGCGCGCTTCCTCCGCCAGCACCCCGGGTGCCGTCGCATTGATCGCCTGCGCCTGCTCGGGCTCGCTCTCCGCCCGATCCACCGCGGTATACGCCGCCGCGTTGACGATGAGCTGCGGTCGAGTCGCCCGCACCAGCTCGACGATAGCATCACGATCGGCCAGGTCGAGCCCGGATCGATCGCAGGCAACTACGTTGCCGTGCGGCGAAAGCGTGCGCGCGAGCTCGAAGCCCACCTGGCCGGCCGCGCCGGTCAGAAGGATCGTCGGCAGCGTCACGGATAGACTTCTGCCTGCGCGAGCGGCATGCCGGCGCTGTCCTTGGCGGCCAGCGTCGGCGCCTTGGACAGTGGCCAGTCAACACCGATGGTCGGGTCGTTCCACAACAGCGTGCGCTCGAACTCCGGATACCAGTAGTCGGTCGTCTTGTAGAGGAACTCGGCGACGTCGGAAAGAACCAGGAAACCATGCGCGAAGCCCGGTGGAATCCACAGCATGTGGCGGTTCGCGGCGGACAGACTCACGCCTATCCAGCGGGTGAACGTCGGTGAACTCCGGCGCAGGTCGACGACGACGTCGAACACCTCGCCTTCTGTCACGCGCACAAGCTTCCCCTGCGCGTGCTGGACCTGATAGTGCAGCCCGCGCAGCACGCCGCACTTGGACCGCGAATGGTTGTCCTGCACGAATTCGTCGGCGACACCGGCGGCGGCAAGCGCGCGGCGGTTGTAGCTCTCGAAAAAAAATCCGCGCGCGTCGCCGAAAACGCGCGGTTCGATCAACAACACCTCGGGCAATGCGGTGGGAGTCGCCTTCATCGCGGATCAGCGCACCAGGGGCTCGCGCAGCACCCCGAGCAGATACCGACCATAGGCATTCTTTTCCATAGCGCGGCCCAGTTTCTCCAGCGCCGCGGCATCAATGTAGCCTTGGCGAAATGCGATTTCCTCGGGGCAGGCAATCTTCAGTCCCTGTCGGCGCTCGATGGTCGCAATGTACTGCGCCGCCTCGAGCAGCGACTCGTGCGTGCCGGTATCCAGCCACGCCATGCCGCGCCCCATCAGTTCGACGCGAAGCGCGCGCCGCTCAAGGTAGGCGCGATTGACGTCGGTGATTTCGAGTTCGCCGCGCGGCGAAGGCTTGAGCGCGGCGGCGATGTCGACGACGGCGTTGTCGTAGAAATACAGCCCGGTCACCGCGTAGCGCGACTTGGGGTTGGCGGGCTTCTCGTCGAGACTGAGCACGCGACCCTCGCTGTCGAACTCGGCGACACCATAGCGCTCGGGATCGGCTACCGGATACGCGAACACGGTCGCGCCGTCGGGACGTGCGTTGGCACGTTCCAGCATAGTCTGGAAATCGTGGCCGTAGAAAATGTTGTCGCCCAGCACTAGCGCGGACGTGCCGCCGCCGATGAATCCGCGGCCGATGATGAACGCCTGTGCGAGACCGTCTGGCGACGGCTGCACCGCGTAGCTGATGCTGATGCCCCAGCGCGCGCCATCGCCCAACAGTTGCGCGAAGCGCGGAGTGTCTTCGGGCGTCGAGATCAGGAGGATGTCGCGGACGCCGGCCAGCATCAGCGTCGACAGCGGGTAGTAGATCATCGGCTTGTCGTACACCGGCAGCAGCTGCTTGGACAGCACATGCGTGACCGGATACAGGCGCGTCCCCGAACCGCCCGCCAGGATGATGCCCTTGCGCTGGCTCACGCGGCTTCCGTCGCGTAGTTGAGCGACACCCAGTTCTTGTATTCGCCACTGGTGACCGCGGCGAGCCATGCGCTGTTGTCCAGATACCAGCGTACCGTCTGCGCAAGGCCGGATTCGAAAGTCTGGCTCGGAGTCCAGCCGATCTCGCCGCGGATTTTGGCCGCATCGATTGCGTAGCGGCGGTCGTGTCCGGGGCGATCCTTGACGAAGGCGATCTGCGCCGCGTAATCGCGGCCGGGCCGGTGCTCGGCGAGGGTCCGGCACAGCGCGGTGACGACCTCGAGATTGGTTTTCTCGGCGTTGCCGCCGACGTTGTAGGTCTCGCCCGGCCTGCCCCGCTCCAGCACCGCGCGAATCGCTGCGCAGTGGTCGCCGACATACATCCAGTCGCGGACATTGCCGCCGTCGCCGTACACCGGCAGCGGCTTGCCGGCGAGCGCGTTGTGGATCATCAGGGGAATCAATTTCTCCGGAAACTGGCGCGGCCCATAGTTGTTCGAGCAGTTCGTCGTCAGCACCGGCACGCCGTACGTGTGGTGATACGCGCGCACCAGGTGATCCGCGGCGGCCTTCGACGCCGAATACGGGCTGTTGGGCGCGTAGGACGTCGTCTCGCTGAAGCCGGCATCGAGCGGGCCGAGTGAACCGAACACTTCGTCGGTCGAGACATGCAGAAAACGAAAGGCCGTGCGCTCGGGATCAGGTAAGACGGTGCAATGCGCGCGCACGGCGTCAAGCAAAGTGAATGTTCCGACGACGTTGGTCGCGATGAACGCTGCCGGACCGTGGATCGACCGGTCGACGTGCGTCTCCGCGGCGAAGTTGACGACCGCGCGCGGCCGATGCTCGGACAGCAGCCGCTCCACCAGCGAGCGATCGCCGATGTCGCCGCGCACGAAGACATGGCGCGCGTCGTCCTTCACGGGGGCGAGATTGCCGAGGTTGCCGGCGTAGGTCAGCTTGTCGAGCGTGACGACGCGCTCGTCGACACGCTCGAGCCAGTCAATCACGAAATTGGCGCCGATGAATCCGGCGCCACCGGTCACGAGAATCATGCGAACTCCAGACGTCCTGGCGCACTGGCGGCAAGCGCAAATTTT
The DNA here is from genome assembly GCA_039934835.1 of Edaphobacterium sp. (SeqCode). Classification (GTDB taxonomy): domain Bacteria; phylum Pseudomonadota; class Gammaproteobacteria; order Burkholderiales; family Casimicrobiaceae; genus PALSA-1003. The sequence continues at coordinate 20,921 of JBDTLK010000019.1, read as the reverse complement.
ATCATGGCGATCGATAGTACTCGCGATACCACGCGACGAATCGCGCGAGGCCGTCGTGAAGCTGCGTCGACGGCGCGAAGCCGGTCGCGGCCGCAAGCTTGGCAACCGACGCGAACGTCACCGGCACGTCGCCATCTTGCATTGGCAGGTATTCCTTGATGGCGCGCCGGTCCAGCAGGTGCTCCAGCTCCGCGATGAATGTCTCTAGCTCGACCGCGGTGTGATTGCCGATGTTGTAGATGGTGTGTGGCGCGACATTGGACCGGTCGGCGGGCGGCAGCGCCAGCACGCGCACGATACCTTCGACGATGTCGTCGATATAGGTGAAATCGCGGCGCATGCGGCCGTTGTTGAACACGCGGATCGGCTTGCCTGCGAGGATGGCGTGTGTGAACAGCGCCGGCGCCATGTCCGGCCGGCCCCACGGTCCGTACACGGTAAAGAACCGCAGGCCGGTCGCGGGCAGGCGGTACAGATGGCTGTAGCTGTGTGCGATCAGCTCGTCGGCGCGCTTGGTCGCCGCGTAAAGGCTGACGGGATGATCGACGTTCTGGTCCTCCGAGAACGGCAGCGTGTGGCCCGCGCCATAGACGCTCGAGCTCGATGCGTAGACCAGATGCGCGATTCGCCCGTGCCGGCAGCCCTCGAGCACGGTACCGAAGGCGTCGATATTGTTGCGCAGGTACGCCGCCGGATTCTCCAGCGAATAGCGAACGCCCGGCTGCGCGGCCAGATGCGCGACGTGCGTGAAGCCGCCGTCGCGAAACAGCGCCGCGGTGGCGGTGGCATCGGCGAGGTCGAGCGTCGCACAATGCACGCCCGCCGCCTCCAGGCGCGCCGCGCGGGCGCGCTTGAGTCCGACGTCGTAATACGCGTCGAAACTGTCGACGGCAGCTACCGTCGCTCCGTCGGCACGCAGGCGCAGCGCGAGATGCATGCCGATGAAGCCCGCGGCCCCCGTCACCAGCACCTTCATCGCGCGCCTTCGGCGAGCTCGAGCGCGCGCAGCTTGGCGTACTTGCAGAAGCTGTTTTGGCAGCCGATCGTGATGTGCACAATCCCGGGGACGCCGTCGAGAAATCCCGCGCGCAGCACATAGAAGCGAAAGAAGCGCAGCACCGGCGAGAGCACCAGCCGCGCCGCGCTGAAGCGCTCGCCGCGCGCGTACAACGCCTCGGCCTGCAGCGTGGTGTAGCGATTCTGTTTCGCGATATACGCATCCAGCGATTCGCCGGAAAGATGCAACAGGTCGCCTTGAAGGCGTCCGACCGCGGCATCGGCGAGCACGTGCTCGTGCACGGCGTCGTCGCTCCAGCGCGCGTGGCGGCGATCGAACAGGCGCAGGTTCCAGTCAGGATAGCCTTCGCCATGGCGCAGCCAGCGGCCGAGAAAACGATTGCGTCGTGGCATCGCATACGCCGAGTGTCGCGGCGATGCGAGCGTGGCGCGGATGGCGTGTCCCAGTTCGGCCGAAACGCGCTCGTCGGCATCGAGGCAAAGCACCCAGTCGTTGGCCGCCTGCGCGACCGCGAAGTTCTTCTGTGGCCCGTAGCCCTGCCACTCGTGCGCGATCACGCGCGCGCCGCTGGCGCGGGCGATTTGTACGGTATGATCTTCGCTGCCGGAATCGATGACGAGTTTCTCGGCGGCGAAGTCGACCGAGGCAAGGCACTGAGCGAGTTGGGCGCCCGCATCGCGAGTGATTATCACGAGCGTCAGGGCAAGCGGGGAAAGTGGATCGGACATTGCGTCGCGCGGGCGGGTGCCTTGGGTATCGTCGCAGCAGAAAACGGTACAGCCGGCGCAGTTCAGCCCACGCACGGTTGCCCGCAGTATTGCCAGTATCGGCGACAGCGCGTGCGCGGCAGGAAAGGCGCCTACCATTTTACGTGCAATCGCATCCCCAATCCACCGGCCGGACACCCTGCGTTCGTTTGCGCTGCGGTCCGTGAATCGCCGGCGCGGCACGAACCGGCGCTCCATTTGATGTTCACAACCGCGCTCCGCGTTCTATGTCTGTAGCCTCCACGTTGATCATCCGTCCGTCGTCGCTGGGTGATATCGTGCATGCCCTGCCGATCGTGCACGACCTGGCGCAACATCGGTCGGGCATGGCGATCGACTGGGTTGCGGAGGAACCCTTCGCGGGACTGGTCGCGCTCAATCGCGGCGTGCGCCGGGTCATGCCCGTCGCGCTGCGCCGCTGGCGACACCATTTGCTGCGCCAGACGACCTGGCGCGAATTCGCAGTCTTCCGTCGTCAGCTTGTCAGCGAGCACTATGACGTGGTGCTTGACCTGCAGGAACAGGTCAAGGGCGCACTGCTGGGCATGCTCTCGCGCGGACCGGTGCACGGGCCCGACCGCGCCAGTATCCGCGAGCCGGCCGCTACCCTTTTCTATCGCCACACGCACCGCATCGATCCCGACGCGCATCTCATCGACCGCTGTCGCGCGCTGGCCGGTGCGGCGTTCGGTTACAAACCCGAGGGGCCGCCCCATTTCGACCTGTCGCCACCCCACGCGCAGAACGCACCGTCGACGCGATACGCGGTACTGCTGCACGCCACCAGCCGGGCCGACAAGCTGTGGCCCGAGGCGCACTGGCGCGTGCTTATCGAGCATTTCCTGCGGGCGGGAATCGTCGTCGTGCTGCCTTGGGGAACCGCCGCCGAATCGGCGCGCAGCGCAAGGCTCGCCGACGGTCTTGGCGGAGTCGTCGTCCCGCCCCATCGCAGCCTGCCCCGGCTCGCCGCGCTGCTGGCGCGCGCCGACATCGTCTTTGGCGTCGACACGGGCTTGGTGCATCTGGCGGCGGCCCTTGGCGTGCCGACGATCGCGTTGTTCGTGGCGACCGACGCGCGCCTTGCCGGCGTCGAACGCGCCAGCGCGCGCGCGCGCGACCTCGGTGGAATAGGCATCGTGCCGTCGCCGGAAGAGGCCATCGTCGCGGCCGCAGCGCTGCTGCGCGGCGCGCCGGGGTGCTGATGGAGCCGCCACGCATGCTCTACACGGCGCTGGCCTTCGCGCTGCTGCCCTGGCTGCCGTTGCGCCTGTGGTGGCGCGCGCGGCGCGAGCCCGATTACGGCATCGCCGTCGGCGAGCGTTTTGGCCGGTACAGCGAGATTGCGCCCGCCGGGCCGCTGGTCTGGGTTCATGCCGTGTCGGTGGGCGAAACGCGCGCCGCGATGCCATTGATTGCCCGATTGAGGGGGGCATACCCGACAGCAACCATCCTGCTCACGCACATGACCGCGACCGGCCGCGAAACCGGGCGCGCGCTGTTCGGCGACGGCGTTGTCCAGGCGTGGTTGCCGTACGACTTTCCGTTCGCGGTGCGCGCATTCTTTGCACATTTCCGACCGGTCGCGGGCTGCCTGATCGAGACCGAGCTGTGGCCCAACCTCATTGCGGAGGCGGCTGCGCGGAACATCCCACTATTCCTGGTCAACGCGCGCATGTCGGAACGTTCGGCGCGCGCGTACGCACGCTTCGCGCCATTGACTCGACCGATGGTCGGCGGGCTCGCCGGTGTCGCGGCACAGTCGGTCGACGACGCCACACGGCTCGCCGCGCTCGGCGCCAGCGCACCGGTCGTTACCGGCAATATCAAGTTCGATATTGCGCTGCCCGACGCGGCGCGCGCTCTGGCGGCGGAATTCCGGACGCGCTTCGGCGCCGCACGCAAGGTGTGGGTGGCAGCGAGTACACGCGAAGGTGAGGAGGCGCTGCTGCTCGATGCGCTAGCGCGCGCGTCGCTGCCAAAGGCAACGCTGCTGGTGCTGGTACCGCGCCATCCGCAGCGCTTCGCCGAGGTCGCGGATCTGTTGCGCAGCCGCGGAGTGCCCTTTGTTCGGCGCAGCGACAACACGCCGGTGCCCTCCGATACCGGCGTCGTGCTGGGCGATTCGATGGGCGAAATGCTGGCTTATTACGCGGCGGCCGACCTGGCGTTCATCGGCGGCAGCCTCCTGCCGCTGGGCGGGCAGAACCTGATCGAGGCGCTGGCCGTCGGCACACCGGTACTAGCGGGGCCGCACACCTTCAATTTCAGCGATGCCACCGCGGGTGCGATCGCCGCGGGGGCGGTACTGCGCGTTGCCGACGCGGACGCGCTGATTGCCGCGGTCGCCGAACTGTTCCGCCACGAGAGAGCGCGTGCCGACATGTGCGAAGCGGCGACGGCGTTTCATGCCGCGCACCGCGGCGCGGCGGACCGCTTGCAGCAGTGGCTGATGCCGCAGCTGGCGCGGCGCGGCTTGGACGCGAATGACGGCTGACGCGGCCGGTAGGTTGGATCAGCCGCGCAGGTCGCGGTTGATCTGCTCGACATCATCGTCGTTGAGCGTGCCGACGGATTGCTTGAGCTTGAGACTGTTGATGACGAAGTTGTAATACGACTGCGCAAGATTGAAGCGCGTCTGGAACACCTGTTGCTGCTGGTTAAGCACATCAAGATTGGTACGCACGCCCACCTCGAGCCCGAGCTTGTTGGAGTCGTACGAGACCTGCGCCGAGGTCAAAGCCTGGTCGAGCGCCTTAACCTGCGCGACGCCGTTGGTGACGCCAGCGAAGGAAATCTGCGCCAGCAGTTGCGCGCTGCGCCGCGCCGACTCGAGGTTCTGTCGCGAGGCGTCCTGGTTGGCGATAGCCTGTCTGACCCTCGAATCGACCGCTCCCCCCTGGTAAATCGGCAGGTTGAGCTGTACGCCGATCAAACCAAGCCGATAGTCGGTGGAGAAACTCGACGCCAAATTGGTCGACGCGCCCCCACCCGCGTAGTACTGGTTGAAACTGGCAACCAGGTCGAGCGTCGGGTAATGCCCGGCGCGCTGGCGGTCAACCTCCAGCGTCGCGATGTCGAAGTTCGCCTGGGCGATTCGCACCTGTAAATTGTCGCGCAGCGACTTGTCGATCCACGGTTGCAGCGCATTCGGGGACGGCGGCTCGGGCGCGAACTTGCGATCGAAGCGGCGCAAATCCCGGGGCAGCCGGCCGATGATCGAGCGCAACGCCGCCAAGGCGTTTTCCAGGTCATTGCGCACCGAGATTTCCTGCGCGACGATCTGGTCGTACTTCGCCTGCGCGTCGTTGGTGTCGGTGATCGTCGCCGTGCCGACTTCGAAATTGCGTTTCGCCTGCGCCAGGTTCTCGCTAACCGCCGCTTTCTGGCTGGCGGTGAGTTCGATCGTGAACTGCGCAAGCAGCACGTTGAAGTACGCCTGGGCGACGCGCACGATTAGATCCTGTTGCGCCGACGCAAGCACGAAATCGGCCTGGCCGACCTGCTGCTTGGCCTGGTCGAAGCCGATCCGATTCTGGGCGCGGTACAACGGCTGGCTGGCCGAGACCGTGTATTGCGCCTGCGGAAAGCGCTGGTTGAAATGCGCCGTGGGATCGGTATGCAGCGTCTGTTTGTAGTCCTGTTCGTTGGCGAGCGCGGACAGGTTCACCGACGGCAGCAGTCCCGCACGCGCCTGCGGCACGGCTTCCTGCGTCGCCAGCCACGTCGCCCGCGCGCCGGCGAGCGTCGGATCACTGGCGAGCGCGTCGCGATAGATCTGCATCAGGTCTTCGGCGCTGGCGCTGTTGATCGCGCCGCACAGGGTCGCGCCCATAGCGATCGCAAGTATGCGTTTCGACATCGTGTGAATCCTGATTCTCGATTCGGTCGCGACAGGCCGGACGCCTTGCCGCGTGCCCGCATTGTTCAAAATACGAATCGCCGCGGTTGTGCGGCATGCTGCAGCGGGGGGATCACTGTCTCGAACAGATCCTCGGTGGTGATGGCGCCGGGCGCGGTCCAGCGCAGCAGGCGCGCGGTCATCACCGGCGCGTCGCCGACCACCGCGAACAGCCGGCCGCCGGGCTTCAGTTGAGTCAGCCAGGCGTCCGGCAGCAGGGGTGTGGAGCCGGTCAGGAGTATGGCGTCGTACTGTTCGCTGCCGTAGCCCTGGGCACCGTCACCCGCAACGACGCGCGCATTGCCGACACCGCCGCGTCTGAGCTTGGCCTGCGCTTCGGCATGAAGGCGGGGAACGATTTCGACACTAGTCACGTCGGCGCCGCGTGCGGCGAGCAACGCTGTCACATACCCGCTGCCCGTGCCGATTTCAAGCACGACGTCGCTCGATTGCAGTTCCAGTTCCTGCAGGACGCGTGCCTCCATTTTGGGCGTCCACATGCGCTGGCCGTCGCCCAGCGGGATTTCCAGATCGGCGAAGGCGAGCTCCCGGTAGGCGCTGGGCACGTACTCCTCGCGGCGCACGCGAAACAGCAGGTCCAGCACGTCCTGGTCGAGCACTTCCCAAGTGCGGATCTGCTGCTCGACCATATTGAAGCGTGCGTGCTCGACGTCGAAGCGGCGCGGCGCGACGGCAGGCGTAGGGAGAGCATCGGCAGGTGTCATCGGCAAGTGGAGCAGCGCGTCGGGACAGGCGAGAGAATGGGTGGACCGCGATCAAAACATGACCCCGGATGATAAATGACTCGCGGTCAGTTGCGAATTATGCGGCGATTTATTATCGCACGTCAATCGCCCGGAGCCGGCAGCGGCTCTTGCACGGCGCGGCGCGCCGCACGGCGCTCACTGGCGCCGAACAGGAATGTGTAGAGCACCGGGACGACGACCAGCGTCAGCAGAGTGGACGTGATGACCCCGCCGATGATCGCGCGTCCCATTGGCGCCTGCGTCTCGCCGCTTTCGCCCAGACCCAGTGCCAGCGGCAGCATGCCGCCGATCATCGCCGTCGTCGTCATCAGGATCGGTCGCAGGCGCACCTGGCCGGCCTGCGTCAGCGCTTCGCGCACCGTCGCGCCGCCGCGCCGCGCGCGATTGGCAAAATCGACCAGCAGGATGGCATTCTTGGTTACCAGTCCCATCAGCATGATGAAACCGATGATCGAGAAGACGTTCAGCGTCGTGCCGGTCAGCAGCAGCGCCAGGAATACGCCGATCAGCGAAAACGGCAGCGACGCCATGATCGCTAGCGGTTGGGTGAAACTCGCGAACTGCGAAGCAAGGATCAGGTAAATGAAGATGATCGCAAGGCCGAGCGCCGCCAGCGCCGCCTGGAATGATTCGCGCATGTCCTTGGCCTGCCCGCCGACGTCGAAACGATAGCCGGGCGGCAGCGTGGTCGCCTTGATGATCTTCTCGATGTCGGCGTTGACGTCGCCCGAGGGTCGGCCCTCGACTCCCGCGTAAAGGGCGACTCGGCGCTGCAGGTCCTGCCGCTTGACCGCCTGCGGGCTGGTCGTCTCGATGATCTCGGCGACCTGGCGCAGCGGCACCATGCGCCGCGCGCCGTCGGGACCGGTGCGGTTGCTGGTCAGGTACAGGTTACCCAGATCCGCGGCGAGCTGACGTCGGTCCTTGGCCAACTGCACGTTGACTTCGTAGTTCTGCCCGTCCGGCCCCAGCCAGTAACTCACTGTATCGCCGGCGAGCAACGGGCGCACGGTCGCGCCGACCTGCTGCACGGTGATCCCGAGGTCCGCAGCGGCGGCATTGTTGAGCCGGATCGAAAGCGCGGGATTGGCGGTCTTCTCGGAAATCTCCAGGTCGGCGATGCCCGGCACCTTGGCGACTTCGCGCGCGAATTGCGCGACCAGCGCAGTCAGGGTCGCGGGATCAGGCCCAAGGACGTTGACCCAGACCGGACGGTTGAAGCCGATCGCGAGTTCAATTCCCGGAATCGGCTTCAATTCGGTGCGGATCGCCCGCTCGAGCTCCTTCTGCGTTCGGTCGCGTGCCGCGCGCTCGACCAGCCGCAGGTTGACGCGCGCGTAGTTGCGTCCGTCATTGGTGCCCACCGTGGTCATGACCAGCGCGATTTCAGGGAAGCGCTTGAGCGCCGCCTCGACCTGTTGCACCTTGGAGTCGGTGTATTCCAGGCTCGAGCCGACCGGCGCGTTCAGGCGCAGCGAAATGAAACTCTGGTCCGCCTCGGGAACGAATTCGGTGCCGACCAGCGGCACCACCGCAAAACTGGCGCCGAAGCTCACTAGTGCGATGACGATGACCTTGCCGCGATTGGCCAGCGCCCACTCGAGCACGCGGCCATAGAACGCGTGCATCCATTCGACGCCGTGTTCGAAGCGTTCCATGAAGCGGCCCAGCCACGGTGCGCGGGCGAAGCGCGATCCGGGCGGGTCGTGCCACACCGCGGAGAGCATCGGGTCGAGCGTGAAGCTGACGAACAGGCTCACCAGCACGGCGACGGTCACCGTCAGTCCGAACTGGAAGAAGAAGCGGCCGATGATGCCACTCATGAAAGCGATCGGGACGAACACCGCCACGATGGCGAAAGTGGTAGCCATGACCGCGAGCCCGATCTCGTCGGTGCCCTCGCGCGACGCGGTGACGTGGTCCTTGCCCATCGCGAGATGGCGCACGATGTTCTCGCGCACGACGATCGCGTCGTCGATCAGCAGCCCGATGCACAGCGACAATGCCATCAGCGTGAGGAAGTTGAGCGAGAATCCGAACGCGTAGATGGCGATAAAGGTTGCGACCACCGCGATAGGCAGCGTCAGTCCCGTGATGATGGTGCTGCGCCACGAATGCAGAAACAGGAAGACGATGAGCACGGTGAGCAACGCGCCTTCGACGATCGTTTCCTTGACGCGGTCGACGCTGCGCTGCACCGCGTCCGCAGTGGAATACACCACGCGCAGTTCGACCTCGGGTGGCAGCCGGGCTTTAAGCGCCGCGACCGCGTCGGCAACGCCCTTGCCGGTCTCGATGATGTTGGCATCCTGGGACTTCTGCACGTCGAGGGTGATCGAGCGCCGGCCGTTGATGCGCGCCACCGAGGTCTCCTCCTTTTCGCCATCGATGACGTCGGCGACTTGCGCCAGGTAGACCGACGCCCCGCCCTGCTGGGCGACGATGATCCGGCCGAACTGCGCGGGTTCCTTGATCCTGCCTTCGATGCGCACGATCGCATCCTGAGCGCCATGGGTGATACGCCCCGCGGGCACGTCCTGATTGGCGTTCCTGATCGCGGCGACGACCTGGTCGAGGCCGATGCCGAGCGCCGTCAGCGCGCCTGGCTTGATCTGCACCAGTATCTGCCGGGTGACGCGGCCGTTGACGTCGATGCTGGCCACGCCCGGCACGTTTTCCAGGCCCTTGACGATGACCTGGTCGGTGAGCGAGGTCAGCTCGCGCAGGCCCATCGTCGGCGACAGCACCGCCAGCGAGACCACCGGCTGCTGGTTCTCCTGGTCGGCGCGGATGACCAGCGGGTCCTTGACGTCGCGCGGGAAACCCGGCTTGACCGAGGCGATCTTGTCGCGCACGTCCTGCATCGCCCGACTGATGTCGGTGGCCAGGCCGAACTCGGCGAAAATCTCGCTACGCCCCTCGAGCGAGGTCGAGCGGATCGTGCGCACTCCGGCCACGGTGTTGATTGCATATTCGAGCGGCTTGGTGACGTCGGTTTCGACGACTTCGGGCGAGGCTCCCGGATACGCAGTGATCACGAACGCGAACGGCAGCGTCACGTCGGGCATCTGCTCGACGCGCAGCCGGGAGTACGAAAAGATGCCGAGCACCGCGATGCCGACCATGACCATGGTCGCGAACACCGGATTCCTGATCGATACGTGCGTGATCCACATGGTGCGAATTCCGGCGCGCTCAGCCGGCGCCGTTGCCCTTGCGCGGAGTCGGCGCGCGCAGCGCCGCCGGCGCGCCTTCCTTCAGGTTGTCGAATCTCGTGGCGAGCACCTGCGACCCGGCGGGCAACTCGCTCTTGAGTTCGACGCGGGCAGTCAACTCGTCGCGCTGTCCCAGCGTTACACTGCGCCGAAGCAGTTTCCCGCCCTCGATAGTCCACACGAAAGTCAGGCCAGCCTCGGTACGGATCGCCGTGGTCGGAAGCGTCGGCACCGACGTTGCGTTGGCAAGCCGCACGCGACCGGTGGCGAACATGCCGCCCTTGAGCGACGCGTCGGGGTTGGGAATCTGCACGAAGACGAGGATGGCGCGGGTTCCCGCCTCGGTCATCGGGTTGATGCGCTCGACGGCTCCGCTAAACGCGCGGTTGTTGAAACCGTCGATCGACAGCTGCACCGGCATGCCCGGCGTGATCTCGGGAATGTCATTGGCCGGGACCATGGCCTGCAATTCCATCTTGCCCAGGTCGACGACCGTGAACAGCGGCGAATCGAAATTGACCTTCTCGCCCGGCTGCACATGCCGCCTGGCGACGATTCCGGCCAGCGGTGACACGACCACTGCGTCGCGCAGTGCGTTCCTCGCCAGCTGCACTTGCGCCTCGACGGACTTGAGCGTGCCTCGGTTCACCGACAGATTGCTCTCGGCGCTGTCGTACGCGTTCTGCGAAATGAAGCCTTGCTTGAGCAGCGCGTGATTCTGCTGACGGGTCTTTTCGGCGAGCGACAATTGCGCGCGACTGGCGTCGACCGTGCCGGTTCGATCGGCGAGCCTGGCATCGAGGTCGGAGGTGTCGAAGCGGGCGAGCACCTGCCCGGCCTTCACGGTTTCGCCTTCGCGCACGAGCACCTGGCGAATCTCGCCCGAGACCTTGGCCTTGATCGTCGATGTGTTGACCGGCTGCAATGTGCCCGACACCGGCAGCCATCGCGTCAGCGGCTGCGCCTCGACGCGCGTGATGTCCGCGGCTATGAACTCCAGCGTCACCGCAGGACCGCCCGCGCCGCCGGTCGATTCGGCTGCGGCTTTCTTGATGGCGCGAAGAGTCACACCGCCGGCAATCGCGGCGATGATGATGACGGCAAGCAACGCGCCGATCGCGTGGCGCCGAGTGACACTGGCAAACATTGGCGACTGCTCTCCCTTCGAGCGGGCATCGTGTGCCCGCGCCCCGAATGCGGCGCTGCGCAAGAGGATCGAACCCTGGCGCGACGTCGTGGCCTGACATGCATCTGATTGGACGCGGCGGCGACTGTTCCCGGATTCAACCGTGCGCGAAATACTGACGTACTCACGACGCTGGCCGGTACGACTCGACCGCGGTGGCTGATTGACAGCCCGCGTCGGGGACGTAATAATACTCTGTTACCCAAGCGGGTTTCCGCGTTTTCACGCCCCTTTCCCGCACTTTTCTCATTACCCCTTTCGGAGACTGACCCATGAATTTCAACCGCTCGCTCGGTCTGACGCTGATCGCGTCGGCACTGCTGGCCGCCTATGGCTGCGGCAAAGAAGAGCCCAAGAAAGCCGAAGCGCCCGCGGCGAGTGCCGCCCCGGCCGTGCCGAGCATCACCGTCAAGATCGGCCACGTCGGCCCGACCACCGGCCCGCAGGCGCACCTGGGCAAGGACAATGAAAACGGCGCCCGTCTGGCCATCGACGACGCCAACGCCAAGAACATCGTCATCGACGGCAAGAAGGTCACGTTCGAACTGGACGCCCAGGATGACCAGGCCGATCCAAAGCAGGGCACGATCGTCGCCCAGAAGCTGGTTGACGACAAGGTCGCAGGCGTGGTCGGTCACCTGAACTCGGGCACCTCGATTCCCGCGTCGAAGATCTATAGCGACGCGGGCCTCCCGCAGATCTCGCCTTCGGCGACCAACCCCAAGCTAACGCTGCAAGGCTTCAAGACAACGTTCAGGGTCATGGCGAACGACGTGCAGCAGGGAAGCGTCATCGGCAAGGCCGCGGTGGAAACGCTTGGCGGCAAGAAGATCGCCATCATCGACGACAAGACCGCCTACGGCGCGGGTCTCGCCGACGAAACCGAGAAAGCCGCCAAGGCCGCCGGTGCGACGATCGTCGCGCGCGAGTACACCAACGACAAGGCGACCGACTTCAAGGCGATCCTGACCAAGATCAAGGCCAAGCATCCGGACGTCATCATGTACGGCGGCATGGACGCGCAAGGCGGTCCGATGGCCAAACAGATCAAGGAACTCGGCATCAAGGCCAAGTTCATCGCCGGTGACGGCGTGTGCTCGTCCGAGTGGCCGAAGCTGGCCGGCGGCGCGGCCGAGGGCCAGTACTGCACGCAAGCGGGACTGCCGCCGGAAAAGATGCCAAACGCCAAGGACTTCGTCACGCGCTTCACCGCCAAGTACGGCCCGATTCAGGTCTACGCGCCGTATTCCTACGATGCGGCGAACACGCTCATCGAAGCGATGAAGAAGGCCAACTCTACCGATCCGGCCAAGTACCTGCCTGAACTCGCCAAGATCTCGTACAACGGCATCACCGCCAAGATCGAATTCGACGAGCATGGCGATACCAAGAACGGCGCGATCACGCTGTACACGGTCAAGGACGGCAAGCTGGTGCCGATGGCGATGAATGTTGCCGGCAAGACCGAGACACTCGACGCTGCGCCGGTGATGGCGCCGGCTGCCGCCCCGTCGACGATGGACAAGATGAAGTCCGAAGTGAAGGAAGCCGGCGACAAAATGAAGTCGGCCGTCGAAAATCCGAAGCCCGTCGCGCCCGGCACGGCGAAGGCGATGAAGGAAAAGGGCCAGTAAGTCCGGCCCGGCCGCTGCAAGTATCGAACGGCGCCTTTAGGGGCGCCGTTTTTTGTGCATCTAACCGTATTGGTGCGGGGATTGCCGGGGAAGCCCGCGCAGCGGAGAATCCGGACTCGGGCGCGCGTGCCGCCGCGCCGCTTCCAGGGGCCGCGTGGACATTTTCCTGCAGCAGATCATCAACGGCCTGACACTGGGCAGCGTCTATGCGCTGGTCGCGTTGGGCTACACGATGGTGTACGGCATCATCGGACTGATCAACTTCGCGCACGGCGAAGTCGTGATGATCGGCGCCATGGTGTCGCTGTCGGTCATCACCGGCTTGCTGGGCGCGCACCTGCCGCTGGCGCCGGTGGTGATCATCTTCGCCGGGCTGTTGGTCGCCATTCTGGTCTGCATGGCGATCGCCTACAGCATGGAAAAGATCGCCTACCGCCCACTGCGCAAGGCGCCGCGGCTCGCTCCGCTGATCACGGCGATCGGCATGTCGATCATCCTGCAGAACGTCGCGCTGATGATCTGGGGCCGCAACTACCTGACTTTTCCTGCACTTATCGAGCCGACCCGGTACACCATCTTCGGCGCGTCGATGACCGACCTGCAGATGCTGATCGTATTGCTTGCTGCGCTGCTCATGGGCGCTCTGGTGTTCGTCGTGCAGCATACCCGCCTGGGCATGGCGATGCGCGCGACCGCGCAGAACCCTCAGGTTGCGGGCCTCATGGGCATCGACATCAACGTCGTCATCTCGGCGGCCTTCGTGATCGGCGCGGGACTCGCCGCAGTCGCGGGACTGATGGTCATGAGCTACTACGGCATCGCTCACTACTACATGGGATTCCTGCTCGGCCTGAAGGCGTTCACGGCGGCGGTGCTGGGCGGCATCGGCAATCTCGCTGGCGCCATGCTCGGCGGCATCCTGCTGGGCATCATCGAAGCGTTGGGCGCCGGTTACATCGGGGACGCGACCAACATCTGCGGCTTGCCGTGGTTGTCCGACACGATGCATGAGAAGTGCATCGCCACGGACGGCAACATGAGCCTGTTCGGCAGCAACTATCAGGACGTGTTCGCGTTTTTCGTGCTCATTCTCGTGCTGATTTTCCGTCCGTCGGGACTGCTCGGCGAACGTGTCGCCGATCGCGCATGATTTTCGGCGACAAACGACCGTCGATCTCGTGAGCGGCCGCGAAAAAAAAGCCATTCCCATGCTTGCGTGGGCTGGTGTCGCCCTGGTGGCGCTGGCGCTGGCACTGCTGCCCTTCGTTGCCGGATTCGTCGGTCAGGCGTGGGTGCGCATCCTGAACTTCGCGATGCTCTACATCATGCTCGCGCTGGGCCTGAACATCGTGGTCGGCTTCGCCGGCCTGCTCGACCTGGGCTACATCGCGTTTTACGCGGTGGGCGCCTACGTCTATGCGTTGCTGGCGTCGCCGCACTTCGGCATCCACCTGCCGTTCTGGATCATATTGCCGCTCAGCGCCAGCGTCGCGTGCCTGTTCGGCGTGCTCCTCGGCACGCCGACGCTCAAGCTGCGCGGCGACTACCTGGCGATCGTCACGCTCGGCTTCGGCGAGATCATCCGCATCTTCCTGAACAATCTCAACGCGCCGGTCAACATCACCAACGGTCCGCAGGGCATCAACATGATCGACCCCTTCAGCATCGGCGGTCTTTCCCTGTCCGGCACCACCAGTCTGCTAGGCCTGCAGATCTCGGGACCGCAGAAGTACTACTACCTGCTGCTACTGATCACCATCGCCGTCATCGTCATCAACCTGCGGCTGCAGAATTCGCGGCTCGGGCGCGCCTGGGAGGCGATACGTGAGGACGAAATCGCCGCCAAGGCCATGGGCATCAATACCCGCAATGTCAAGCTGCTCGCGTTCGCGATGGGCGCGTCTTTCGGCGGCATTGCCGGCGCGGTGTTCTCGGCAACGCAGCAGTTTGTCAGCCCGGAGAGTTTCGGTCTGTTCGAATCGATCATCGTGCTGGCTATGGTCGTGCTCGGCGGCATGGGCCATATTCCCGGCGTCATCCTGGGCGCGGTCCTGCTGACGCTGCTGCCCGAATTGCTGCGCTCCACCATGGAACCACTGCAGCACGCGCTCTTCGGCCGGGTGTGGATCGATGCCGAGACGCTGCGGCTGCTCGTTTTCGGCATCGCGCTGGTCGCGATCATGCTCTATCGGCCGGCCGGCCTGTGGCCTTCGGCGGTGCGCAAGCGCGAGCTCGAAGTCACGGCAAAATGAAACAACCGCGCACGCAACTGAGCCTGCTCACGGCGACGGGCATCAGCAAGCGCTTTGGCGGCGTGCACGCGCTGTCGGACGTCGATTTTACGATCAACCATGGCGAAATCTACGGCCTGATCGGGCCCAACGGTGCCGGCAAGACCTCGCTGTTCAACGTCCTGACCGGCATCTACGAGCCTGATGGCGGCACCTTCAATTTTGACGGCGAGCCGCTCGATCGCCTCAAGCCGAACCAGGTGGCCGAGCGCGGCATCGCCCGAACCTTTCAGAACATCCGCCTGTTCCAGAACCTCTCGGCGCTCGAGAACGTGATGATCGGCCGCCACGTGCGCACCCACGCTGGCGTATTCGGTGCGATTTTCCGCGACAAGCGCACGCTCGCCGAGGAAGCCGCGATCGAACAGCGCGCCTACGAGCTGCTCGAATACGTCGGCGTTGCAGAACGCGCCAATTCCCAGGCGCGCCATCTGGCGTACGGCGACCAGCGGCGCCTCGAAATCGCCCGCGCGCTGGCCACCGAACCGAAGCTGCTGGCGCTCGACGAACCGGCGGCGGGCATGAACGCCACCGAAACGCGAGCGCTCAGGGAACTGCTCGAAGGCATTCGCCGCGACGGCACCACCATCCTGCTCATCGAACACGACATGAAGCTGGTGATGAACGTGTGCGATCGCGTGCTGGTGCTCGACTACGGCAAGAAGATCGCCGAGGGGCCCGCGGCCGAAGTCCAGCAGGACCCCAAGGTGATCGCCGCGTATCTCGGCGGCGAAGTGCTGCTCGACATGAAGGGCGCGTGAGTTCCGTGAGCGCGCTGGGCCGCCCCGGGCGCGAAGGTGCCGCAACCAACGCTGGGCCGCTGCTCGAACTGAAAAAGCTCGAGGTTGCCTACGGCGGCATCCACGCGGTCAAGGGCATCGACCTCGTGGTCGCGCAGGGCGAACTCGTTGCGCTGATCGGCGCCAACGGCGCGGGCAAGACCACCACCCTGAAGGGGATCACGGGATTGCAGCCGGTGAAAGCCGGAACGATTCACTACAACGGTAACGAAATCACCGGCAAGCCCGCGTTCCAACTGGTGCGCGCCGGGCTGGCGATGGTGCCCGAAGGTCGCGGCGTATTCGGCGCCCTGACCATCGAGGAAAACCTGGCGATGGGCGCATACACGCGCAACGACCGCGTCGCGATCGCCCAGGATATCGAACGGGTCTACGGCTTGTTTCCGCGCCTGAAGGAGCGGCGCAGACAAACCGCCGGCACGCTGTCCGGCGGCGAGCAGCAGATGCTGGCGATGGGCAGGGCGATGCTGTCGCGACCCAAGCTGCTGCTGCTCGACGAACCTTCGATGGGGCTCGCGCCGCTGATGGTCCAAAAGGTCTTCGAGACCGTGCTCGCCATCGCCCGGGAAGGTGTCACCATCCTGCTGATCGAGCAGAACGCCAAGCTTGCCCTCGAAGTGAGCAATCGCGCCTACGTGATGGAAAGCGGCGAGATTACGCTGTCGGGCAACGCGAAGCAGTTGCTGTCCGATCCGAAGGTGCGCGCGGCGTACCTGGGTGAAGCCGCCGACTCGGCGCACTGACTGCGGTCGGCCCTTGGCGGCATCTGAACAACCCGATTCTCCCTTCGCGCGCTCGCCGCACGCGGTGAGCGTTGCCCGCGCGTTCGCCTGGTTCGAGGAGGCGATGCGCCTGTTCAAGCGCGCACCGCTGATGTGGTGCGTGCTCGGCTTTGTC
Organism: Edaphobacterium sp. (SeqCode); assembly: GCA_039934835.1. Taxonomy (GTDB): domain Bacteria; phylum Pseudomonadota; class Gammaproteobacteria; order Burkholderiales; family Casimicrobiaceae; genus PALSA-1003. The sequence goes on along the minus strand of JBDTLK010000019.1, from coordinate 4,448 downwards.
GTGATCGCCGCGGAATTGCTGCTGCAACTCATACCGGGTATCGGCGCGGCGATCGCCAAGGTGATCGTGCCGGTGATCGAGTGCGGGCTGCTCATCGGCGCGGTCGCGGTCGACCGTGGCGCGCCGCTGTCGATCCGCGTGGCGGCGGCTGCGTTCGGCGCGCGCCCGGCGGCGCTCGCCGCGATCGTCGTCTCGGCGTTGCTGATCTTCGGCGTCGAGGCGCTCGCGGCCTACAGTTTCGCCGGAGTCAATCTGCTCGACGCCGGCAGCGACGAGCCCATGCTCGGCATCGGAGCGCTGGCGGTCATTTTTGCGGCGGGTACCGTCGTTTCGCTGCCGTTGCTGTTCGTGCCCTTTGCCGCGCTTTTCGACGATGCCTCGTTCACGGGCGCCTTTGCCACGAGTATCCATGCGTTCGCGCTCAATGTGCTGCCGTTGCTGGTATTCGGAACGCTGTCGCTATTGCTGGTGATAGTAGGCTTGCTTTGTTTCGGGTTCGGTCTTATCGCGGTTATCCCGCTGGTCTCCGCGGCGAGTTATGCGGGATGGAAGGACATTTACGGGGCGTCGGCAACAAAGACGGTGACCAGCGGGTCACGTGGCGGCGTCTTCGATAACGACGCGTAGTTGTCCGAGCGCAGTTGCCGCGCATCCCCGATCAGTGAGTCAGCGCGCGGCTGGCGCGATCTCGAAGGTGGCGAATTCTCCGCTCGCGGCTTCGACGCGCACGCCGGTGACACTCGCCGCAGGCGGTCCGTGATGCGCCCACGCGACGATCGCGTCCGCGTCGGCTGCGGCTCCGGCGACGATGACTTCGACGCTGCCGTCGGCGCAATTACGCACCCGTCCCGACAGGTTGCGCGCCCGCGCCTCGTCCGCCAAGGCAAAGCGAAATCCTACTCCCTGGACGCGGCCGGTGATCACCAGTCGGCGTACCGTGGACGCTCCAGTTGTCACGCGGCGCCCGTCGCCTGACGCGCGAGCAGCAGCAGTCCCAGCATCGTCTTGGCGTCGGTGATTTCACCGCGGTCGAGCCAGCCGAGCGCTTCGGCCAGGGTCGCGCTGAACGTCTCGATGAACTCGCCCTCGTCGAGCTGCGTGCCCACGTGCGTGAGTTCGTCGGCGACGAACATGTCGATGCGTTCGGTCGAGTAACTGATGACAGGATGCATCGACGCCAGGCGCGACCAGCGCGCCGCGGTGTAGCCGGTTTCCTCGGTAAGCTCGCGTTGCGCCGCCAGCAGCGGGTCTTCGCCCGGATCGATCTTGCCCGCCGGAAACTCGATGAAGACGCGGCCCAGCGGATAGCGGTACTGGCGCTCCATCAAAAACTTGCCGTCGGCGAGTCGCGGAATGACCATCACCGCCCCCGGATGGACGATGTATTCGCGCGTGGCCTGCGCGCCATCGGGCAGCAGGACGCTGTCGCGACGCACGTGCAGCAGGTTGCCGGAGAACACGTCCCTCGAATCGAGTTGCGTCTCGATGAGGTGCCCATCGGGAGTCTCGTCGCTCATTGGAGTGCCTTCGCGCTTGGCGCGGTCCTTGTTGTTCACTCGAGCCAATCCCGGCCGATCAGGAAATCGGTGTACAGGCGCGCCTCGGGGGAGCCCGGTGCCGGCTGCCAGTCGTAGCGCCATTTCACCAGCGGCGGCAGGGACATGAGGATGGCCTCGGTGCGTCCGTTCGATTGCAGTCCGAACAGCGTGCCGCGATCGTAGACCAAGTTGAATTCGACGTAGCGGCCGCGCCGATACGCCTGGAAGTCGCGCTCGCGTTCGCCGTAAGGCAGCGCGTGGCGCCGCAGCAGAACAGGTTCGTACGCCGGCAGGAAATGATCGCCGACGCTTTTTGCGAGCGCCAAGCATTCATCAAAGGTCCGATCGCAGAGGTCGTCGAAGAAAATGCCGCCGACACCACGCGGTTCGCCGCGGTGTTTCAGGAAGAAGTACTCATCGCACCAGCGCTTGAAGCGCGGGTGGTAGTCGCCTCCGAACGGTGCGAGCGCATCGCGGCAGGTACGATGGAAATGCGTCGCGTCCTCGACGAATCCGTAACACGGAGTGAGGTCCATTCCGCCACCGAACCACCACACGGGTTCGGCGCCCGCCATGCTGGCGACGAACATGCGCACGTTCATGTGCACGGTCGGCGCGTAGGGATTCATCGGATGCAACACCAGCGACACGCCCATGACCTCGAAGCCGCGGCCCGCGAGCTGCGGGCGACCGGCGCTCGCCGACGGCGGCAGCTTGTCACCCACGACGTGCGAAAAGTTCACACCGGCGCGCTCGAACACGCTGCCCTGCTCGAGCGAGCGGCTTTCGCCGCCGCCACCCTCGGGGCGATGCCAGACGTCGCGACGGAAGGCGTGGCCGTCGATCGCTTCGAGACGCGCAACGATGTTCGCTTGCAGGCCGGTGAAGTAGGCGCGGGCACCGGCAACGTCCACGTCGTTGCGCATCGGCTTAGGGCTTGCGCGCAGCGATCGCGCGATGGCCGATGTCGGTGCGGAATTGCATGCCGTCGAAGCGGATGTCGGCCACGGTCGCGTACGCGGTACGCTGCGCCTGACGCACCGTCTCGCCCAAGGCGGTGACGCAGAGCACTCGTCCACCGTTGGTGACGACGGCGTCTCCGGCGAGCGCGGTCGCCGCATGGAATACCTTGCAGTCGGCGCTGCCTTCGGTCAGGCCGGCAATGGCGTCTCCGGTCCTTGGCTGCTGCGGATAATCGGCGGCTGCAAGCACGACGCCAAGCGCCGCGCGCCGGTCCCACTCGGCATCGGCGCGATCGAGCGTTCCCTCGACGCCATGCTGCAATAATTCGACAAGGTCGGTATTGAGGCGCATCAGGATCGGCTGCGTTTCCGGATCGCCGAGTCGACAGTTGAATTCGAGCGTGCGCGGATTGCCCTGCGCGTCGATCATCACCCCCGCGTAGAGGAACCCGGTGTAAGGATGGCCGTCGTCGGCCATGCCATTGATCGCAGGCTGGATTATCTCGCGCATGATTCGGGCGTGAACCGCTGGCGTGACCACCGGCGCCGGCGAATACGCGCCCATGCCGCCGGTATTGGGACCCTGATCGCCATCGCACAGTCGCTTGTGATCCTGTGACGAGGCGAGGGGCAGCACGTGACGGCCATCAGCCATGACGATGAAGCTCGCCTCCTCGCCAACCAGGCAGTCTTCGATCACCACGCGCGAACCCGCGTCGCCGAGGTGGTTGCCGACCAGCATGGCGTCGATCGCCGTGTGTGCCTCGGCGGCAGTCGCGGCGACGACCACGCCTTTGCCGGCCGCCAGGCCATCGGCCTTGACTACAATCGGCGCGCCGCGCGCGTCGACATAGGCGTGCGCGACGGCGGCGGCGGTGAAAGTCTGATACGTGGCGGTCGGGATGCCGTGGCGCGCCATGAACGCCTTGGCGAAATCCTTGGAACTTTCGAGTTGCGCAGCACTTTGCGTGGGGCCGAAGACTTTTAGCCCAGCCGCGCCGAACGCGTCGACGATGCCAGCGGCCAGGGGCGCTTCGGGACCGACGACCGTCAGCGCAACCCGCTCGGCGGTTGCGAAGGCAACCAGCTCGGCAACCCCGGTCAGCGCAACGTTGGACACGCCCGCTTCGCGCGCGGTGCCAGCATTGCCCGGGGCGACGAAGATCTTGCCCACACGCGGCGACTGCGCGATCTTCCACGCCAGTGCGTGCTCGCGGCCGCCGCCGCCAACGATCAGGACGTTCATCGCCGGCGGCTACTGCAGGCCGATCATGCCCATAACGTACAGCGTGCTGCCGTGATTGATACCGCCGTTGAGCGTCGGAATAAAGGTCGCGACGACGCTCGCCTTCTTGTAGCGCAGCAGCGCGACGGGAAGCGCCGCGGGTATCGGCACGCCGCTGGCGATATCGGGCCGCTGGACGATGAACGCCGTCCAGCCAAGTCCCGCCTGCAGGCTGTCGCGCTCGCCCCAATACGTCGCCCACATGTAGCCCGCCTGGAATTGCGCGTTCTTATGCGAGTCCTGGAAGCCGTAGAAGTAGACCGAGTGCGTATTGCCGTTCGGATCTTCGGTGGTGCGGGCCAGCCCGCCGCCCCATGCATTGGAATTGAGTTCCGCGCGTTTTTCCGGCGTGTAGCTGTACGGAAGATGGTACGAATAGCCCGAGACGATGAGTTGCGTTTCACCATTTTGGTAGGTGTCCACGACTCGCCTGCAACCGGTGTCGACCCAGGTCCAGAAATCGGCGCATTCGACCGCCGACGCTCGCCCCGGAAGGGCCATCAGGATCGCCACTGCGATCAGAAATCGTTTCAAGCTCAACCTCGCTCTCGTTCTAACCAAGTCAATGTCGAAAATGCCGTATGCCCGTGAAAACCATCGCGATCCCGCGCTCGTCGGCGGCGCCGATCACTTCGCTGTCGCGCATGCTGCCGCCAGGCTGAA
>JBDTLK010000018.1:0-38440 GCA_039934835.1 Edaphobacterium sp. (SeqCode) | reverse complement strand
GCTGCTCGACGTGGTCGGTGCGCAGGCCGCCAGCGCCACGGCACTCGGCTGGGCCCGACCGGAATTCACAGCCACCACCGGCATTGACATTCGCGGTGGTCGCCATCCGGTTGTTGAAGTGCAGGTCGAGCACTTCATTCCCAACGATGTCACGCTGGCGCCCGTGCGGCGGCTGCTGATCGTGACCGGGCCGAACATGGGCGGCAAGTCGACCTACATGCGCCAGACGGCGGTGATCGTCCTGCTCGCCTACTGCGGGCTGTTCGTGCCGGCGGCGTCGGCGCGGCTCGGACCAATCGACGCGATCTATACGCGCATCGGTGCCGCCGATGATCTGGCGGGCGGCCGTTCGACATTCATGGTCGAGATGACCGAGGCAGCGGCCATCCTCAACCGCGCCACTCCGCACAGCCTCGTACTCATCGATGAGATCGGGCGCGGCACGTCCACCTTCGACGGCCTTGCGCTGGCATGGGCCATCGCCGGCGAGCTGGCGCGCAACAACCGCAGCCTGGCGCTATTCGCAACCCATTATTTCGAGCTGACCGCGCTGCCCGCGGAACTGGAAGGATGCGCCAACGTCCACTTCGACGCGGTCCTGCACAAGGACAGCATCGTGTTCCTCCATGCCGCCGCCGACGGGCCGGCGAACCAGAGCTACGGGCTGGAGGTTGCCAAGCTGGCAGGAGTGCCGGCGGAGGCGTTGCGCCAGGCGCGGACCTTCCTGGCGCGGCTCGATCAGTTCAGCGCGCGCCGCGATACCCAAGGCGACCTGTTCGGCGCCGTCGCGCCGAGCGCGGACGCCGCGCCGCGTGGCGCGAGCGTGCTCGATCGACTGGCGGCCATTGACCCCGATGCACTGTCACCGCGCGACGCGCAGGCCGCCCTTTACGAACTGAAGCGCCTGGCCGCGGACGACTAGAGTCATCGTCGCTTGGCGCTGCAAGACGCCTGCGCGTCCTCAGTGGTGGTGTCCGCCTTCGCCGTGCACATGGCCATGCTGCAACTCCTCGGCTGAGGCAGCACGCACGTCGAGGACGGTGCAATCGAAACGCAGGCGCTGGCCGGCGAGCGGATGGTTGCCATCGACGACGACCTTGCCGTCGGCAACGTCGGTCACGGCGTACACGCGTTGCTCTTCATCTTCGCCCTTGCCGTCATACCCCTCGAACTGCATGCCGACTTTGACCTCGGCAGGGAAACGATCCTGCGGTTCGACACGCACCAAATCCGCGTCGTACTCGCCAAACGCGTCTTCGGGCTCGAGCGTCACCGAGCAGGTATAACCAGGCTCCTGTTCGGTCAGCGCCGCTTCGATCTTGGGAAAAATGCCATGGTGTCCGCCGTGTAGATACGTGATCGGCTGCGGCGATTCCTCGATCAGTTCCGAGGCGGCGGAAAAGAGTTTGTACGAAATCGTAACTACCGTGTTGGCGGCAATATTCATGCGTCGAGTCGAACCGGAATGGGTGGAAGATGCCGGCCCGGGGCGGCACGGCGAGCTAATATTCTAGCCCAAAGCCTGTCGCCGTCGTCGCCGCTATAATTGCCCGATGCCGGCCGTAGAATCGAGCGCATTGCTGGGCGGGTTGATGCCGGCCGCGTTTCTGCGCCGGCACTGGCAGAAGCGCGCCTTGCTGGTGCGCCAGGCCGTCCCCGGATTCTCTGGCTGCATGACCGGCAGTGCGCTGTTCGCGCTGGCCGGGCGCGACGACGTCGACTCGCGCATCGTGCTGCGCGAGCGCGGCCGCTGGACCACGCTCGAAGGACCGTTTCGCAAATCGCTGCAGAAAAATCTCCCCGATCGCGGCTGGACGCTGCTGGTTCACGGCGTCAATCTGCATGTTCCCTCCGCCGACGCCCTTTTGCGGCGGTTCGCGTTCGTCCCTTATGCGCGGCTCGATGACCTGATGGTGAGCTATGCAGCGCCGGGCGGCGGCGTCGGGCCGCACTTCGACTCGTACGATGTGTTCCTGCTGCAAGGCGAAGGCCGCCGCCGTTGGCGTATCAGCCGCCAGCGCGACCTCGAGCTCAAACCGCGCATGCCACTGAAGATCCTGGCGCGTTTTCGCCCGATGTCGGCGTGGACGCTTGCACCGGGCGACATGCTCTACCTGCCGCCCGATCATGCCCACGACGGCGTCGCACTCGACGCCTGCACGACGTATTCGATCGGTTTTCGCACCGCGTCGGCACAGGAGCTCGGCACCGCATTCCTGGATTGGCTGCGCGACGAACTCGTCCTCGACGGACGCTACGCCGATCCACGACTGCGCGTCGCCCGCGAGCCGGCAAGAATCGACGCCCGCATGCGCGATGCGTGCGCGGCCACACTCCGAAAAATCCGCTGGAATGACGCCGATGTCGCACGCTTTGTCGGCAGCTTTCTGAGCGAGCCGAAGGCACAGGTCTCGTTCATCCGCCCGCATTCGCCAATGCCCTTGCGCACGTTCGCGCGTGCCGCCGCGAAGCGCGGCGTGCGCTTGAATTCGCGCACGCAAATCCTATACGATGACCGCAACGTGTACATCAACGCCGTCGCGATGGCATGGCCCGTTGGCGCGCGGGCGGCAATCAGCCGCCTCGCAAACGCGCGGCGCCTGAGCGGAGAAGAAATGAGCGGCAGCGTGCTCATCAACCTGTTGCACGACTGGTATTGCGATGGTTATCTCGACCTCGACTGAGCCGCAGGCGCTCCCGGAGCCACGGATCGTGCAGCTCGACACGGTGGCCGCGCAGTCGGCCGCGATCGACGAGCTGATCGCGCTTGCTCGCCACCAGATTCGCGTCTTCGACCAGGACCTGTCGCAAACCGGCTGGAACTCAGCGGCGCGGGCCGATCGCCTGGCTGCGTTCCTGCGCGCGGTCCGGGGGCGCCGGGTCGAGATCATCCTTCACGACACGCGCTATCTGGAAAGCGCCTGTCCGCGGCTGCTGCGATTGCTGCAGAACTTCGCGCACGCGATGACGATCCTGCGCACCGGCGAAAAAGCGCGGGTCGCGACGGATCCGCTGATAATCGTCGACGGCGCGCACTACCTGCACCGCTTTCATTTCGAGCAACCGCGCGCCGCGCTCGGAATCCAGCAACCCGAGCAGACCCAACCGCTGGCGAGTCGCTTCGATGAGATCTGGTCGACGGGAGAGTCGGGGGCCAGCGGGACGGTGCTGGGCTTGTAAATGCCCGCGTAGCGGATTATGTTGCGGTGAAAGAACAATGCGTGGTACCGGTGCGGCGACCTGTAAACGTCGCGCCGGCGAGGTGCAATTAGCACGATCTGCTTGAATCCATTGCCATTTTGTGGTAGCATTCAACGTAGTCGGGGATTGACCCGCTGCTGTCCCGAACCAACATCGGAAGGCTCGGAATCCGATTCGTGCGCGACATCCATCCAATTCCACACTCGAGTAGGGGAACATCCATGAACAAGTCCGTCTTTTTCGCTGCCGCGTTGGCGCTTGCGCTGACCGCGTGCGGCGATAACAACAAGGCCGCCGCTGATGCGGCAAAGGTATCTGCCGACAAGGCGTCTGCGATGGCCAAAGAGGCCGCAGACAAGGCTGCTGTGGCCGCCAAGGATGCAGGCACGTCGGCGATGCAGGCCGGCGCGGCCGCGACCGACGCGGCAAAGGCCGCAGGCAATGCGGCAGTGGACCAGGCAAAGGCCGACGCGAACAATGCCGTCCAGGCCGCCAAAGACGCCTCAATGAAATCGGCTCCGGCGATGGCTCCCGCTCCGGCGATGGCGCCTGCCGACACAGCCAAGAAATAAGCTCGTAGTCATCGCAATGCAAAAGCCGGCCCTGAGGCCGGCTTTTTGTTTGCGTTGCGGTGGCGCCTGCGCCCGCTCGCGCCACCGGTTCTAGAGCGGTGCGCCAATGCGCTCCGCGACTTCGCGATACTTGCCGATGACGTTACCGAGATTGCGCCGGAATCGATCCTTGTCGAGTTTTTCGCGCGTGCCCTGATCCCACAGTCGGCAGCCGTCGGGCGTGAACTCGTCGCCGAGCAGCAGCGGACCGTTCGGGTCTTCGACCGCATGGCCAAATTCCAGTTTGTAATCGACAAGGTCCATGCCGGCTTTGGCGAACAGCGGCTTGAGCACCGAATTGACCTTGTGAGTCAGCGCTTTCATTTCGGCAATGTCCTTGGCGCTGGCCCATCCGAGAATGCGGATGTGGTCGTCATTGACCATCGGGTCTTTGAGCGCGTCGCTCTTGTAGAAGAATTCGAACACCGACTCAGGCAGCACCGTGCCCTCGGGAATGCCGAGCCGCTTGGACATCGAACCGGCGCAGATATTGCGCACCACGCACTCGACCGGCAGCATCGTTAGCGCGCGCACCAGCGAGTCGCGATCGCCAAGCAGGCGGACGAAGTGCGTCGGCACTCCGGCGGCGGCGAGCTTGCCCATCACGAATGCATTGATCTTGTTGTTGGTCTCGCCCTTCTGCTCGAGCTTTTCGACACGCTCGCCGTCGAAGGCACTGGTGTCGTCGCGGTAATGCATCACCAGCAGGTGCGGATCATCGGTCGTGTAAACGGTCTTGGCCTTGCCCTTGTAGAGTTCGTTCCTCTTTTCCATCGCTGCTCCTGCGAAACAATGTACTAGATGAATTCGCGCCAGCCAAAGCCCTCGTGCTGGTCGGCAACGCCGATCCATTCGGGGGTGCAGCTCAGTGCGTCGGCCAGCGCGACGGTGGCGAGTTCGCGCCGGTTATTCTGCTGTGAAAGATGCGCCGCGAACAAGTGCTTGAGGCGCGAATTGTCCAGCCGCGATAGCAACGCCGCGGCCGAGCTGTTGTCCAGATGGCCGAACTTGCCGGAAATGCGCTGCTTGAGCGGATACGGATAGTCGCCGTTGGCGAGCATGTCAAGGTCGTGATTGCATTCCAGCACCAGCGCGTCGCAACCGCTGAGCGAGGCTTCGACGTGCCCGGTCGACATGCCGAGGTCGGTGAGCACGCCCAGCCGCCAGCGTCCGTCGCTGCAGACGAACTGCACCGGCTCGCGCGCGTCGTGCGGCACCGGGAATGGCCGAACTTCGATGGCGTCGATCGCGAAGCTGTCATGGCTGTCGAAGCCGCAGATCCGCGGGAGCCTGGCAAAACGCTCGCTCACGGCGGCCAGAGTACCGAAGGTCAGCCATACCGGAGTCCCGAAACGCGACGCGAAAGCGGCGACGCCGCCGATGTGATCGCTGTGCTCATGGGTGACGACGATCGCGGTAATCGACTCCGGCTCGACCGCCAGCCGCGCCAGCCTCGCGATGGCGTCGCGAATGCCGAAACCGCAATCGATGAGAATGCGCGTGCCGTCGACTTCGACAAGCAGACCATTGCCCTCGCTGCCGCTGCCTAGGCAGGCGAAGCGCACGCCGCCATCACTTGAGCTGGTCCTTGAGCAACGCCAGTATCTTGTCGCTGTTCACCGAGCGCTCGGGAGCGCCTGCCGGATCCTCAACTGTCACGACGCTGCGCGGATCCGCCTGCGTCACAACCACCCGATACTGTTCGGGCTTGACGTCGTCGCTTTTCCAGAACGCGAGCTTGTCGAGGAAACCCTTTTCCTTCTTCGCGTCAAGGTCGGGGTTAGCGTAGCGCACGAAATACAGACCTTTGGACCGATCGCGGTCGACGACGGTGAAACCGGTGCGATCGAGCGCCAGACCCACGCGTCGCCACGCGCGGTCGAAGGCATCATCGACTACCAGCTGGCTGGTACCGTTCTTGCTCTTCTCGATGAAGGCGCGTTCAGGCGTCTTTTGCACCGCTGCGATCGCCTCGGCTGCCGTAGCCTCGGGCGCGCCGAACGCTACCAGCATGCGGCTGAGGAATTCCGCCTCGAGTCCCGGGTTCGCGGGCGTCGACTGCCACTGGAAATCCTCGGGCGTGCCCTTGTTGGTCTTGGTCGGCAATTGCGCGGCGCCGCGATGGCTGATGAAGATCTCGACGGTCCCGGCCTCGGCGCCGCGCTCGATGCGCGTGCGGAATTTGTCGCGGGTATAGGTATCGTTGATGAAGCTCAGGTACTTGCTGAAGAATTTTTGCAAACCGTCCTGTGGAACCGTAGCGCGATTTTCCGCCCAGTCCGTCTCCATGATGCCGAACGTCGGTTGCTCGCTGGCAATGACGAATCCGTTCTTGAGCCAGAAGTCGCGCACGGTCTTCCACGCGGCGTCTTCGCTGGCACGGACCTGGATGTAACGTTCGCTGCCGGCACGCACCAGCTTCGCATCGGCGTTGACCGGCAATACTTCGCTGGGCTTGGCTTGCGTGCGCTGGGCAGCGACGCCAGAAGCGGTCGCGACTTGATACCGGTCGTCGTACGTCGGTGCCGCCAAGTCCGGCGGAATTTCAAGCGTCGGCGTGGTTCCGGCGGATTTGTAATCGATCTTCTTGCCGAGCGACATGGTGAGCGTCTCGCAACCGGCGAGCAGCAGCACCGTCGCCCCCAAGGCGGCCAATGCCAGTAATTTACTGAAGGACATGCGGATCTCTCCTAGAGGCAGCCCGCTTCGCGCAGCGCGGCGCGAACCACGTCGTGATGCGACGCGGCGAGCTGGGTCAACGGCAGGCGCAGGCCGGGGCCGATGCGGCCCATCTCGGCGAGCGCCCACTTGACGGGAATGGGGTTGGCTTCGACGAACAACTTGGTGTTCAGCGGCATCAGCCGGGCGTTGATGGCACGCGCCTCGACGACGTTGCCGGCCAGGGCCGCCGCGCACATGTCGCCGACCGCGCGCGGCGCGACGTTGGCGGTGACCGAAATGACCCCGTGTCCGCCGAGCAAAATGTACGCGAGCGCCGTATCGTCGTTGCCCGACAGCAAGGCGAACGGAACGCCCGCGGGCAAGCGCCGGATCAACTCGACATGACGCACCAGGTCGGAGGTCGCGTCCTTGACGCCGACGATGCCCGGAACCTGGGCCAGGCGCAGGAGCGTCTCGTTGCCAAGGTCTGCGACGGTGCGTCCCGGAACGTTGTAGACGAGGAGCGGCAGGTCGACTTTTTCGGCAATCGCACGGAAATGCTGATAGAGGCCTTCCTGCGAGGGCTTGTTGTAGTACGGAACGACCGAGAGCCCAAAATCGGCGCCGACTTTGCGCGCGTGATGCGTCAGCTCGATCGCCTCCGAGGTCGAATTCGCGCCGGTGCCCGCAATCACAGGCACCCTGCCCCCGGCGTGCTCGACCGCGGTGCTGATCAGCAGGCAGTGCTCTTCGAAATCGACTGTTGGCGATTCGCCCGTCGTGCCGACTATGACGATACCCGACGTACCATTGTCGATCTGAAAGTCGATGAGCTTGCGCAACGCCGGGAGGTCGAGCGTGCTGTCACCCTGCATGGGGGTCGCAATGGCGACTAGACTTCCGGAGAGCATCAAGGCCAAGCGGACCACTCTGAAAAGGCGTTATTTTACCCCATTACGCGAGGGCGGCAGCGCTGCCGTGCCGGGCACGCGTGGCGGATAGACCGCCGCCGCGCCGCGAGGTTCAGCCCGGAAGCGCGGGCGGCCAGGCGCGAGCGTGTCCGAGGGCGGCGACGCGCTGGACGACCTGCGGGCGTTCGTCGATGATAACTCCCTGCTCGAACGCGACAACGGTGAGCTGCGCGCCGATGACCGCGAGCAGCTCGCCGTGCGCAAGCAGGAAATCTGGGTTCGACGGCTTGCCGAAAGCCTCGTTGCCGGCGGCAAAGGTTTCGTAGAGCAGCACACCATCCGGCGCCAGCGCATCGAGCAACGCCGGAAACAGCGGACGATGCAGATAGCGTGTCACCACCACTGCGTCGAAATGTTCGCCGGCGAATGGCCACGGTGCGGTTTCGAGGTTGGCGGTGACGATCGCGACTCCGGCGGTGGTCGCCAGCGACGCCAGCGAGCTGGCGTCGCGATCGACTCCGGTAACGTGATGACCGCGCGCGGCAAGGAACCGGCAATGTCGGCCACGCCCGCACGCGACGTCCAGCACAGTGCCACCAGGAACGATCAGCGGTGCGAAGCGCGCAATCCACCGCGATGGCGCATCGATCTCCCCGCGTGCGGCGCAATGCAGCGTCATGCGCGCCGACGCGGTGCACGGGGACGCACCGAAACCGCGGTCGGATCCTGTTCTGCCGCGTCGGCCCGGGTCTCCTCGATCAGCCAGTCGATGAAGAATTGCGCCTCGGGTCGCAATGCGGTTCGTGTCGCCCGTATGACGTAGTAGGCGCGTGCCGTCGAGTACTTGCTGCCGCGCATCGGCGCGACCAGCCGCCCCTGCCTGAGCAGGCTGTCGATCAGCGGCACGCGGCCCAGCGCAACACCCTGCCCGTCGAGCGCCGCCTGGATCACCTGATCGAAAAGATTGAAGCGCAGGGAACCCGCGGGCGAAAGCTCGCGGATGCCGAGCGCGGCAAGCCACACCGACCAGTTGAGCCAGGGATAGCGTCCGGCGACGTCGTCGACATGCAACAGCACGTGTCGCGCCAGGTCCTCGGGTCGGCGCAGCGGCCGCGCCGGATCGCTCGCCAGTTCCGGAGAGCAGACCGGCAGCAGCCGCTCGCCAAACAGCCGCGGCGCATCCGCGGGCGCCGCGGCGGCGGCGCAGTAGCGCACCGCCAGGTCGATGCGGTCGCGGTCGAGGTCGACGATGCGATTGTCGGCAGAGATGAAGACGTCGACGGTCGGGTGCCGGACACGGAAACGCGCCAAGCGGGGAACGAGCCACAACGAGGCGAACGGCAGATTGGTCGAAACGGTCAGCGGCCGGACGGTCGGCTCACGGCGAATTTTCGCCATCGCCTGCGCGACTTCGTCGAGTACCGTCCTGGCGGTGGTTTGGAGTATCTGCCCGGCTCCGGTTAGACGCAGTTCCCGATGCCGGCGTTCAAACAGCGGCGTGCCGAGCTGCTCCTCGAGGGTCTGCATCTGGCGCGAAAGCGCCGACTGGGTCAGAAATAGCTCTTCGGCGGCGCGCGTGAAGGAAAGGTGGCTCGCCGCGGCGTCGAAGCCTTTGAGCAAGTCCAACGAAGGCAGGCGTGGCAAGGGGGAAATGCGTTTAGCCATTCCATTTATGCATGCTTTGGATGCGGCGAATTCGTTTGGGCCGTCGTCTTCAGGCGCGGATACTCCCCAATGACGACGGTAAATATACCACCGCACGTCGATCGGAAGTTGCATGCATATTACGCATACTGAAGGAGAAAACACCATGGCATTCGAAACTACGGCTGGCTGCGGACGGCGCACTTTCCTGCCGCGGCGCCATACACTCGTCCTCGATGACGCCGAAGGGACTGTCCTGAGCGTCGATTCGGGTGTGCTGTGGATCACGCTGGAGCGCGATCCGCGCGACATCATCCTGTTTCCGGGGATGCGCTTCGAAATTGACCGCACCGGCCGGACGGTCGTGGTGGCGGAGGAAGATGCGCAGCTGCACCTCACGCCGCCGGTGTCTGCATTCGAGCGCATGGCAGCGTGGGCGCGCGCTGCGGCGAAGCGCACGCTTCGTGACTGGTCGCGCCAGATGTCGCGGCGGAAAGTGTCGTACTACTGATCGATTTTGGTGCCTTCCGCCAGCCTTGGGGCTCCGACGTCAGCGCTTGTCGAACACCATCGCGCCGTTTTTTTCGGCAACGTGAATGGTGTCGCCGGCCATGAACTTACCGGCGAGAATCTCCTTTGCCAGCGGGTTTTCGATTTCCTGCTGGATGGCGCGCTTGAGCGGTCGCGCGCCGTAGACGGGGTCGAAGCCGACTTCCGCGACCTTGGCGAGCGCCGCCGGAGTGATCGTAAGCTTGATCTCGAGCTTGGCAAGGCGAGCCTCAAGGCTCTGCAGCTGGATCTTGGCGATCGCCGCAATGTCTTTCTCGGACAGCGCGTGGAAGACGACGATCTCGTCGATCCGATTCACGAACTCGGGTCGGAACTGCGTCTTGACCTCCGCCAGGACCGCGAGCTTGATCACCCCGTAGTCGTCGCCCTGCATCTGCTGGATCATTTGCGATCCAAGATTCGATGTCATGACGATGACCGTGTTCTTGAAGTCCACTGTGCGTCCCTGGCCGTCGGTCATGCGACCGTCGTCGAGCACCTGCAGCAGCACGTTGAAAACGTCGGGATGCGCCTTTTCGACTTCATCGAGCAGGATGACGCAATACGGTTTGCGGCGGACGGCCTCGGTGAGGTAGCCACCTTCTTCGTAGCCCACGTAGCCCGGCGGCGCGCCGATCAGTCGCGCGACCGAATGCTTTTCCATGAATTCGGACATGTCGATGCGGATCAGGTGCGACTCCGAGTCGAACAGGAACCCGGCAAGGGCCTTGCACAACTCGGTCTTGCCCACGCCGGTGGGACCCAGGAAGAGGAACGAACCGTAGGGCCGATTGGGGTCGGACAATCCTGAACGCGAGCGCCGGATAGCGTCCGAAACCACCCGTACCGCTTCGTCCTGGCCGACGACGCGCCTGTGCAGCGCGTCCTCCATGTGCAGAAGTTTTTCGCGCTCGCCCTGCATCATCTTTGACACTGGAATGCCCGTCGCCCGCGATACGACTTCGGCGATTTCCTCGGCGCCAACCTGCGTGCGCAGCAGCTGCGGCTTCTTCGCCTGCTCGCCCGCCATCTTCTTGTCGGCCTTCTTCAATTGCGCCTCGAGCTGTGGCAGCTTGCCGTACTGCAGCTCGGACATCTTCTGCCAATCGCCTTTGCGCTTGGCGTCTTCCATCGCCAGCTTGAGCTGGTCGATCTCTTCCTTGATGTGCTGGGTCCCGGCAACCTGCGCCTTTTCCGCCTGCCAGATTTCATCGAGGTCCGCGTATTCGCGCTCTAGCTTGATAATTTCCTGCTCGATATGGTCGAGACGCTTTTTCGATGCGGCGTCCTTTTCTTTCTTGACGGCTTCGCGCTCAATCTTGAGCTGGATCAGGCGCCGGTCGAGCTTGTCCATCGCCTCCGGCTTGGAGTCGATCTCCATCTTGATCCGCGCCGCCGCTTCGTCGATCAGGTCGATCGCCTTGTCGGGCAGGAAGCGGTCGGTGATGTAGCGCGCCGAAAGCTCCGCGGCGGCGACGATCGCCGGATCGGTGATGTCGACGCCGTGGTGAATCTCGTAGCGTTCCTGCAGGCCGCGCAGGATCGCGATGGTCGACTCCACCGAAGGTTCCTCGACCATCACCTTCTGGAACCGACGCTCGAGCGCGGCGTCCTTTTCGACATATTTGCGATACTCGTCGAGTGTGGTCGCGCCGACGCAGTGAAGCTCGCCACGCGCCAGCGCCGGCTTGAGCATGTTGCCAGCGTCCATCGCGCCTTCGGCCTTGCCGGCGCCGACCATGGTGTGCAGTTCGTCGATGAATACAATCGTGCGGCCCTCGTCGGCGGCGATGTCCTTGAGCACGGCCTTGAGCCGCTCCTCGAATTCGCCGCGATACTTGGCGCCGGCAAGCAACAGTGCCATGTCGAGCGAGAGGACGCGCTTGTTCTTCAGCGTTTCCGGCACTTCGCCATTGACGATGCGTTGCGCGAGGCCTTCGACAATGGCGGTCTTGCCAACGCCGGGCTCGCCGATGAGTACGGGGTTGTTCTTGGTGCGGCGTTGCAGGATCTGGATCGTGCGCCGGATTTCGTCGTCGCGTCCGATCACCGGATCTAGCTTGCCGATGCGCGCACGCTCCGTCAGGTCGATGGTGTATTTCTTGAGCGCTTCGCGCTGGCCCTCAGCGTCCTGCGAATCGACATTCGCGCCGCCGCGCACGGCTTCGATCGCCGCTTCCAGGGCTTTCTTGGTCAGGCCGTGCTCCTTGAGCAGGCGGCCGGTGTCGCCCTTGTCCTCAGCCAGCGCCAGCAGAAACAGCTCGCTGGCGATGAACTGGTCGCCGCGCTTGGTCGCGATCTTGTCGGTAAGATTGAGAAGATTGCCCAAGTCGCGCGAGACCGTGATCTCGCCGCCTTGGCCTTCGACTTTCGGCAAGCGCGCAATCGCCTTGGCGAGCGCGCTCTTGAGCGAGGCTACGTTGACCCCGGCGCGCGACAGCAATGACGCGGTACCCCCGTCCTCCTGATCGAGCAGGCTGGCAAACAGGTGCTGCGGCTCGATGAAGCCGCTGTCGTTGCCCAGGGCCATGCTCTGCGCATCGGCGAGAGCCTGCTGGAATTTCGTTGTAAGTTTGTCCATCCGCATGGCGATCCCCAGGCGCGCCAACAGGCACGCGATTTCATCAGAATTGGGGAAGATTAGCCGATTTTCAAGGCGATTTTCGCGCGCCGGCAAGCAAAAACGACCGTGCTAGTATTTCCGACTGCAGAGCTGGCCCCGATCCCATGACGCCCACTCCAACCCCCCCGGGCTTCCTGAAGGTCGTCAGTGCGGTTTTCTGGAGCTTTCTGGGCATCCGCAAGAAAGCCGCCGGCGAGCAGGATCAGGTCACCATCAAGCTGATCCACGTCGTCATCGTCGGAGTGCTGGGTGCCGCGCTCCTCGTCGTGATTCTCGTGACGCTGGTGCGTTTCATCACCCGTTAAGCTGCGGAGCGCGTGCTACTGGCGGGCGACCTCGGCCACGATCTTTGCCGCCCGCGCCAGCTCGTCATCGGTGGTCAGCAAATCCGGACACAGCCGCAACCAGAAGCCGCGTGCATCGACGGCAACTCCGCGTGCCACCAGCGTACGCGCACAGCTCTGCGCGGTGCCCTGTCCTTGCGCCTCGAAGCTCAGTGTGCAAAATGCGCCACGATTGTCGCCGCCGCCTGCTGCAATAATGCCTTCCGCGGCGAGCAACGTGACCAAACGCCGCTGCAAAGACTGCGTGTACATCCGCAGTCGCTCGACCCCGATCGCGAGGGTGAAAATCTGCCCGGCGCGCGCCTGATACCAAGTCAGCACCGGTGGCGTCGACTCCAGGAAGGCGTCGCCGCCGGCACCCCATGCAGGCGGTTCCGGCCGCTCGTAGGTAAACGGCTCCTTCTTGGCGAACCAGCCGACATCGAGCGTAGCGAGCGATCCATCCAGATGCCGGGGGTGCAGATATAGAAAGCAGGCCCCGGGCCCGCCACGCAGATACTTGTACGCGCCGCCGATGGCAAAGTCCGCATCGAGCGCGCTGATGGCGACCGGCAGCGC
Organism: Edaphobacterium sp. (SeqCode); assembly: GCA_039934835.1. Taxonomy (GTDB): domain Bacteria; phylum Pseudomonadota; class Gammaproteobacteria; order Burkholderiales; family Casimicrobiaceae; genus PALSA-1003. The sequence goes on along the minus strand of JBDTLK010000018.1, from coordinate 25,338 downwards.
GCCGAGCGAGTGATACACGTCAAGCAGTACTTTGGCCCCGCTGGAGTGCGCGCTGGCAATCAGGACCGGCAGTTCGGGCAGCACCTGTCCGCTGTTGAACAGCACCTGCGACAGCACCACCAGGTCTGCGCCGGCGCGCACTGCTGAGAGCAGTTCGTCGGCGACGAACATTCCCTCGCCGCGCGCTTGGAGCAGCTGCAGCGTGATGCGCCCGCGCCTCGCGTATTCGCGCAGGATGACATCGACCGAATCGAATTCGCCGCGCGTCGCGACGACATGCGGCACCGTGTCGTAGCTGTTGAGGATGGCACGCAACCCTTGCCCGGCGCTGGTCTTGGGCACGATGCAATCGCTGCGCGCCGCGCCGATCAAATGTGCAAGCCGCGAACGATACGCCGCCATTTCGACCGCCCACGCATCCCATGCGCCGCCGAGACGCGTCTGCCACAGCATGACCGCTTCGGCGACGTCGCTGGCAGTCGCGTCCAGCGGGCGGCCGAGAGAGTGATTGGCGAGGTAGATCTGCCGGGCATTGCGCTCGAGCACGCGCGAGAACAGCGGTGCGACGTGACGCGCTATGCCTTCGGCAGTCAGCGCTCCACTCCCCAGCGCAGCGACTGCGGTGGTGATGGCTTCGGCGGTGTTGAGTGCGGCGTTCATCGCTCTTGGAGTGGGGTATCGGTCAGCCGCTCGTGCGAGCGCCGCGTATGGTTGATCGCGGCGACGTGTTCAGTGCGCGCGCGCCAGCAGTATAGGAATCGGCCACGACGGTGTCCACCTGCCTGCGGCGCACACACCGTCTGCTACCATCCCCGGATGCAGAATTCGCCGTTCCGCACATCACGTTCCGTCATGCGCGCCGCTATCTGCGCCGCGTTACTGCCGGGCGCCGTCGCCGGCTGCGGTGACCAGACGGCGCAGCGCCAAGTCGCGTTGGTCGAATGCCGGTTGCCAAGGCTGGCGACGACCGCGCAATGCGCAACGGTCAAGGTCCCCGAAGATCGCGCCGCGCCGGGCGGACGCAAGATTGCGGTTGCCTTCGCGGTGTTGCCCGCCAATACGCTGCGGCCCCGGGCCGATCCGTTGTTCATGCTCGCCGGGGGCCCCGGGCAGTCCGCAGCGGCGCTCGCGCCGCTGGCCGGGATGCTGGGCGGCGTTCGACGCGACCGCGACATCGTGCTGGTCGATCCACGCGGGACCGGGAAGTCCGCACCCCTGCAATGCGCCGCGTTGGCGCCGCGCGACCCATTCGACGAATTCGCCAACGTCGATGCCGCCGCCGCGGCGCGGCGCTGCCTGGCCGAAATCAAGGCCGCGGGCAGCGCTGACGTCGCGCTCTACACGACGCCCGCCTACGTCGCCGATCTCGACGCGGTGCGCGCCGCGCTCGGCTACGAGCGCATCAACCTGTGGGGCGGGTCGTACGGCACGCGCGCCGCGCAGGAATACGTGCGGCGCTATCCGCAGCGAGTGCGCAGCGTCGTGCTCGACAGCGTCGCGCCGCCGGACCTGCGCATCAGTCTCGACATCTGGCCCACTCGCGAAGCCGCGCTGACGCAACTGTTCGCCGCATGTGCCGAGACCCCCGCGTGCAAGCGTGCCTATCCGGACCTCAACGCCACGCTCGCCGGTCTTCAGAAGGACCTGGGCGCGGGTCGCCAGGTGCGCGTCACCGACCCGCGCACTGGTGCAATGCGCGAGGTCATGCTGAATTTCGACCTGCTCATCGGCGCCTTGCATGCCCTGCTCTACGCCCCCGAATTCGCGAGCCTGATTCCCGCGATGCTCGCCCGCGCCCAAGCGGGGGACTTTGCGCCGCTCGCCGCGGCCGCGCTGACGCTCACCGACGACGTCAACCGATCGATGAACCTGGCACTGCACTACGCGGTCACGTGCGCGGAGGATACCGCGCGCATTGCCCCCGCCGACGCCAAGCAGGCATTCGTGACGCTGCGCGCGCCGGCGCTGGCCGAAAACAACCTTGCCGCCTGCGATGGCTGGCCGCGTCCCACGCTGCCGGAGGATTTCAATGCGCCGCTGGTCAGCGACAAGCCGGTGCTGATTCTCTCTGGCGGCCTCGACCCCGTGACGCCACCCGCCAACGGCAAGAAAGTCTCCGAGACACTTCCCAACAGCCGGCACGTCATCGCCAGCGGTTACGGCCATATCGTATCCGCGCACGCCTGCGCGCCACGGCTTATCGAGAAATTCATCGACGAAGCAGGGTTCGCCACGCTGCCGCAGTCGTGCCTCGAACATCTGGCGACCAGCACCCGTCCAGCGATCTTCACCTCACTGTTGCAGACGCAATGATCGCCGTCGACGGACTGGTCAAGCGCTTCGGCAAGCAGCGCGAAGTAATCGCGGTTGCCGGCGCCAGTTTCCAGGCTGCCGACGGTGCCATTACCGGCCTGCTCGGCCCCAACGGAGCCGGCAAGACGACGCTGCTGCGCATGCTCTCGACCCTGATCGCGCCCGACGATGGCACGGCCACCGTCGACGATCACGACGTGGTCCGGGATCGCTATCGCGTCCGCGCCGGCATCGGTGTGTTGTCCGACGCGCGCGGTCTCTACGCACGCCTCACCGCGCGCGAGAACGTCCGCTACTACGGCCGGCTGCACGGTCTCGCCGGTTCCGCGCTCGACGCCCGCATCGACGAGCTATTCACCGGGTTGGGACTCGAAGCACTTGCCGATCGCCGCACGCAGGGCTTCTCCCAGGGCGAGCGCATGAAGGTGGCGATTGCGCGCGCGCTGGTGCACGATCCGCGGACTCTCCTGCTCGACGAACCCACCAACGGGCTCGACATCATGAGCATCCGCGGCCTGCGCGAACTTCTGCGCAGTCTGCGCGCTGCGGGCAAGTGCATCCTGTTCTCGACCCACGTGATGCAGGAGGTGAGCGCACTCTGCGACACGATCGTGATCCTCGGGCACGGGCGTGTGATCGCCGAAGGCACCGGTGCCGAATTGCTCGCTCGCACCGGCCAGGCCACGCTGGAAGACGCCTTCGTGACGCTGCTCGGTTCGGGCGAAGGCCTCGCAGCGTAGCCAAGCGATGCACCGCGCTCTCATCGTCGCCGCCAAGGAACTCGTCGACACGCTGCGCGATCGGCGGACGATGATGGTCACGCTGCTGACGTCGATCGCAGCCGGCCCGCTGTTCCTGGTGCTGATTCTGAACATGACGGCGAACCAGGCCGAGCGGGCGCGCGAGCTGAAGCTCCCGGTGCAGGGCGCCAGCAACGCGCCGGCGCTGATCGCCTTTCTCGAGCGGCAGCAAGTCTCCATACAACAGGCGCCGGCCGATTTCGAGGCTCGGATTCGCGCCGGCGAACTCGATGTCGCGCTGGTGATCGATGCCGGCTTCGAAGCCGACGTGGCCAGGGGCAACGCCGCGACCGTTCGCCTGGTCTATGACCGTTCGCGGGACCGCGCACGCGCGTCGATCGACGCCGCCGAGTCGCTGCTGCGCGCGTACAACCGCCAGTGGGGCACGCAGCGCCTGCTGCTGCGCGGGGTTGTGCCGCAGGTTGCGGTGCCGCTGAACATCGAGGGCGTCGACGTGGCCACGCCACAGCAAGCGGGCGCGCTGATACTCTTCCTGGTTGCATATTACGGCTTGTTCGCGGCGTTGATGGGCGGCATGGCGCTGGCGCTCGACGCAACCGCTGGCGAACGCGAACGCGGCTCGCTCGAGCCGCTCCTCGCGACGCCGTTGACGCCGCTGCAAATCGTTGCCGGAAAATGGATTGCCATCGCGGCATTCGACGCGCTGGTCGTCGTGCTGACGCTGTTCGGCTTCTACCTGACACTCAATTTCGCACCATTGCCGGCGGTCGGCGTGCCGTTTCTCTTCGGCACGCTAGAGTTCCTGCACTTCATCGCGATATTACTGCCGCTGGTCGCGTTGCTGCCGGCGGCGCTGCTCTACGTGGGCATGCGCGGTCGCACGCTCAAGGAAGCGCAGGCCAATATTTCAGTGCTGCTGTTCATCGTCAGCATGATGCCCGTGATCCAGCTCTTCCTGCAGAAGAAGGAACCACCCTGGCTGCTGTGGGTGCCGATTTCAGGGCAGTACACGCTGCTCTCGCGCGCGTTGCGCGGCGATGCGATTCCATTCGTCGACTGGGCGCAGAGCGCGGTCGTGCCGATCGCGTTGACGCTGGTCGCGCTGCAGGTCGTCGCGCGCCGTCTCGGGCGCGAGACTGTGTTGGGATCGCGCGACTGACTAGGCCAGCTGCCGCAATACCGTCAGTGGCGGCTGGCGCACGGTACCGCGCGTGCCGAGCCATCCGGCGATGGCCACGCCGATCGCGCCACCGCCGATGCCGATGAGCCAGATCCAAGGATTCCAGTGGAACGGAATCTGGAATGTACGCTCCGCGAGCACGTAGCTGATGACGGTCGCACCCGTCGCCGCCAGCAACCCGGCGAGCGCGCCCAGGGTAAGAAACTCCGCCACTTGCGCCGCGCTAAGCTGGCGCTGGCTCGCACCCAGCGTGCGCAGAATGGCCGCGTCGTAGCGACGCTCGTCCTGGGTCACGGCAATCGCCGCTTCGAGGACGAGCACGCCGCCGATGAGGGTGAACAGGAACACGAATTCAACCGCGCGCGCGACCTGCTCGATGATCGACTGCACCTGATGCAGGATCTCGCCGACGTCGATCACCAGCACATTCGGGAACTGGCGCAGTAGCGGAGTCAGCCAAGCGGCATTGCCGGCCGGCGCGCGAATCGCCGCGATGTAGGTCGTCGGCATCGCGTCGAGGACGCCAGGCGGAAACAGGGCGAAGAAATTGACGCGGAAACTGTCCCACGCAACCTTGCGCAGGCTGGTGACCTTGGCGCTCGCGCGCGCTCCGCCAAAGTCCCAGGTGAGCGTGTCGCCGAGCTTGATGTTGAGCGACGTGGCGATGCCGTCTTCGAGCGACATGCCGCCGACCTCACCGGGTTTCCACCACGCGCCGGCGACGACGCGATTGCTGGGTGGCAGGTCGGCTACCGAAGACAGATTGAATTCACGCTCGCCCAGTTGGCGCGAGCGTGCATCAAGGAAGAGACTGGAGTCGAAGGGTTTGCCATTTATCTCGACCAGTCGTCCGCGCACCATCGGATAGATGAGCGCGTCGACCGCGAGTTCGCGCTTGATCAACGCCGGCACGCCTTGTTGCTGGTCAGGCAGCACGTTGATGAGGAACGCGGTGGGAGCATCCTGGGGCAGGCTCGCACGCCATGTCTGCATCAAGTCGCCGCGGACGAGGGTGAGCAGCAGCAGCGCCATGAGTCCCAGTCCCAGCGCGCCGATTTGCATGCTTACAGCCAGCGGACGCCGGCGCAGGTTGGCCAGACCGTAGCGCCAGCTGTAGCCGCGCTGCGGCAGCAGGCGCAGCAATCCGACCAGCAGTCGCGCCACCAGCGCGGCTGCGGCGAGCAGGCCCGCAATCCCGCCGATCATGATCAGCGCCGTCTTCGCGTCCTGCGCCTGCGCGCCGATCAGCAGCGCTACCGTCACCGCGCCCAGCACGTACGCCAGCACGCCACCGGCGCGGGGCATGCCGAGATCGCGTCGCAACACGCGCAGCGGTGGCACGCGCGCCAGCGCGACCAGTGGCGGCAATGCGAATCCGAGCAAGAGGAGCAGCCCGGTACCGAATGCGGCAATGCCCGGCCAGATGCCAGGAGGCGGCAGATCGGTGCGCACCATCGACCCCAGCAATATCACCAGGAGCTGCTGCCCGCCCAGCGCAATCGCGCAACCGATGCCGCTGGCGAGCGTACCAAGCACGACGAACTGTAACGAGAACAGCGTCAACACCCGCCGCTCTCCGGCGCCAAAACAGCGCATCAACGCTGCGGCATCGAGATGCCGACGTAAATAGCGCGACGCCGCCAACGCCACTGCGGCGGCCGCAAGTATTGCCGCGACCAGCGCCGCCAGGCCGAGAAATTGTTCCGCACGCTCGAGCGTCTGGCGCACTTCGGGCCGCAGGTCGCGAATCGATTCCAGGCGCTGGCCGCGCTCCATTCGCGGCTTGGCCCAGTCGCGAAAGACGTCGCTGCCGTTGCCGGCGACCAGCAATCGCCAGGTCGCGCGGTTGCCCGGCTGCAGCAGCTTGGTCGCGGCGACGTCGCCGATGTTCATCAGCAGCCTCGGCCCCAGCGCGAACAGGCCGCCGGTCACTTCGGGATCCTGCTGCACGATAGCGGTGATTTTCAGCGTTGTCTCACCGACTGCAAGCAGCGTGCCTTCCTGCACGCCCAGACGCGCAGCGAGACGAGTGTCGACCCACACCTCGCCTAATGCGGGGATGCCGGAGGCGATGCGCCCGTCGGGGTTGCGCGGATCGGTCAGCGTTATCGCGCCGCGCAGCGGATAGCCCGCACCCACGGCTTTGACGTCGGCGAGCACCGGATCGACCGCGGCCGACGGATCGGCGGGCGACACCATGCTGTTGAAGCGAATTGCCCGCACGACCGACAGGCCCCGCGCGCGCGCTTCCTGCTCGAGCGTAGCGGGCAAGGGTCGATCCGCCGACAGCAGCAAGTCGCCGCCCAGCAAAACGTTGGCCTGGCGCGTGAGTGCCGCTTTGACACGATCGGTGAAAAATCCGACGGTCCCGACACTCGCCACTGCAAGCACCAGTGCGGCGAACAGGACCGACAGTTCGCCTGCGCGCCAGTCGCGGCGCAGCATCACCAGCGCGAGGCGCAGCGTATTCACGCTGGCGCCGTCGCGGCCATCTCGTCGGCGACCAGCTTGCCGGAGGATAGCGACAGGCGCCGGCTGCAGCGCGAGGCCAGATCGACGTCGTGCGTGACCAGCAGCAGCGTCGTTCCTCGCTCGTGGTTCAGGCTGAACATCAGATCAGCGATCTCGCTGCCCGTCGCGCCGTCGAGATTGCCCGTCGGTTCGTCCGCCATGAGTATCTTCGGCTCACCGGAAAACGCTCGTGCAAGCGCAACCCGCTGCTGCTCGCCTCCGGAAAGCTGACGCGGATAATGCGTCACTCGTGCTGCAAGCCCGACGCGGGCGAGCCAGTCGCGCGCGCGCGCCGGAGCATCCGACGCGCCGGCGAGTTCCAGCGGCAGCATCACGTTCTCCAGCGCGGTCAGCGCCGGCAGCAATTGAAACGACTGGAACACGAACCCGAGCCAGCGTTGGCGCAATGCCGCGCGCGCGTCTTCGCTGAGCGCGTTGAGCCCCGTCTCGCCAAGCCATACTTCGCCTGAGGTGGGCCGGTCGAGACCCGCCAGCAGTCCAAGCAACGTCGTCTTGCCCGATCCCGACGCGCCGACGATCGCGACTGTCGCGCCTGCTGCGACCTCGAAGCTGACGTCGTCAAGAATGAGCAGCGGCGCGTCGCCGCTCTGGACCTGCTTGCTCAGACCACGAGCGCGAATGACGGTGCTGGACATGAAATCGTGTGGCGAAACGTAGTGTGGCGCGGTGCTGGAGCCTGGAATCGATGCGCCAGACTGCACATGGAACCCGCCGCATGAAAAACAAGCCGCGTGCGTTGCTACATTGTAGCGTGTCCTCTCTGCGCGTCCGCAAAAGGCGGCGGCAAAGCGCGATCCGGGCATGAATCGGCCAATTCCGCAAGACTCAGTAGAATGACGCAATGGCGTGCATAGCGCGTCGCAATCATCCCATGCTCACACGACGCTCATTGATTGGCCTGTTGCTGACGCTTTGCGTCGGTCTCGCGTACGCCGCGGCGCCACAGACTCGAGTCATCCTGGTCCTCGGCGACAGCATTTCGGCAGGCTACGGATTGCCTGCGGGGGCCGGTTGGGTGTCGTTGCTGCAAAGCCGGCTCGCCGCGGCGCATTATTCCTACACCGTAGTCAATGCCAGCATCAGCGGCGATACGACAGCCGGTGGCCGTGCCCGTCTCAATGCCTTGCTCGCCCAGCATCGGCCAGCGATCACCATCATCGAACTGGGCGGCAATGATGGCCTACGCGGCAGCAGCGTCGAGGTCATGCGCCGGAATCTCGACGCGATGATCGCCGCGGCCCAGCAGGCCGGGTCGAAGGTGCTGCTGCTCGGCATACGCATGCCGCCAAACTACGGGCCCGCCTATGTGCAACGTTTCGACGCGAGCTTTTCGGAGGCGGCCAAGTCGAGCAAGACCGCGCTGGTGCCCTTCATCTTCGACGGATTCGCCGGCGAGGAAACGATGTTTCAAGCCGACCGAGTGCACCCCGTCGCGGCAGCACAGCCGACAATGCTCGAAACGATCTGGCGCGAGCTCAAGCCGATGCTCTCTGCAGGCGTCAAGTCTCCATGATCGCGGCTAACGATTGGCACGCACAGAGCCAACGCGTCGCGATCGCGGCTCTGGCGCAATATCCCGAGCGCATCGACGTGCGCAGTCCAGCCGAGTTTGCGCTGGACCACATTCCCGGCGCAATCAACGCCCCTGTGCTCGACGATGCCGAACGCGCGCAGGTCGGGACGCTCTACGCCACGTCACCCTTCGCCGCGCGCCGACTGGGCGCGGCGATTGTCGCGCGGCGTGTCGGCGCGATGCTCGAAACGCTGTTCGCGGACCGGCCGCGCGACTGGACTCCCCTCGTCTATTGCTGGCGCGGCGGCCAGCGCAGCCGCGCATTGGCGCACGTGCTCAACGAAGTCGGCTGGCGCGCGATGCAACTCGACGGCGGCTATCGCAGCTGGCGACGGCATGTTGCTGTACAGCTAACCATCCGCCCAGCTGCCTTCGATTTTGTCGTGATCTGCGGGCTCACCGGATCGGGCAAGAGCCGTCTGCTCGCGGCGCTGGCCGCGGCGGGTGTGCAAACGCTCGATCTCGAAGGCCTGGCGCGGCATCGCGGCTCGCTGCTCGGCGGATGGCCGGACGCGCCGCAACCCTCGCAGAAGGCGTTCGAGAGCGGGCTCTATTGCGCGCTGGAGCAACTCGATCCGGCTCGACCCGTATTCGTGGAGTCTGAGAGCCGACGCGTTGGAGTGGTGCAGTTGCCCGATGCATTACTCGCGGGAATGCGCTCGGGTCGTGCGCTGACTTTGCGGACTTCGCTCGCGCGCCGGGTTGCGTTGCTGAAGGAAGAATATGGGCACTTCATCAGTGCCGCAGCGGAACTCGATGATCGCCTGCTGCCGCTGGCACCCCTGCACGGCAAGGTGACGCTTGCGCACTGGTCGCGCCTCGCGGCTGCCGCGGCTTGGGATGCGCTGGTCGGCGAATTGCTCGAACGCCACTACGATCCCGCCTACACCCGTTCGCTCGGCGCGAATTTTCCGGCGGCCAGGGACGGCATGACCATCGACGTGCACGACGCGTCCGGTGCCGGTTTCAGCGCGCTTGCCTGCGAAGTGCGCGCCAGCATCGACGCGCAGACCCGCGGCGCCAGTATCTGAGGAATCAGGAGTGGCCGACTACAAGTTTCGCATCGTGAATGTATTCGCCGAGGAGCGCCTCGGCGGCAATCCGCTGGTCGTGGTCGAGGACGGTCGCGGGCTCGACGACGCCATGATGCAGGCGCTGGCGCTGCAGTTCAACGTGTCCGAAACGACTTTCATCCTGCCATCGGCGGTCGCCACCGCTTGCGTACGCATTTTCACGCCGACCTTCGAAATGCCGTTCGCCGGACACCCGACGCTGGGCAGCGCGCAGGTGGTGCGTGCGCTTGCGAATACCGGCGATGAGCTGACGCTTGAAATGCGCGCGGGCATCGTGCCGGTGACCGCGCAGGGTGATCGCTGGACGCTGCAGGCCAAGGCGCCGCGCACACGACAAGTGACTGCCACCGGTGAAGAACTCGCGTCGATGCTCGGACTTCGCACCGATGATCTCGGCGCGCAACCGCTGTGGGTCGATACCGGGAGTGAGCAGCTGATCATTCCCCTGACGAACGCCGGGGCGGTGCGCCGCGCGGCGCCGAACGCATCACTGGTCATGAAGTTCGGTAACGTCGCACCCGACGGAGCCAGTGCGCGCGCCATGGCCTACATCTGGGCCGAAGATGGGCCAGGCAAGGTGCTCTGCCGGTTCTTCTTCCCCAAGCACGGTGCAATGATCGAGGATCCGGGTACCGGTTCCGCCTGCGCGAACCTGGGTGGCTGGCTCGTCGCCACCGGCGCGCCACGACCACTATCCCTCGCGCTTTCCCAGGGCGAAGCGCTGCGCCGCCACTGCCACCTGGGCCTGACGGTCGACGCCGCCGGCGCGATCTACGTCTCCGGCCGCGTGATCGAAGTGGGTCGCGGCAGCCTCGATCTGTAGCAGGCGGTTACAAAGGCCCGCGACCGGGCCGTCAACAGCCGGCTACACTGGATCGTTACAGGCATACAGAAACGCACCAACAGACGCCCGCAAGAGGGAAAGTCATGCGCAACGCGTTCGTAGCAGCTGGTCTGGCATTGGCGACCGCCGTGCTCGCCGCACCGACCCAGACGGTGACCTACGTCCCCACCGTGCTCGCTTACGACGACGCCCGCCACCTGCTCAACCGCGCGGGTTTTGGCGCGAGCCAGGCGGAAGTAGAACGCTTTGCCGGCCTGACCCGTGACCAGGCGGCACGCAAGCTGCTCGCCGACACGCGCACCGTTGCGCTGACTCCGCCGCCCGCATGGACAGCAGAGACCGGTCCGCTGCGCTATCCGCGCGCGGGAGTGCAAGCCACCGACGCCGAGAAGAAGCTGTTCCGGCAGCAACAGCTCCGCGAAGGCCTGCAGCTGCGCGCGTGGTGGATGAGCGAAATGCTCGACACGCCCTCGCCGCTCACCGAACGCATGACGCTGTTCTGGCACAACCACTTCGTATCCAGCCAGCAGAAGGTGAAGCTGGCGGAACTGATGTATCGGCAGAACGTGACGCTGCGCGCCAACGCGGTCGGAAATTTTGGCGCAATGCTGCACGCCATCGGCCGCGATCCGGCAATGGTGATCTATCTCGACAGCGCGCAAAACCGCAAGGGCACGCCGAACGAGAATTTTGCGCGCGAAGTGATGGAACTGTTCACGCTCGGCGAAGGCACCTACACCGAGCAGGACGTCAAGGAAGCCGCACGCGCGTTCACTGGCTGGAGCCTTGACCGTGCCACCGGGCAGTTCCTGTTCCGCCCATTCATCCACGACAACACCGCCAAGACCGTGCTCGGCAGGAGCGGCAATCTCGACGGCGACCAGGTGCTCGATATCCTGCTCGCGCAGCCGCAGACCGCCGAATTCGTCACCCGCAAGCTGTGGCGAGAATTCGTCTCGCCGGATCCCGATGATGCCGAGGTCAAGCGCATCGCGCGGCAGTTTCGCGACTCGCACTACGACATCAAGGTTGCACTCTACGGGTTGCTGACATCGAACGCCTTCTACGCGCCGCAGAATCGCGCCACGCTGGTCAAGTCGCCGATCGAGCTTGTGGTCGGGACTCTGCGGCAGTTCGATCTCAAGCCGGCCCAGACGCTGCCCTTCGCGGTGGCCGCAGCCGGCATGGGCCAGAATCTTTTCTCACCGCCGAACGTCAAGGGGTGGCCCGGCCAGGACACGTGGATCAATTCGACGACGCTGCTGGCGCGCAAGCAATTCCTCGATCGCGTGTTCCGCGTGGATGAAGTCGGTGGTCCGTTGATGGCCGTGGCAACGGATTCGACCATGAACAAGCCGGCTCCGAAGCAGGCGATCGCGCCCAACGGCGCGCAGGACGACGAAAAGTTTCGCCAGGCGCAGTTCCGGCGCGCCATGGACCGCGGCGTCACCGGCATGCAGTTCGACAGCGCCGCGTGGTTCGCCCAATTCGGTGCCGGCGCCGATGGCACGCGCCGCAGCAACGACGCCGCCCGCCTGCTGCTCGCGACCGCTGCGCAGATTCCTCCCGATCCACACAGCGAGCCGCTGGCTCTGGTGCGCGGCATCGTTCTCGACGTTTCGTACCAGTTGAAGTGATCCGGAGACCGACGATGGACCGCCGCAATTTCTTGAGGCTCGCCGCGACGACGCCATTTGTCGCGCTGTCTGCGGGCATGACCGCGAATCTGGCGTGGGCCGCCGCGCCGGCAGTCGCCGACTACCGCAACCTGCTGGTGCTCATCGAGCTCAAGGGCGGCAACGACGGGCTCAATACGCTGGTGCCCTTCGCCAACCCTGCGTACTACGCACTGCGTCCCAAGCTGGCAATTCCGCGCGACCAGGTCATCGCACTGACCGACAGCGTCGGCCTGCACCCCGCGCTCGAACCGCTGCTGCCGTTCTGGAAAAATCGCGAGCTCGCGGTGTTGCAAAGCGTGGGCTATCCCGATCCGAATCTCTCGCACTTCCGCTCGATCGAGATCTGGGACACGGCGTCGAAGAGCCAGGACTATCTGCAGGACGGCTGGTTGACCCGGACCTTCGGCGCGACGCCGACACCGGCTACGTTTGTCGCCGACGGCGTGCTCATCGGCTCGCCGGACCTCGGCCCGCTGGCCGGCGGCGGCACCCGCGCCATTGCGCTCGCCAACACCGAGCAGTTCCTGCGCCAGGCCAAGTTCGCGACGCTCGAAGGACAATCGCGCAATAAGGCGCTGCAGCACATTCTCAAGGTCGAAGCGGACATCATGCAGGCGGCTTCGCACCTGTCGGCGAACCAGGCGTTTCGCACCGAATTTCCGGCCACTGGTTTTGGCAATGCCATGCGCACCGCCGCGCAGGTGATCGCCAATCAGGCGGGAGTCGCGGTCGTCCGGGTCACGCTCTCCGGCTTCGACACACACAGCAGCCAGCCCGGCACGCAGGCACGGCTGCTCGGCGAACTCGCGGGCGGCATCGTCGCGCTGAAGGGCGCTCTCGACGAACTCGACAAGTGGAACAACACCCTCCTGCTGACCTATGCCGAATTCGGTCGGCGGCCGAAGGAAAATCTTTCCAACGGTACCGACCATGGAACCTCCAGCGTGCACTTGGCGCTCGGCGGACGCGTCGCGGGTGGACTCTATGGCGAGCAACCTGCGCTCGATCGGTTGTCCGGCGATGGCAACCTCGGGTATGCGATCGACTTTCGCAGCGTGTACGCGACCGTGCTTGATCGTTGGTGGGGCGTGCCGTCGCAGGGACCGCTGGGCGGGAGTTTCGCGCCGCTGCCGATGCTGCGCGCGTAATCGTTCCCGCCACTTTAGTCCGGGCGAGACATGGAGCCTACGCGGCGTTTGAGTCCCACGCCGCGATGAACTCCAGCCAGTGCGGCTGCGCCAGCGCGGCGATCTTGGCGCGAGCGAGCGAGACTTCGGTCGCGTACTCTCCGGCAGAGAGCGTTCCGCGCAGCAGCTGAAAGCGCAGGTACAGCAGATAGGTGTTCATCGCGTCGGTTTCGCAGTACCACCTGATCTCGTCGACCTTGCCGGCGACGAACGCGGCATGCACCTGGCTGCCGTCGATGCCGAGTTTGCCCGGGAATCCGCACAGGCGCGCCATCGCGTCGAGACCCGCGCTGGCGCGCGGCTGGTACATGGCCAGCACGTCCATGAGATCGAGGTGGCGTGTGTGATAGCGGCCCAGGTAGTTGTTCCACTTGAACTCGCGATCGTCGTCGCCCCAATCCCAGAACTTCGCCGCGGTGACGCCATTGATCATCGCGCGATGATTGAGCACCGGCAGGTCGAAGCCGCCACCATTCCACGACACCAGTTGCGGCGTATAACGATCGATGCCGTCGTAGAAACGGCGGATCAGCTCCGCCTCGGTGTCGGACGTTTCGCCCAGCGACCACACGCGAAAACCGTTGCCCTCGCGCATTGCGCAAGCGATGGCGACGACGCGCTGCAAATAGAGCGGCATGAAATCGCCGCCGGTGGTCGCGCGCCTCTGCTGCAATACCCAGTCGAGCACGTCGGCGTCGGATAGCGTTGCCGGCAGGCGATGCAGGCGGCGCAGACCGGGGACGTCAGGAACCGTCTCGATATCGAAGACGAGCGTCGGAGTCATCGCTGCCGCCCGAGCGCCGCGTTTCAGCCCGGGAACACGCCGGTCGACAGGTAGCGATCGCCGCGGTCGCAGGCGATGAAAACGATGGTCGCGTTCTTCACCTCGAGCGAAACGCGCAACGCCACCGCGCACGCGCCACCGGACGAAATGCCGGCGAAGATTCCCTCTTCGCGCGCCAATGCGCGCGCCATGTCTTCAGCGTCGGCCTGCGATACCTCTTCGACGCGATCGACCCGCTTGGCGTCGTAGATCTTCGGCAGGTACGCCTCGGGCCACTTGCGGATGCCGGGTATTTGCGAGCCTTCGTCCGGCTGGCAGCCGATGATCATGATCGCCGGGTTCTTCTCCTTGAGCAAACGGCCGGCGCCCATGATGGTGCCGGTCGTGCCCATGCTCGAGACGAAATGGGTGATCCTGCCGTCGGTGTCGCGCCAGATCTCGGGTCCGGTGCCGCGGTAGTGCGCCAGCGGATTGTCGGGGTTGGCGAACTGGTCGAGGATCACGCCCTTGCCTTCGTCGCGCATTTTTTCGGAAATATCGCGCGCGCTTTCCATGCCGCCGGCCTTGGGTGTCAGGATGATGTCCGCGCCGAACGCGCGCATCGTCTGCCGCCGCTCGACCGACAGGTGCTCGGGCATGATCAGGATCATTCGATAGCCGCGCATCGCCGCGGCCATGGCCAGCGCGATACCGGTATTGCCGGAGGTCGCCTCGATCAGCGTGTCGCCCGGCTTGATCTGGCCGCGCTTTTCCGCCTCGACGATCATCGACAGGGCGGGCCGGTCCTTCACCGATCCCGCGGGATTGTTGCCTTCGAGTTTGGCGAGCACGACGTTGGTCGTCTGGCCGGGCAGACGCTGCAGCTGGACCAGCGGCGTGTTGCCGACGGTGTCTTCGATAGTCTTGTACACGGGGCGCGAATCACTCGATGCGAAGCCGATTGTAACTGACCCGGTTCTGCGCCTCGTGGGCTATCGGTAGCGGCGCAGAGCATCGAGCACAAAACAAACCCCGCCACGCGGTCGGGGTTTGCACGGTGCGCGATTTGGTTACTTTGTCGCCTTGGCGTCGGTTGCCTTGGCGTCCTTCGCGGGCGCCGCATCCTTGGTCGCCACGGCTTTCTTGGCTTTGTCGTCCGGAGCAGCCTTCTTCACCGCAGCGGCTTCCTTCTTGGCTTTCGCCTCGGCCGCCTTGGCATCCTTCTTCGCCTTGGCTTCAGCGGCGGCCGCGTCTTTCTTGGCCTTGTCCGCGTTTGCCGCGTCTTCCTTGGCCTTGGCTTTGGCTTCCTTGTCCGCCTTCGCCTTCTCGGCCTTGGTCATTTCGTGGGCGGCAGCGGCGGCCGGCGCTGCGGCTTTGGCAGCGGGCGTCGCCGTGGGCGGGGTTGCGGGCGTCGTCGCGGCCTTGGCTGCGGGTGCTGGCGCTGCTGCAGGTGCTGCCGGCGCGGGCGCGGCAGGTGCCGCTGCCTTGGCTGACGGTGCTGCGGCAGCAGGCGCTGCAGTTGAAGGTGCTGCTGCGGGCGCCATCGCCTTGGACTCGGCCTTGGCGGGCTCGGCCATGGCCGGCGTCGTCGCGCCAGTGACCGCGATCTGGTCCTTGATCTTCGCGAACGTGCCTTCCTTGATGCCGCTGACCTTCATGATATCCTCGGGCGTCTTGAAGCGCCCGTTCTTGGTGCGGTAGTCGACGATCGCCTGCGCCTTGACCGGACCGATCTCCGGCAGCGCGTCGAGCTGTTCTCTGGTTGCGGTATTGATATTGACCGCTGCGAATGCGAACGCCGAGATCAACAGCGTGACCAGCAGCAAAACGAATCTTTTCATTACCCCTCCGAAACGGAAAATTTACATCGTCCCCACAGGCGTCTGTCGCGCCAGTAGTCGCTGGTGCCTAAAACGGCCGGGCGATGCTAGCCGTTGACAGCGGTTTGGGCAAGGAGCGCGCTTACGCAGCGTTGAACGCCTTCGGCGACGGGCAGCATAGGTGCGGAGTAACCGGCGGCACGCAATCGCGAAAGGTCGGCCTGAGTGAAGCTCTGGTACCTGGCCGCGAGACCGGCAGGAAAGGCGATGTATTCGATCGCTCCGGCCCGATGCAGCGCGTCGAAGGCGAGCGCCGGTGACCCGTCGGCGATCCGGCAGGCGTTGATCGTGGCCGTCGCCACGGCATTGAAGGTGGCCGCCTGCCCGGCACCGACATTGAAAATTCCGGAGCGTTCCGGATGGTCGAGGAAATCCAGATTGACCGCGATCACATCGTCGACGCTGACGAAGTCGCGCCGCTGCTCGCCCGCCGAATATCGGCCGGAGCCTTCGAACAGCTGGACTTTGCCGGTCGCGCGGTACTGGTTGAAGAAGTGCCACACCACCGATGCCATCCGTCCCTTGTGCGCCTCGCGCGGGCCGTACACGTTGAAGTAGCGAAACCCGGCGATCTGCGCCGTGCGCTCCGGCAGCGCGCGGCGCACGTACTGGTCAAACAGCAACTTGGAATAGCCGTACACGTTCAGCGGCGCCTCAAATGCGCTGTCCTCGCGAAATTCCTTGCTCGCTCCGTAGACGGCGGCCGACGAAGCGTAGAGGAACGCGATATCGTTGTCCTGGCAGTGCTCGAGCAGCGTCACCGAATAGCGGTAATTGTTGGCGAGCATGTAGCGCGCGTCGGTTTCCATGGTGTCGGAACACGCGCCCTGGTGCAGGACCGCCGCGATGTCGTCGTCGAAGTCGCCGTCGGCGAGCCGGCGCGTGAATTCGTCCTGGTCGAAATAGTCGGCGATGGCGCAGTCGGCGAGGTTGCGGAACCTGTCGTCACGGCCGAGGTTGTCGACGGCGAAGATGCGCGTCTCCCCGCGGGCGTTGAGCGCCTTGACCAGATTCGATCCGATGAAGCCGGCGGCGCCGGTGACGACGGTGTACACGCTGATGACTCTTCTATCCGGTCAGAGCTCGATGTCGACCTTGCCGACGTGCGTGGTCACGAACGGCACGCGCGGCGCGACCGCGCATAACAATTCATAGCCGACGGTGCTAGCCGCGGCGGCCACGTCGTCGACAGGCAGGCCCTCTCCCCACAGCACCACCGGACTGCCGACCACCGCTTCCGGCACATCGGTCAGGTCGATGGTCATCATGTCCATCGACACGCGCCCCGCCGTGCGCACTTTCCTGCCGCAGACGAGCACCGGCGTGCCGTTGGGCGCGTGGCGCGGATAACCATCGGCATAGCCGCACGCGACAACACCCACGCGATGCGCGCGCGCCGCAGTGTAGTCGCCGCCGTAGCCCACGCTGGCGTTGGCCTTGAGATCCTGGATGGCGATGAGCTCGGTACGCAATGTCATCACCGGCGTGAGTTCGAGCGTCTCCGCGGTGTCGTATGGCAGCGGCGATGCGCCGTACAGCATGATGCCCGGGCGAACATAGTCGCCGCCGACTTCGTCGAAGCGCAGCACGCCGGCGGAATTGGCAATCGTGCGCGGATAAGGCAAGCCCTTGCACGCGTGCTCGAAAATGCGCAGCTGTTCGTGCAGGCCTTCTTCCTCGTCGGCGCGCGCGAGGTGCGTCATCATGCGCAGCGCCGCGACCCCGGCCGCGCGCGACAGCCGCTCCGCGACAGCGCTTGCTTCTTCGGGTTTGAAACCCAAGCGGTTCATGCCGGTGTTGATCTTGATGAACACTTCGAGCGGCCGCGTCAGTGTTGCAATCTCCAGCATGCGGATGTGATCGGTGTGGTGCACAACTATTGCAAGGCGCCGCGCGGCGATTTCCGGCAACTCGTCGGCGGAAAAGAAACCTTCGATGAGCAGCACGCGTCGCGCATAATGTTGTTCACGCAGTGCAATCGCGGCGTCGAGTTCGAGCAGCGCCAGACCGTCGGCATCGGCCAACGCCGGCAACACGCGAGTCAGCCCATGGCCGTAGGCGTCGGCCTTGACCACGGCCAGAACCTGCGCGCCAGCGCAGCGTTGCCGAGCGATGCCGAGGTTGGCTCGCAGCGCAGCTAGGTTGATCTGGGCCAGAAGCGGGCGAGTCATGACGGCGCGCGATGAGGCGTCGATGTGCGGCGGTAATGAACCAGCGGACGCCGGTTTTGTCTGATATGAATAACGTGGTATAAGGCGCGAGCCGCTAGCGCCAAGCGAAAACCAATTATACACAAGCGCCGCGCGCACTTAGCAGCGGACGCCGATGGGCACCACCCCGCGCCAACGCGCGTTCACGCCCTACGAGGAAAATGAAGGCTGGGTTCTACATCATAATGGCGGCGCAGTTCTTCTCGTCGCTGGCAGACAACGCGTTGCTCGTCGCCGCCATTCAGATGTTGCGCGACATGGACTCGCCGGCGTGGATGACTCCGGCTCTCAAGCAGTGCTTTGTTCTGTCCTATGTCCTGCTCGCGCCTCTCGTCGGCGCCTTTGCGGATTCGATGCCCAAGGGCCGCGTGATGCTCTTCACCAACGGCATCAAGATACTCGGCTGCTCGCTCATGCTCTTCGCGCTGCATCCGCTCGCCGCATATGCAATCGTCGGCCTCGGCGCGGCCGCATATTCGCCGGCGAAGTACGGCATTCTCACCGAATTGTTGCCGCCGCGGCAACTGGTCGTCGCCAACGGCTGGATCGAGGGCACAACCGTTGCCTCGATCATCCTTGGCGTGTTGCTTGGCGGCTTGCTCATCAGCGGTCCGGCATCGAGCCTGCTGCTCGCGATCGACATACCGCGCATCGAAACCGGCATTCGCACACCGCCGCAAGCGGCTATCGCGGTGCTCATCGGCCTGTACGCAATCGCCGGCTTGTTCAACTGGTACATCCCCGACACCGGCGTCGCGCATCGCGCGCCGAGCAAGAACCCGCTGTTCTTGATCCGCGAATTCAGTCACTGCTGCGCGTTGCTATGGCGCGACAAGCTGGGACAGATCTCGCTGGCGACGACAACGCTGTTCTGGGGCGCCGGAGCGACGCTGCAGTTCATCGTCATCGACTGGGCAGCGTCGCACCTCGGTTACAACCTGTCCCGCGCGTCGTACATGCAGGGAGTCGTCGCGGTCGGCATCGCGCTCGGCGCGGTGGCGGCGGCAAAATTCGTGTCGCTGCGCGGCGCGGTGAAGGTGCTGCCGATTGGGGTACTGATGGGTGTTGGCGTGACCAGCATGGTCTGGGTCATGAGCCTGCAAGCGGCAGTGCTGGTGATGACCTTGATCGGCGCGTTCGCCGGCTTCTTCGTCGTGCCGATGAATGCGCTGCTGCAGCATCGCGGCCACGTGCTCATGGGTGCCGGACATTCGATCGCGGTGCAGAATTTCAACGAGAACATCGGCGTGCTCGTCATGCTGTCGTGCTACGCGCTGCTGGTCTTCCTCGGCCTGTCGACCAACACGGTGATCGTGCTCTTCGGCCTGTTTGTCGCCGGCGCGATGCTGCTGGTGATGTGGCGTCACCGCAGCAACCTGACCAAGGGCGATCTGATGCACCTGATCGCATCAGACCACGCGACCCCCACCGCGGAGCACGCCGCGGCGCCGGGTCAGAGAATGACGGGCTGATCCGACAGTTCGTTCGAGCCGGTGCCAGTGCGCGGAAAGTGCTGCGCCAGCAGCGCGTTGATCGTGTCGATGCCGTCGATTGCACCGTCGGCAAAGCGCTTCTCCCGGAACGCCGCTTCCATGCCGCGGCACAGCGCCTCCCAGGTATCGTCGCCCACCCGGCGATGAATGCCCCGGTCGGCGATGATTTCGACGTCGCGATCCGCGAGCAGCAGGTAAACGAGAACGCCGCAGTTTTCTTCGGTATCCCAGATGCGCAGGCGCGCGAACACTTCGAGCGCGCGCTCGCGCGGCGTCTCTCCCCGCACCAGCTGGCCCATCGGCAGCGACCCTTCGACGACAAAGCGCACTTGCCCGCCGTGCATGCGTTCGCCCGCGCTGATCGCCTCTTCGATGCGCTTCATCACCACGGGCGGAAATGCGCGCCGCGCCGTCCAGTGATCGATGACCAGATGTCTTCCGAACCGTAGTGGTCTGCGATCGGGCATGCCGCCGCCTCCTGGTTTGAATCCGTGAACTACGCACTGCGCATTACCGCAAATTGCGCACGCGCCGCCTTCGCCCTACCAGTTGCCCGACGCGCCACCGCCACCGAAACCGCCACCACCACCGGAGAAGCCGCCGCCCCCTCCGCCGCCACCGCCGCCGAAGCCACCGCCGCCGCCGCCCATGCCAGGAATCCAGCCTCCGCCGCGGCTGCCAAAGGTCGAGAAGAGGATCAGGAAGAATGCGATCACCGCTGCAATGCCGCCAATCAAAAGCGATCCGGCCACCAGCCATGCGGCGGCGCCGGCGATGCCCGAGCCCACCACCGAACCACCCAGATTGCCCAGCGCCGAGCGCAGGATGCCGCCGAGCACCGGTACCGCGACCAGGAGAATCACGAACAGCGTGCCGAAGTCGATGTCGCCGAGCGATTTGTTGCGCGCTTGCTTGCCGGGATGCGGCAGCGGCTTGCCATCGTTGACGACTTCCATGATGCGGTCGACGCCGGCGTTGATGCCGGCGCCGAACTGACCCTGCTTGAAGTATGGCGCGACGGTCTCGCCGATGATGCGCCGCGACGTGATGTCGGTAAGCACGCCTTCGAAGCCATAACCGACTTCGATGCGCATCTTCTTGTCGTCCTTGGCGACGATGAAGATCGCGCCGTTGTCCTTGCCCTTCTGGCCGATTTTCCAGGCATCGGCAACGTGGATCCCATAGTCCTCGATGGTCTCCGGCGCGGTCGACGGGATCACGAGCACCGCCAGCTGGTTGGTCGTACGCGCTTCCCAGTCCCGCAGCTTGGCTTCGAGTGCCTGGCGTTCGGAAGCGCTCAGCGTACCGGTGACGTCGGTCACCGGGCTCACCAGCGGCGGCACCGGCGGCATGCCGTCCTTGTTGAGCTCCCACGGTGCCGCGCCGGCGGCAGGCGCGAACGCAAACGCCATCGCGCACAGCGCGACGGCGACGCGAAACGACGAACGCGTGGCCATTACGGCAGCGACTGCCAGACCGCGTGCGCCGTTACCGGCGCGCTCAGTTTTTCGCCGGTGCAGGCGCGGGAGCAGGCGCGGGCTTGGTGAAATCGACCACCGGCGGCGCGCTGAGCGCTTTCTCGTTGTCGACCGCGAAATTCGGCTTGACGTCCATCTTGAACAGCATCGCCGTCAAATTGGTCGGGAAGGTGCGCACCGTGGTGTTGAATTCCTGCACTGCCTTGATGAAACGGTTGCGCGCGACGGTGATGCGATTCTCGGTACCTTCGAGCTGTGACGCGAGGTCGCGGAAATTCTGGTCGGACTTCAGGTTCGGATAGTTCTCGGCAACCACCAGCAGGCGCGACAGCGCCGACTGCAACTCCCCTTGCGCCGCCTGGAACTTGGCAAAGGCCGCGGGATCGTTGAGCAGCTCGGGTGTGGCCTTGATGCTGCCCACGCTGGCGCGGGCGTTGGTCACCGCGATGAGCACGTTGGCTTCCTGCGCCGCATAACCCTTGACGGTATTGACCAGGTTGGGAACCAGGTCGGCGCGCCGCTGGTACTGGTTGAGCACTTCCGACCAGGCCGACTTGACGCCCTCGTCCTGGCGCTGGAGGTCGTTGTAGCCGCAACCGGACAACGACAGCACCGCCACTACCGCCGCAGCCAGACCGAACGTCGAAACCAAGCGCTTGCGCATTATTGAACCCCCGTATGTGGCGGAGCGGGCATGCACCCGCAATATCTCAGTTGGCGACCGTCGCCGCACTTTGCAAGCTGTCATCCAGCGGCAAGGCGCGCAGCGTCGCCCGAGCAAGGCACAGATCTTCCCACGCCTTCGCCTTGTCGGGCAAGGTGCGCAGCAGATATGCCGGGTGATAGGTGACAACCAGTGGCACGCCGCGGTAGCGGTGGACGCGCCCGCGCAGGCTGGCGATGGTGGCGTCGACGCTGAGCAGCGTCGCGGCTGCGCTCCTCCCAAGCGCAACGATGATGCGTGGCCGGATGAGCGCGATCTGCCGGTCGAGGTAATGCCGGCACGCGTCGGACTCCTGCGCGGTGGGCGCGCGGTTGTTCGGCGGTCGGCACTTGAGTACGTTGGCGATATACACCTGCTTTGTGCGGCGCATGCCCAGCGCGAGGAGCATGTTGTCGAGCAGCTTGCCGGCCTGGCCGACAAAGGGTTCGCCCTTCGCATCCTCCTCGGCGCCAGGAGCTTCGCCGACGAACATCCATTCGGCGCGCGCATCACCCACGCCGGGCACGGTGCGCTGGCGTGTCTTGCACAGTTCGCAGGCTGTGCAGGCGGCGACGTCGGCGGGAATTTCGGACCATTCCAGAGCCGCGATGCGCGCGCTGCGCTCCGGGACCAGTGCGGTCACAGCGTCGGCAACGTACGTCATCGCCACTTCAGTTGCTGCCGGCGGCACGATGGCCGCGGTTGCCACCATCGTCCCTGGCGCTGTCGCGCGGCGACGCCAGACCGGCGTCAGCCCCAGTTCCTGGAGTACTGCATAGCGGTCGGTCACTCTACCGCTCCGTTAGCGCCCGGCGCAGCACCAGTGCGTCTTCGCGACCGTCGCCCGCCATCGCGGGCGGATAGTAGCCGTCGCGGCGCGCAATCGCGGCGAAACCCTCGGCGGAATAAAGACCGATGGCCGCTGCGTTGGACTGGCGAACTTCCAGGAAGCACTGCTCCGCGCCGAGCTCGCGCGCGGCGCGCAGAAAACGGCGCAGAAGTTCACGACCCAGGCCGTGACGCCGCATCGCGCTGCGCACGGTGAGATTGAGCAATTGCGCCTCGCCAGGTGCGAGCATGAGCACCCCGTAGGCGATGATCGCGCCCGCAGACTCCACGATCAACGTTCCATATCCGGCAGCGAGCGCGTCACGAAAATTGCCTATCGTCCACGGCGCAAGATGTGATTCGGCCTCGAGCGCCGCGACCATGGCAAGATCGCCGTCGCGCATCGGTCGCCAGGCGAGTTCCATCGCGCTCGTGAGCAACGGGGCAAGCGCAGCGTTCACAACGCCGATCCCGCGGCACGTTCGGCGGTGGTCAGCGCGACGCGGTGACGTACGTATAGCGGTGCCGCGGCACCCGCCGCAGTGCCCTCTCCGGCCGCCAGCCGCGGCAATGCAAGGGTGCCGATGGCCACCGCGGAAGGCATCAGCGAAGGATCGCATGCAGCGACCGCGCGTGCGAGGCGGGTGTGCAGCTCCGGGTAGGCGGCGAAGCCCGGACCCACGCCGTACCAATCCGAACCCGGCGGCGATGGCGCGTCTTCCGCCGGCAGCACCGCCGGAGCGACGCGTTCATGCCAGAGCGTGCCGTCGTGTTCATACGCCGCGATATACGCCTCGCGCATGCGCGCGTCCAGCGCGGCGTAGATGCGTCCGCCGTGGCCGCGCGCGCGCGCGTCCTCGGCCATGGCAGCCAGGGTGGACACGCCGACCAGTGGCAAGTCGGCGCCGAACCCCAGTCCCTGCGCGATGCCGCAGGCGATGCGCAGGCCGGTGAAAGAGCCAGGCCCGGCGCCGAAGGCGATGCCGTCCAGCTCGCGCACGATTGTGCCAGCGTCGGCAAGCAGCGCCTGGATCATAGGCAGCAGCAGCTCGGAGTGGCGCTGGCCGGCGTGTTCGGCGCGCTCGACAAAACCCTCCTCGCCGCCCAGCGCGACGGTGCACATCTCGGTGGAAGCGTCGAGCGCCAGGATTCGCATGCCGCGATTCTACCGTGCCGAGCGGCAGCGGCGGTGTGGCATGCGCCCGGTACAATCTCGACTCTGCCCGCATCGACGCGGGCGCCGAAGCCACGCATGGATCCCGTCGTCATCACAGCGCTCGACCAGGAAGGCCGCGGCATTGCGCGCGTCGACGGCAAGGCGATTTTCGTCGAGGGCGCACTCATTGGCGAGCGCGTTGACATCGAGGTCTATCAGCGCAAGCCCAACTACGAGCGGGCGCGAGCGGTGGAAATCTTCAATCACAGTGCAGTGCGGGTAACGCCGCGCTGCCCCCATTTCGGCACCTGCGGGGGCTGCAGCCTGCAGCACATCGACGCGGCGGCGCAAGTCGCGGTCAAGCAGCGCGTGCTCGAAGACGCGCTGTGGCACATCGGCCGGGTGCGGCCGCAGCAGTTGCTCGCGCCGATCTACGGTCCGACCTGGGGTTATCGGCAGCGCGCACGGCTGTCGGTGCGCAACGTGCCGAAGAAAGGCGGCGTGCTGGTGGGCTTTCGCGAGCGCAAGTCGACTTACGTCACCGACATGTCCAGCTGCGAAGTCCTGCCGCCGAACATTTCGGCGTTGCTGCCGGGGTTGCGTGCGCTTATCGGCAGGCTGTCGATTCACGATCGGATTCCGCAGATCGAACTGGCCCGCGGCGAGAGCGCCGGTGGTCCGGTCGACGTCCTGGTGTTGCGCATCCTTGCTGCGTTGACTCCTGCGGATGAACACCAGCTCGCGGCGTTTGCCGACCTGCACCGAGTACATTTCTGGGTGCAGACGGGCGGACCGGCAACCGTGGTGCCGCTGCATCCGCGCGATAGCCGACTTGCCTACGAACTTGCCGATTTCAGCGTCCGGTTCGACTTCGATCCGACCGACTTCACCCAGGTCAACTCGGACGTCAACCGGGCGCTGGTCCGGCGCGCGATGGGTCTGCTCGATCCGGCGCCGGGCGAGCGCATCGCCGATTTTTTCTGCGGGTTGGGCAATTTCACATTGCCAATCGCGCGCCATGGCACCAGCGTCATCGGCATTGAAGGCAGCGCCTCCTTGGTGCGACGCGCCAGCGCCAACGCTGCCGAGAACGGGCTCACGGCGCTTGCCCAGTTCACGACTGCCAACCTGTTCAAAGCAACAGCCGAGAGTCTTGCCGCGCTGGGACCGTTTGACAAGGCGCTGATCGATCCACCGCGCGAAGGCGCGATCGAACTGGTCAAGGCGCTGCCCGGCACGGGACTCGGACGCATCGTCTACGTATCATGCAATCCGGCGACCCTTGCGCGCGACGCCTCGGTCCTGGTCAACGAGCAGCGGTACACGCTGCGTGCCGCCGGCATCGCCAATATGTTTCCGCACACCGCGCATGTCGAGTCGATCGCGCTGTTCGAGCGCGAGCCGGCATCAACGCAGGCATGAAAAAAGGGCGCCGCGAGGGCGCCCTTTTGTGAAGCGAGTTACCGGTCAGTCGCGCTGTCCGGAGAACATCATCAGCAGGTTCAGCAGGTTCACGAAAATGTTGAAGATGTCGAGGAACAAGCTGATCGTGGCCATGATGTAGTTGTTCTGGCCGCCGCGCACGATGCTCGACAGGTCGTAGAGCAGATACGCCGAGAAGATCAGCACCGCGATCGCCGAGATCGTCACCGCCATCGCCGGAATCTGCAGGAAGATGTTGGCGA
>JBDTLK010000017.1:0-38566 GCA_039934835.1 Edaphobacterium sp. (SeqCode) | reverse complement strand
GATCGTGCGCGAAGGAATGGAGACAGCACTGCTGCTCTCGACGCTCTTCTTGCAACAGGGCGAGCGCGAGATGCTGATCGGCGGCCTGCTCGGCCTTGCCGGCGCGGCAATGCTCGCCTGGGCCTGGACGCGCTACGGGCGACGCATCAACCTGGCGCGCTTCTTTCAGGTCACCGCGATTTTCCTCCTGATTTTCTCGATCCAGCTGCTCATCTACACGTTCCACGAATTCTTCGAGGCAGGCGTCGTGCCGCTGGTCGACAACCAGTACTGGCATATCGCGACCGAGCCCTACGGGCCGGAAGGCATCTACGGCGAGTGGCTTACCTATCTGATGGTTCTGGTGCCGGTCGGCTGGCTCGCATACCTGTGGGTCAAGGATCGGTTCACGCCATTGTCGGCGGCCCATTGAGCTCCCGCCAGGACTGACAAACCATGTACATCTGCCTCTGCAACGCCATCACCGATCGAGAGATCATCCAGGCCGCGGAACAGGGTGCCCGCTCGTCGGAGGATCTGGCGCACGGACTTGGCGTCGGACTCGGCTGCGGCCGTTGCACGTCGTGCGCGAAATCGATTCTGGTCGAAACGGTCGCCCGCATCACCGGCGCGAATCCCGATTGCGCCGAGCCCTCGCCAGCGGTCGCCGCATGAAGGGCAACGCCCAGGTCATCAAGCATTTCAACGCGGTGCTGGTGAACGAACTTACCGCGATCAACCAGTATTTCCTGCACGCGAAAATGTTCAGTCACTGGGGCTTCGCGCGCCTGGGCGAGCTCGAGCGCAAGGCGTCGATCGACGAGATGAAGCACGC
The DNA here is from genome assembly GCA_039934835.1 of Edaphobacterium sp. (SeqCode). GTDB lineage: Bacteria > Pseudomonadota > Gammaproteobacteria > Burkholderiales > Casimicrobiaceae > PALSA-1003. The sequence continues at coordinate 37,752 of JBDTLK010000017.1, read as the reverse complement.
CGACAGCCTTATCGAGCGCATCCTGTTCCTCGAAGGCCTGCCCAACCTGCAAGACTTGCATAAGCTGCTGATCGGCGAGAGCGTCAGCGAGGCGCTGGCCTGCGATCTGAAGCTCGAACTGATCGCGCACCCCGCGCTCAAGGTTGCGATCGCGGAGTGCGAAACCTGCGGCGATTACGTCAGCCGGGACCTTTTTCGCAGCATTCTGGCATCCGAAGAGGAACACATCGACTGGCTGGAGACGCAGCTTGAGCTCATCGACAAGGTCGGCATCGCCAACTACCAGCAATCGCAGATGAACGATGCAGGCTGATCGTCCCGATACGAGTCCTGCGCCCGAGAACGATAGCGCTGTCAAGGACGACGCGCGGCGGCCGCAATCCGCGGCGCCGCGCGCGTGATGCACAGCGCGACGCTGGCTCGGGGGGCGGTCGCAACTCGCCATCCTGCACAAAGAAACGGTGTATTTCCTGCGCCAGACTCGCTTCAGGAAACTGGTCCTCACGAAATAGCTGGCGCACCGCCACGCCGCCGCGAACGGCTAGCCGAGCTGTTTTACCGCGAGCAGATCGTAGAGCGAAAGCGCGACCACTTCAGTCGCCTTGTACAGGTCCTCGAGCTGGAGATTTTCGTCGGCGCGGTGGCCGTTGGCTTCGGCCAGCGTGCGCGGGCCGGCGCCATAAAGGACCGTGGGCACGTCCGCCGCGCTGTAGTGGCGCGCGTCGGTATAGAGCGGTACCCCGTGCGCCTCTATGTCTTCGCCGAGGACGGCCTTGGCGTTCTTGCGTAGCACGGTCACCAACTTCTCCTGCCCGGGAATCGGCACGAAAGGCAGCGCCAGCAAGATGCGCCGGACGTTGATCATGACACCCGGCCATTTCGCGGCTGAAAGGCGCAGCGCACGCGTGAGCGCAGCTTCGACCTCGGGCGGATTCTCTTCGGGGATGATGCGCCGGTCGAGGCGGAATACCACGCGGTCCGGAACCACGTTGGTGTTGATGCCACCTTGAATCAATCCGACCACCAGCGTCGGTGCGCTGATCCCCTCGACTTTCGAGCTGATCGCGGCGTAGGTTTTGCGCTGCGCGTAGAGATCGGACAGGATCCCGTTCGCGGCTTCCAGCGCGTCGACACCGTTGGCCGGCTCGGCCGCGTGCCCGGATTTGCCCAGCACCTCGACCTCGAGATGCAGGCAGCCGTTGTGCGCGGTGGTGATGCCGTAGGCGAAGCCCGCGGACAACGCATAGTCGGGCTCGCTCTTGCCATGGTCGAGCAGCCACGCCGGTCCGATCGCGCCGCCGGCTTCCTCGTCGTAGGTGAAATGCAGCTCGACCGTGCCCGCCAGCTTGACGCCGCTGGACGCGGCCGCCTTGAGCGCGAGCAATGCGTACGCGTAGGTTGCGAAGTCCGACTTGGACACGGCGACGCCGCGCCCGTACATGCGGCCGTCGCGCACTTCGCCGCCGTAAGGATCGGTCGTCCAGCCGGTGCCCGGAGGCACGACATCGCCATGCGCATTGCAGGCGATCGTCGGGCCGATGCCGAAACGCTCGCGCACCAGCAGGTTGACGCAGCTCACCATGCCGTTGCCGCACACCTCTCCTTCGTTGATTGGAAAGCGCTCGACCGCGAACCCCATCTCTTCGAGCAACTCCGCGGCGCGCGCCGCGTGCGGAGCGCAATCGCCGGGCGGGTTGTCCGACGGAACTTTGACCAGTTCGGCAAGGAAGCGAGTGGCATCGCCGCGATGCGCCGCCAGAAACTCGTGAATCGTTTTGCGCGCGTCGGGCATCGTCAGGTACGGGGCTGGAAATTTTCGATGAAATCGAGGAAGACCCGCACGGCGACGTCCACGTCGCTCTCGCTGATCGCTTCGGCGGGGTTGTGGCTGATGCCGGCCTTGCAGCGCACGAACAGCATCGCGATGTCCGCGACCGCGATCATCGCCATTCCGTCGTGGCCCGCGCCGGATGGCAGATGCCGCACGGCAATGCCCTCGCGCGTAATCGCCGCGGCGATCTGCTGCTGCAGCCACTGCGCGCACGCGGCGGTCGGCGACTCCCAGACCGGCTTGATGTCGAGGTCGACTCGGCGGCGCGTCGCGACGTCGGCGAACGCGCCGCGGATGGCGGCAACCGCACGCGCGCGCTGCGCGTCGAACGGCGCGCGCACGTCGAGCGAGAAGCGAGTGCGTCCCGGGATCACATTGATCGCTCCGGGCAGCGCTTCGATCTTGCCGACGGTGCCGACGAGCTCGGGTTCCGCACCGCAAATGCGCTCGACCGCGAGCACGCATTCGGCGGCCGCCGCCAGCGTATCGCGCCGCAGGTTCATCGGCACGGTTCCGGCATGGCCGGCCATGCCGGAGATTTCGACGGCGAAGCGATTGCCGCCGTTGATGGCCGTCACCACGCCGACTGCGAGTCCTTCATCCTCGAGCACCGGACCCTGCTCGATGTGCAATTCCGCGTAGGCGAGCAACTCACCGCGCCGCCGCGCCGCCGTGCCGACCGCCGCCGGATCGAGGCCGAACTCGCGCAGCGCTTCGCGCATGGTCACGCCCTTGCCGTCGGCGCGCTCCAGGTTGGCTGCATCGAAGGTGCCGGCGATGGCACGGCTACCGAGAAGAGTGGCGTTAAAGCGCACGCCCTCCTCGTCGGCGAAGCCGGCGATCTCGATTGCGAACGGCAGCCTCCGGCCATTCGCGTGGAGGCAGGCGACGGATTCGATACCGGCGATCACGCCAAGCATGCCGTCGTACTTTCCCGCGTCGCGCACGGTGTCGAGATGCGAGCCCAGCATCAGGCAGGGCAGGCCGGCGCGTTCGCCCTCGTACCGCCCCACGACATTGCCTATCGCGTCGAGGCGCGCGTCCATGCCGGCTTCGCGCATCCATTGCAGGGCGAGCGCGTTGACCGCGCGTTGCTCCGGCGACAGAAATACCCGGGTGAGCGCGTCGGGCTGCTCGGAGCAGCGCGCCAGCGCGTCGCAGCGCTCAAGGATGCGCGCCGCCGAAGGTCGAACGGGGATGGTCATCGGCACGGTTAACTAGGCGTAATGATAGCGGAAAACTTCGGTGGTCCGCATTTCAACGGCACCGCAGCCACTTGTACTGCGCATTCAGTAGAATGCGACGTCCTCCTGCCAACTGCTGCCACGTGCCCTCCCTTCTCGTCGACCCGGCGTTCTGGCTGAACGTATTCATCGCCGCGGAATGGTGCGTGCGCCTCGCAATGGTCGTCATCGTCCCGTTTCGCCGCTCGCCGGAAGCGGCGAAGGGCTGGCTGCTGCTGATTTTCTTTGAGCCGACGGCGGGCCTGTTGCTCTACCTTCTCATCGGACGGCCACGGCTTCCGGACTGGCGGGCGCAACGCAGTGCCGAATTCGATGAACTGTCGAAGCCGACGTATGCGCGCCTGGCGCTCAATCCGCATATTTTTCACCCGGACGTCGGTGCCGGACTCGATCACGCGGTCCGCCTGGCCGAGAACCTCGGTGAACTGCCCATCCTGGGTGGCAACGGCGCCACCATCCTGGCCGACTACGACGGCACCATCGATCGACTGGTCGCCGATATCGACGCAGCGCAAAACCACGTGCACCTGCTGTACTACATCTTCGGCGACGACGACACGTCGTCGCGCGTTGTCGATGCGCTGGGTCGCGCCGTCGATCGCGGCCTGATCTGTCGCGTGCTCGCGGATTCGCTCGGATCGCGCACGGCGTGGCCGACGCTGTTGCGGCGGCTCGAGAAGCGGGGAGTCCTGGCCGAGGAAACGTTGCGGGTCGGATTCTTTCGCCGCCGCACCGGACGAATCGATCTGCGCAATCACCGCAAGATCGCCGTGATCGACGGGGCGATTGCATACGTCGGCTCGCAGAACCTCGTCGATTCGACCTTCAAGCCCGGGCTCGACTACGAAGAGCTTAATGTGCGGCTCGCGGGACCGATCGCCCTGGAACTGCAGGCGGTTTTCGCCGAAGACTGGTATCTCGAAGCCGGTGAATTCCTCGCCGATTCGCGCTATTTTCCCGATCCACGCCTCGACGGAACGATTCCGGCGCAAGCGCTGCCCAGCGGCCCCGGATATCCGCGCGAGAACAACCAGCGGCTGATCGTGTCGCTGATCCACGCGGCGAACCGGCGCATCGTCATCACCATGCCGTACCTGATTCCCGACGATGCCCTGATGCAGGCCTTACAGACGGCGGTGTTGCGCGGCGTCGACGTCACCTTGATCGTGCCGCTGCAGATGGACCAGGTGCTCGTCTGCCTCGCCCAGCATTCTTACTACGACGACATGCTGAGCTACGGCATTCGCATCTGCCGCTACGGCAAGCGCTTTCTGCACGCAAAATACGTGACGATCGACGACGCCATTGCGTGGATCGGTTCGTCGAATCTCGACATTCGCTCGTTTGCGCTTAACGCGGAAATAGTCGTCCTGCTCTATGACCGTGGCGTGTGCGAGCGACTTGCCGTCGAGCAGGACCGCTACCTGCGCGACGGCGAGTTCCTGCAGCAGGAGTCGTGGCAAGCGCGGCCGCTACGGCGCAAGGTCGCGGAAAATCTGGCTCGGCTGCTCAGCCCGCTGCTCTAGCCGGGTATCGTCACTTCGGCGCCGGCGGGAGCAAGCCGCGCGCCTGGAGTTGGCCAATGACCAATCGCGCAAAGCCGGACGTCTCCTGCGCCACGGAGGTGGGGCTGAAGGTCTGCGTCGTTGCCGACCACACGGGCCGATGGGAGAGCGCCTCGAACAACGTCGCCTCGACGTTCGCGACCTGATATTGCTGGATGTTGGGCACGGCGTACCACACGGAACCCCATGGAGCGATGGCCGGACCGCCGAAGGGTCCGCCAAACGGACCGGCGAAGGGACTGCCGCCCATCGCCGGCACCATGGTCGTGGTCACTTGCGTGCGGGTATCGACACCCAGCAGGCGCACCAGCAGGACCGCGTCTGCGCCGGACCTGGTGACCCCGGCATTGAATGCCGCGTCATCCGGACTCTGCGCGCTGTCGATGTACTGGTAGCCCGGGATGCCCTGCACGCCGGCATCGCTCAGCATCTTCGAGAAAATGTCGTCGAAGACGCGGCGGTCGGTGAAATTGCCGGTGACGCCGACCACGAGAATGCGCTTGAACGCCGGTCCCTTGAACGAGCTGTCGAACCACGCCGATTGCAGCGTCGTCGACGCGCAGCCGGCGAGCAACATGGTGACCAGGATTATTCCAAACCTGCAGAGAAACTTGTTCATAAGATGCTCCAATGGTTGCCAGCAGCCTCGTGAAGGTGCCAGCACATCCGGCCAAAAAAATCATAGCGCGAGCCCGACACGGCGCGTCTCGACCGGTGGAGGTACTGGAGCACAGGACGCGGTGTGTAGAAGGCGGGGGCCGATTTGGTGAAGTAGCACTTGTCGCCGCGGCGCAGGCCGGGGTCCAAGTTCACGTACCGTTACCGTACCAAACTTGGATCCCGGCCTGCGCCGGGATGACGAATACTCCGTTACCAATCGCTGCAGCGCTCCCGCGTCTCGCTCTTGGACGGATGCGTCACTTGTGCTTGAAATCGGGTTTGCGTTTGTCGACGAACGCGCGCATGCCTTCCTTCTGATCCTCCAGCGCAAACGTAGCGTGAAACTCGCGGCGCTCGAACAGCAGTCCCTCGGCCAGCGACGACTCGTATGCGCGATTGACCGCCTCCTTCACCTTGAGCACGACCGGCAGCGAATGGCTCGCGATCTTGGTCGCCATGGCCAGCGCCTCCTCGAACAACTTGTCGGGCGGAACGACGCGTGCCACAAGGCCGGAGCGCTCGGCTTCCGCCGCATCGATCATGCGCCCCGTGAGGCACCAATCCATCGCCTTGGCCTTGCCCACGGCGCGCGGCAGGCGCTGAGTTCCACCCATGCCGGGAATCGTGCCGATGGTGATCTCGGGCTGGCCGAACTTGGCGGTGTCGGCGGCGATGATCAGGTCGCACATCATCGCCAATTCGCAGCCTCCCCCCAGAGCATAACCGGCGACCGCCGCGATCACGGGCTTGCGCGTTTGTTTCACCGATTCCCAACTCATGATGTAGTTACCGCTGTAGACCTTCTGGTAGCTCCACTCGGCCATTGCGCCGATGTCGGCGCCGGCTGCGAACGCCTTGTCATTGCCGGTGATGATGATCACGCTGATGCCGGGATCGGCATCGAAGGCGCCGAGCGCGACGCCAAGCTCGGTCGCTAGGGCTTCATTGAGCGCATTGAGCCGCTGCGGTCGATTGAGTCGGATGACGCCGACGCGGCCATGGGTTTCGACAAGGATGTTTTCGTAGTTCATCACAACTCCGTGGTGGAATGACTTGTTTGACAGCGCATTCTGGATCGCGCCCGAAGGCGCTGTCGTCACCGCCGCAAGCGGCGGCGCAATCAGCGCCGATCAGGATTGAAGTGCTTGGCAAGTCCCTGCCAGCAGCGAAAATACTCGGGTTGCAATTGCGCCGACTCGAGGGCGTAGCGCGTCGGCCGTATAACCCGGTTGGACTCGAACATGAAAGCCATCGTATCGGTGATGCGCGTCGCCTGCGACAGATCGGCGGCGCTCGCTTTTGCGAAAGTCTCGGCGTCGGGCCCGTGGCCCGACATGCAGTTGTGCAGACTCGCTCCGCCCGGCACGAAGCCTTCTGCCTTGGCATCGTACACACCATGAATCAGGCCCATGAATTCGCTGGCGACGTTGCGATGAAACCACGGTGGGCGAAACGTGTGCTCCATCGCTAGTATCCTCGGCGGGAAGACGACCAAGTCGAGACTATCGACGCCCGGCGTGTCGCTGCGCGCCTGCAGCACGAGGAAGATCGAAGGATCGGGATGATCGAAGCTGGTCGAGCCCATGGCATTGAAGCGCCGCAGGTCGTACTTGTACGGCGCGAGGTTGCCGTGCCACGCGACGACGTCGAGGGGCGAATGAGCAATCGGCGCGGTCCACAGCTCACCCATGAATTTCGCGACCAGCTCGAAGCCGCCGTCGCGATCTTCGTACCACGCCACCGGCGCCAAGAAATCGCGCGGATTGGCGAGCCCGTTGGAACCGATCGGCCCCAGATCAGGCAGCCGCAGCGACGCGCCGTAGTTTTCGCAGACATAACCGCGCGCTGCGTTGTCGACGAGTTCGACGCGAAAACGCAGACCGCGCGGGATGACCGCGATTTCCTGCGGCTCGACGTCGAGTCGTCCGAGTTCGGTGAACAGCCGCAGGCGGCCCTGTTGCGGCACGATCACCAACTCGCCGTCGGCATCGTAGAAGAATCGATCGGTCATTGATCGGTTGGCGGCGTAGACGTGAATGCCGCATCCGCTCAATGATGCGGGTTCGCCGTTGCCCGCCATGGTCACCAGTCCGTCGACGAAGTCGGTCGGGGTGGCGGGCAGCGGCAAAGGGTCCCAGCGCAGCTGATTGGGAGAGGTCGGGACGGCGTCGAATCGACTTTCGATACGTCCGCTGCCGCGCGGCTGAAACGGCTCGTGCATCGCCGCCGGCCGGATCCGATACAGCCACGAGCGCCGGTTCGCGCCGCGCGGCGCGGTGAACGCGGTCCCTGACATCTGCTCGGTGTACAACCCGTAGGGTGCCCGTTGCGGTGAATTTTGGCCGACCGGTAGCGCACCGGGCAATGCCTCAGTTGCGAACTCGTTACCGAATCCGGACACGTACTTCAGCACCGGCGCATTATCATCGGGAGGGGTCCGCGGCGCGGCGCCGCGTGCGGTTGGCATCGGAGTGGTCTGGACGGTTCAACCCGTCGCGGGCGGAGGAAGGTCTTCGCGCGCCGCGGCGATTGCGGCGCGCAGGACCGCAGCGTCACCGACCTGATTCGCGAGGAGCAGGATCAGCTTGGCGTTCACCAGCGCGCTCTGCTCGTCGGACAGGTCGTGATGCAGGTCGATCAGATCCTGATAGAAGTCATCGGGCGCCGCAATGTTCGGTTCGCTGTTGAGCGTCATGCCGCCTCCCGCCGCATCGCGTCGGGGACGTCGCCGCTGGCGCGTGATACCGCGGCGCTCACTCTGGCGAGATCAAATTCGCGCCAGCGACCGCACACGTGCTGATCGGGTCGGAACAGATAACAGGTGCCGGGCTTCGCACCATAGCGCCTGCTCAGTACGCCGTCGCGATCCGCTACTCCGCGCGCAGCTCCGGCGCTTCCTGAGGCCACGTTCACGACCGTGCATTTCACCGCACCGCGCTCCAGGGCGGTGACCGCCTCCGCGGGAACGGCAGTGTCGAATGCCAGCAGCGTGAAGCCCTGAGCGAGGTGCGGTAACAGCCACTCCCCGCGCGGACCGCGCACAGGCGCATCGGCCGCGCAGTTTCCAGGGCCCATGGTCACGCCGAACCCGTCACCCGCGAAATCGGGTGTGTTGAGCGGTGAGTCGCTGAGGATGGCCGGCAGCGACAGCCTGCCGCTGTTGACCAGCGTGCGCGCAAACGCGTGCCGCTTGGCCAGCATCAGCGTCGCGTCGCGGAAATTGCGGCTGGCACCTCCCTTGGGCGTGATGAATTCGGTGCTGCGGGTAGTGTGCGTTATGTTCTCGTCTGCGGCATGTCGCCGCTCGGTGTCGTACGTATCGAGCAGCGCCGGCGGCGCCAGAGCTTCGAGCACTAGTTCGAGCTTCCACGCCAGGTTATCGATGTCCTGAATCCCGCCGTTCGCGCCACGAGCGCCGAACGGCGACACGAGATGCGCGGCGTCTCCCGCGAACAGCGTGCGACCGTGGCGAAAATTGCGCATACGCCGGCACTGGAACGTGTACACGCTGGCCCACTCGATCTCGAAGCGCACGTTGTCGCCGAGCATCGCCTGCAACCGCGGCAGGATGTTCCCGGGCTTCTTCTCCTCCTCCGGATCGGCGTCCCACCCGAGCTGGAAATCGACGCGCCAGACGTCGTCGGCCTGGCGGTGCAGGAGCGCCGACTGGTTGCGGTGAAACGGCGGATCGAACCAGAACCAGCGCTCGGCCGGAAAATCGGAGCTCATGTGGATATCGGCGATCAGGAACCGATCGCGAAACACCTGGCCGTCGCTGTCCAGTCCGAGCATGCCACGGATCGGGCTCTTCGCGCCGTCGGCGACGATCAGCCAGTCGGCATGCACGACATATTCGCCGTCCGGCGTGGCGACGCATATCGCGACGCGATCCGGCTGTTGCGTCACGCCGACGACCTTGTTCTTCCAGCGCAATTCCGCCTGCGCCAATTCGCCGACCCGCTCGACCAGGAACTGCTCGACCCAGTATTGCTGCAAATTGATAAACGCGGGATGCCGGTGTCCCGATTCGGGCAGCAGGTTGAATTCGTAGACCTGTTCGTCGCGAAAGAACACGCGGCCGACGTTCCAGCGCACGCCCTTGTCCAGCAGGCGTTCGGCGCAGCCAAGACGATCGAGTATTTCCAGGGTGCGCTTGGCCCAGCAGATAGCGCGCGAGCCCACGCTGACGGTGTTGTCCTCGTCGAGCAGCAGCACGTCGATGCCGCGCAGCGCGAGATCGATGGCGGCGGTCAATCCCACGGGCCCCGCGCCGGCGACGATCACCGGCCAGTGCCGAGGCGCGCCATCGAGGTCCGCCGGCCTAACGTAGGCGTATTCCGGATTCGCGTAAGTCTTCACTCTTCCAGCGACTCCCACATCTCCAGGTCGCGCTGCGCCGTCCAGATGCGCGGATCGCGGTACTGCGTCGCTTCGTCATAGGCACGCGTGACGTCGAATGGCAGGCAGTGATCGAAGATGACCCAGTGGCCGAACTTGGGTTTGAGCGCGGCGTAGGTTTCCTTGTAGATGGTGCGCAGATTCTTGCCCGCCGCGGCGCCCTGCTTTACGGCCGCGAACATCTCGGTGACGAAAGCGCGCGTGCCGTCGAGTCCGGCCTTGACATCCTGCGGGTTCATCAATGACGCGCCGCGGCCCGGAACGAGCTTCTGCGGCTGCAGCCCCGCGATGGCGTCGAGCGTCGCCGGCCAGTCGGCGAGGTACGCGTCGCCGGTGTACGGCGTCGCTCCGTATTCGACCAAGTCGCCCGAAAACAGGATCTTTTCCTGCGGCAGCCAGACGATGGTGTCGCCCTTGGTGTGGCCGCGCCCGACCTGCATGATCTCGACCTGCAGCTTGCCCAGCCAAAGCGTCAGTCGTTGTTCGAACACCAGCGTCGGCCAGGTCAGCCCCGGCACCGACTCCACGGCACGGAACAGGCGCGGAAAGCGCTCGATCTCGCTTTTCATGTCGGCTTCGCCACGCTCGACGATGAGGTCGAAAGTGTCGCGGCTGGCGATGATGTGCTCGGGCTTGTAGCCTGACGCGCCGAGTACCCGCACGGCGTGATAGTGCGAGAGCACGACGTACTTGATCGGCTTGTCGGTGACTTCCCGGATGCGTCGTATCACGTCCTGCGCCATCACCGGCGTCGCCTGCGTGTCGATCACCATTACCGCGTCGTCGCCGACCACGATCCCGGTATTCGGATCGCCTTCGGCGGTATATGCGTAGGCGTGCTCGGAGAGCTTGTCGAAGCTAACCTTCTTTTCTTCGAGGTCGGCGTGGGACGCGAATTTCTTTTCGATCATGGTAAAGCTCATTTCAGGAAACGAGGGGCGCCCCGTCGGCAAATTCTACGCCCGTCGGCAGGGCGCGCATAGAACGGCGCCTCTAGCGCGGGTACAAGCCAAGCGTCTGCGCCTGCAAGCGCGCCAGACCCAACAGCGCATCGAGATACGGTGTCGGCTCGCCCACCGCAATGCCTATTTCACGCACCGCCGAGAGCAGCGTATCGATCTCCACCGGCCGGTGCGCCTCGACGTCCTGCAGCATCGATGTCTTGAAGGCACCGAGCTTGCGCGTGACTGCGTTACGCTCGACACCGGTTTGGCCGACAGGGCAGCCGATCTTCGCGCCGATCGCCGCGGCCTCGCGCATGACTTCCAGACAGAATCCATTGACCAGCGGATCGTCGAGAATCCGATCGGCGGTCGAGCCGGTGAGCGCCGACACCGGATTCATCGTCATGTTGCCCCACAGCTTGTACCAGATGTCGCGTTGAATGCATTCGGACTGCTCGACCTCGAAGCCGGCGTCGCGCAGCAGCGCGCCGACGCGATCGAGCCGCGGCGACGACCCGCCGCCTGGCTCGCCGACGATCAGGCGCTTGCCGACCACGTTGCGCGTCAATCCGGGCTCCGGCGTCGAGCATGCGGCGTGCACGACGCAACCCAGCACCTGCGATGCGGGAATCGCCGCCGCAATGCGTCCCCCCGGATCGACCGTTTCGAGACGCAATCCCTCATTGACGCCACCGAAGCCTTGAAAAAGCCACCAAGGCACCCCGTTCATGGCCGTGACGACAATGGTCGACGGCCCGAGCAGCGGCGCGATGGACGCCGCGACTCCCGCCAGCGCCGGTCCCTTCACGGCGACGATCACCAGGCCCTGCGTACCCAACTCGGCAGGCGCCTCCGCAACGCGAGCGGGCGCGCTCGTGAGCACGCCGGCGGACTCGACGCGCCAACCGTGTAGGCACAGCGCCTGCGCCGTCGCACCGCGCGCAACCGCGGCAACCTCGGCGCCCGATGCGGCGAGGCGCGCTCCGAAGAACACGCCGATCGCACCGGCGCCGACGATGCAGATTTTCACGAATAGCGCCGGTGGTCGCCGACGATGGTGTTGACCAAGCGGCCGATGCCGTCGATTTCGGTCACCACTTCGTCGCCGGCGTGCACACCGACCCCGCCGCCGGCATTGCCCGTGAGGATGACGTCACCCGGCGAAAGCGTCATGAAGCCGGAGAGGTAAGCAATCAGGTAGGCGATGTCGAAGATCATGTCACCGGTGTTGCCGCGTTCCTTCACAGCGCCATTGACGTAAGTCGTCTGACGCAGGCTCATCGGGTTGCGGATGTCCGCCGCGTCCACCAGCCACGGCCCGATCGGCGTGCACGCATCGCGACCCTTGGCGCGCAGATTGGGCCGGTAATAGTTTTCGAGATAGTCGCGCACCATATAATCGTTGGCAACGGTGTACCCCGCCACATGCTCGTAGGCATCGGCACGGGTAACCCAACGCGCGGCGCGCCCGATCACCACAGCGAGTTCGCATTCGTAGTGCATGTACGTCACCTCATCCGGCCGCCAGGTGCGCGAGCGGTGGCCGACAAGCGTGTTCGGTCCCTTAAGATAGATCTGCGGTTCGTACGGCGGCGTGAACGCAAGATGTTCGCTGCGATCGGTGTAGTTGGCCGCGACCGCGAAAATAGTGCGCGGGCGCGACGTCGGCGCCAACGGCGGGAGCCAGCGGACGTCCGCTTCGGCGATGCTGCGGCCGTCCGCGAGCTGCAGTCGATCATTGACCACCGACGCGTCGTGGATCGCGCCATCTATTTCGACGCGGGCGTGTCTCACGGCCGCGCCTCGCGAACGACTGGATTCTCTAGTGCGCCGATGCCCTCGATCTCGATGCGCACCCGATCGCCGACGCGAGCGGTCGGTGCGCTCTCGGGTATCCCGGCCAGAAGCACGTCCCCAGAGGACAGGGTCATGAATTCCGATACGTCCGCGATCAGCGTCGCGATCGAACGCACGAGGTCGGCGGTGGTGGCGGTCGCACGCTCGGTATCGTTGACAAACACGCGCACGCGCAGCGCATCCGGATTGGTGATCGCTGCGCGCTCGATCACCCATGGCCCGATCGGACAGAAGCCGTCGCGACAGCGTTCGCGCAGCGCGAACTGCAGCAGATTCGAGTTGGGTGAGTGCACGTCGTTGACGATGGTGAAACCCTCGACACAATCGAGCGCTCGCGCCGGCACGACACGCGTCGCCGCCGTGCCGATGACGACGCCGAGCGCGGCGCCGACGGCGATCGTGTCGAGGTTCGCAGGCATTGGAATCGGCGCGCCGTGCGGGATCCAGGTGTTCGCGGGTTTGATATAGAGTACCGGTGCCCGTGGCGGCGCCAGATGGGGCGCTGTGTGCATGGCGTCGCCCAGCGCCGCCATCTCGCCGCGATAATTGAGCAGCGTGCCGATCACCGTTCCCTGTGTGGGGACGTCCCAATCGACCGGACCGACTTGCGATGCGCCGTTCGTGCGCGACGCGCCGCCGTTCGCGTCAACGTCGATGCGCAACGGCTGCCCCAGCGCGCGCGTTCTCGCCCATGCGATTGCCACTCCAACTCCCTCGATAATCGGTGATCAGTCCCCGCGGAGCGTCTACAACGCGCCGACCGTCACCAGCGCGCGCCTGACTTCCTCGATGCCCTCGGGCGTGAGCCGCTCCTGCGGCGGCAGCGGCGGTCCGACCGAGTAACCCTGCAACTCCAGCGCACCCTTGATGCACGCCGCAAGATTGTATTTGGCGAAGGCCTGGTTGAGCGCCCACAGCGGCCGCTGGCGTTGCATGGCCGCGGCCCAGTCGCCGTGCCTGCACAATTCGTAGAGCTCGACGCTCTGCTTCGGCGCGATGCACGCGGGTCCCGCCATCCATCCTATGCCGCCGATGAGCATGACGCATGCTGGAACATGCGACGAAGCAGCGAATACCTGCATGCGCCCTTCCACTCGATTGATGATCGACAGCAGACGACCGGTATTACTGGATGCGTCCTTGATGTAGCCAATATTGCTGACACGGGAGAGGCGCTCGATGACCGGCAGGCTCAGGTCAGATCGCTGGAAATTCGGATTGGTGTAGAGCACGAGCGGTATACTGACGGCGTCCGCAATGGCCTTGAAATAGGCATACACACCCTCGTCGCCGATCGGGAAATACGCTTCGAGGATCGCGAGGATGCCGGCGCAACCCATGCGTTCGAATTCGCGAGCCTGCACTACCGCATCGGCAATGGTGGTGGACGCGACGCCCGCGACCACCGGCACCCGCCCTTGCGCGGCATCGACAACCACCTCGACCACGCGTCGTCGCTGCGGCCAAGCTAGGTACGCGAATTCTCCGGTGGAGCCCAGCGGTGACAGGCCATGCACGCCGGCGGCGATCAGGTCGTCGCACAGGCGGGACAGGACATCGTCCTTGACTTCGCCGGCATCGTCCAGTGGCGAAACGAGATATGGAAAAACGCCGTGAAACGCAGTTGCTGTCATCACCACCCCGCGGTACCGGGGTCGCCCTTGAACGGACCGACTATGGCGGCGGTTATCCAGCCCCCGTAGAAGCCGCCAGCCTGCGCCGTCACACGCTCGTCCGCCACGTAGCATTCGACGCGTGCCGGATAGAACGACAGATAGCCGCGAATGGACACGAAAGCGGGCAGTGGATTTTCGTAGCTCCACCCGACCGCAATCGCGCTTTCAGCGCCGGCGAGCGCCCAGTACGTTGCGGCGCCCTTCCACTCACAGTACGACGAACCTGGCATGCGCCGCAGCAGCGCGCGATCCACGGCCTGCTGCGGAACATAGTAGGTCGGTGGGCTGGCGGTTTCAAGCACGCGAAAATTGGCGGTCGCGGATGCGATCAACTTGCCGGCATGTTTCACTTCTATCCGCCGCGCGTCGGCCTCGATGCGCGGAGGTCGCGGGTAGTCCCAAACCGATTCCTGGCCTGCTCCGGGCTCGAGCGCGAACGGCGGCCACACTTGACCGCGGAACGTCCACATCGGCTGCCGATCGAGTGCCATCAATTCCTGTTGCCATGCCGCCGCAAAGCCGGCGATGCGGTAGTGCGCGTCGCTATGCCGTTACAGGCTGCCGTGAATGCGCAGGGCTTCAAGGCGCAACGCGATTTTCTGCTCGAGCTCGGCGAGCTTCTGCTGCAAGCGCTTGCGTTCCGCAGGGTCCGCACAGGCGCGCACCGCGGCGACGAGGTCGGCGCGTTCGTGGAACATGGCGATCTCCGGCGGATGGAATCCCGAGTTCTTGAGGATCTTAAACGGCATGCGCAAGGCTTCCGGCGTCGCGTGCCAACCCGCATCCTCGACCATGGGTATGCCGTAGCTTTCGGCGGCACGCAGCTCGCCGGATTCGAGGGCCTCTTGCAGGTGGCGGGCAATCTCGTCGTCAAGGGTTCCCATGGGGGCGTTACTCACCAGGTGCGCTCGACCTATGATACCGCGAGCGCCGCCCGCGCAGAGCCGATTGTTCAGGTCTTCGGGCGCTTGTCCACGACTCGCCGCGCCTTTCCCAGCGAACGCTCGATGGCCCCGACCTGCAGCACGCGCACCTCCGCACTCACGCCGATCAGGCTCTTGATCAGGTGCGCGAGTCGCTGGCCCGCGCTGTCGCCGTCCTTAGCGCCGGCACCCGGCGCTCTCTCGACGAGCACCGTTAACTCGTCAAGATTCTTCGGCCGCGTGACTTCGAGCTGATAGTGCGGCGCCAGCGCCGCGTCCTTCAGGATGAGTTCCTCCACCTGAGTCGGAAAAACGTTCACGCCGCGGATGATCAACATGTCGTCGGAGCGCCCGGTGATCTTTTCCATCCGCCGCATCGTGCGCGCCGTCGGCGGCAGCAGGCGGGTGAGGTCACGCGTGCGATAACGGATGATCGGCAGCGCCTCCTTGGTCAGCGAGGTGAATACCAGCTCGCCCTTGGTCCCTTCCGGCAACACCGCGCCGGTCTCGGGATCGATGATCTCGGGATAAAAGTGATCCTCCCAGATCGTGAGGCCATCCTTGGTCTCGATGCATTCCTGCGCCACGCCGGGTCCCATGACTTCCGACAATCCGTAGATGTCGATGGCGTCGATATCGAGCCGCGTCTCGATCGCCAGGCGCATGGTCGGCGTCCATGGCTCGGCGCCGAAGATGCCGATTTCCAGCGACGTCGTCTTCGGATCGACGCCCTGCTTCTCCATTTCCTCGGCCAGCGCCAGCATGTACGACGGCGTCACCATGATGACGCGCGGCTTGAAATCCTGGATCAGCTGCACCTGCTTCTCGGTCTGGCCGCCGGACATCGGGATCACCGTGCAGCCCAGCTTCTCGGCGCCGTAGTGCGCGCCCAAGCCGCCGGTGAACAGGCCATAGCCGTAAGCAATGTGCACCAGGTCGCCCGGGCGGCCACCGGCAGCGCGAATCGAGCGTGCCATCACCGTGGCCCAGGTGTCGATGTCCTTGCTCGTATAGCCAACGACGGTCGGCTTGCCCGTCGTTCCGGACGAGGCATGAATGCGCGCAACCTTCTCGCGCGGCACCGCGAACATTCCGAAAGGATAATTGTCACGCAGGTCGGTCTTGACCGTGAACGGGAAGCGCGCCAGATCGGCCAGCGACTGGCAATCCTCGGGGCGCACCCCGGCTCGGTCGAACGTCTTGCGGTAGTGCCCGACGTTGGTGTAGGCGTGCGCGAGCGTCCACTGCAGGCGTTGCAGTTGCAGCGCCGCGAGTTCGTCGCGGCTGGCGGTCTCTATCGCTTCCAGACCCGCCGGTGCAGCCTTCCTGGCGGACATGAATCCTCCTGCTACGGCTCGGTGATGATGGTGCCCTTGATGCGATGCGACTTGCCGCGGAACAACGCGATCGCTTCGCCGCGCTGGTTGCGCACTGCTATGTCGTAGACACCGGTGCGGCCACTCGCGCCACGCTCCTCGGCCAGCGCGTTGAGAACATCGCCTTCGTGCGCGGGTGCGAGAAAGTCGATGCCGGCTCCGGAAGCGACCGTGGTCTGATTGTCGCTGTTGCAGGCGAACGCAAATGCGCTGTCGGCCAGCGTGAAGATGAAGCCGCCATGGCAGGTTGCGTGACCATTGAGCATGTCGGCGCGCACCGTCATCGTGAGTTCAGCGCGGCCCGCTCCCACATCGACGATGCGCATTCCCATCATTTGCGACGCTCGGTCATGGGCGAACATCGCCGCGGCGACCCGCTCGGCAAGGGACTGAGCCTCGGACGCCGACCGCGGTTCCGACTGTTCCGCCATCGTCCTATTTTCCAGCAAACTTCGGGGGGCGCTTGGCGCTGAATGCCGCGACGCCCTCGCGATAGTCGTCGCTGCGGCCAAGTTCGCGCTGCAGGTCGCGTTCGATGTCGAGCTGTGCTTCCAGGGTGTTTCCAGCCGCCAGTTGCAGCGCGCGCTTGGTGGCGGCGAGTCCGCGCGTCGGCGCAGTAGCGAAGTGCTGCAGCATGGCCTCTACCGTGCTCGTCAATTCTGCGTCTTCCACGCACTTCCAGATCAGGCCCCATGCCGCCGCCTGCTCCGCCGGCAGTTTCTCGCCCAGCAGCGCCAGGCCCATCGCTCGCGCGCTTCCGGTCAGGCGCGGCAGAAAATAGGTGCCGCCAGCATCGGGCAGAAGACCGATCTTCGCGAACGCCTGAATGAAGCTTGCCGACTTCGCCGCAATGACGATGTCGCAGGCCAGCGCGATATTGGCGCCCGCGCCCGCGGCGACACCGTTGACGGCGCAAACAATGGGCATCGGCAGCGCGCGCAGCGTCAGCACCAGTGGTTTGTAGTTGCGCTCGATCGACGCGCCGATATCGACCGGCTCGGCGCCCGGCGCAACCGCGCGGTCGGCCAGGTCCTGTCCGGCGCAAAAGCCCCGACCCGCGCCGGTGAGCAGCAGGACCCGCGCGGCGGATTCGACCCGCACCCGTGCAAGCGCGTCGCGCACCTCGGCATGCATCGCATCGGTAAAGCTGTTGAGGCGATCGGGCCGGTTCAACGTCAGCCGGGCGATGCCGTCGTCGACGGAGAATAGGATGGATTCGTAGATCATTTTCTCGACCATTCGTCATTCCGTCGAGGATGACGGCTAGACGTGCATCCGATGTTGCACCACCCGGAACCGGCTCGCCACGAACGCCGCATCAGTCAGCGCTGAATTCGCCGCAGGATTGGCGCCCGTTCCGTGAAAATCGGAGAAAGCCGCCGACTGATTGACGAATACGCCACCGGTCAGATTGATCGACAGCGCCACACCGCTGTCCTCGGCCACGTCGATGGCCTGCTCGATCACCTTCCCGTTGTTCGAGTACAGCGACAGCGTCAACGCCCCATTCAACTTCACCGCGCCACGCGCTATGTCCAGGCTGTGCGCGGTGCTGTCGGTGGCGATGACAAACGCGATCGGGCCGAACCACTCCTTCATGTAGGTTTCCTTGTCGGCCGCGTCGAGACGCAGCAGCAGCGGCGTGCGCACGCGCGCCTTGGGATAGAGCGGATGCACGATGACCTGGCTGTCGACGATGACCGTCCCCATCATCCTGGCCGTGTCGATGCGCGCCGCCACGCCGTCGCTCACTACCGCGCCGAGGATTTCCACTGCGCGCGCCGGGTCGCCGACCAGTTTTTGCACCGCTTCCCCGAGTGCCTGCGCGACCTGGTCGAAGGACAGGTGGCCTTCGGCGGTATCGATGCCCGTGCGCGGGACGTAGACATTCTGCGGTGTCGTGCACATCTGTCCCGTGTACAGCGCGAATGAAAAGGCGACGTTGCGCGCCACGCCCTTGAAGTCGTCAGCCGAATCGAGCACGATCTGGTTCACGCCCGCTTTTTCGGTGTACAGGTGGGCTTGCCGCGCGTGCGCTTCGAGCCAGTTGCCGTTGGCGGTGCTACCGGTGAAGTCGATGAGCTTTACCTCCGGCCGCAAGGCAAGTTTCTGCGCCGTGTCCTCGCCGGCGGCGTGCGCCACCAAGGTGACAACGTTCGGATCGAAGCCGGCCTCGGCGAGGACCTCGCGCGCGATCTGCACCGTGATCGCCAGCGGCAGAATGGCGTTGGGATGCGGCTTGATGATCACCGCGTTGCCGGTCGCGAGGCTCGCGAACATTCCGGGATAGCCGTTCCAGGTCGGAAAGGTGTTGCAGCCGATGACCAGGCCGACGCCGCGCGGCACGATGCGGTAATGCTTTTCCATCTTCAGCGGCTCGTTCTTGCCCTGCGGCTTTTCCCACAGCGCCTTGGCCGGGATCCGGCGCATTTCATCCCACGCATACGCAATGGCCTCCAGCGCGCGGTCCTGCGCGTGCGGGCAGCCCGCCTGGAATGACATCACGAAGGCCTGCCCGGTCGCGTGCATCACTGCGTGCGCGATTTCAAAGCTGCGCTTGTTGATGCGCGTCAGGATTTCCAGCGACACGCCAATCCAGGCCTCCGGACCGGCCTTGCGCCACGCCGGTTCGGCTTTCGCAATCGCCGCGAACAGCGCGTCGATGTCGACTTTCGGGTAGGTCACACCGAGCGGCATTCCGTAGGGCGAGATCTCGCCGCCGATCGTGTCACGCGCGCCGGGCAGCGTCAACGGAAAGGGCTTGCTCAGCAGCGCGTCGAACGCCGCCTTGCCGGCTTCGGCAGCACCTTCGCCATACACCTTGGGACTCGGGCTTTCGGGAAACGCGCTCCAGTAGCCGCGCTCGGCAATGGCCTGCAGCGCGCGATCGAGGAGCACTTTGTGGCGCTCGAACATAGGATTTGGCACTGGCACTTCTCCTCGGATTCAATGCATCCGTCATTCCCGCGCACGCGGGAATCCATGTGGCAGTTCAAATGGTGCAACAATGGGTCCCCGCTTGCGCGGAGACGACGTGTAAGCGCGTTCGCTAGGTTAGCAGCTTGTCGCCACGACTGGAACGCCGTTACCCCGTTTGATCGAAATCGACGACCACTTTGTCGGTCACCGGATAACTCTGGCAGCACAGGATGAAACCGCGGGCGATTTCGTAGTCCTCGAGCGCGAAATTGACATCCATGTCGACCTCGCCTTCGATGAGCTTGGCGCGACACGTCGAGCAAACGCCGCCCTTGCACGAATACGGCAGCTCGATCCCCTGCTGCAAAGCCGCATCGATGATGTTCTCCTTGGTCTTCTGCAGCGTGAACTGCTTCGCCGCGCCGTCGATGATGACCGTGACCGCGCATTCGGTATGCCCGGGGTCCGGCGGCGCGTAGGCCTTGCGCTCGTGCTTGGGTATGCTGGCCGCGAAAAGTTCCATCTTGATGCGCGCCTTGGGCACGCCGTGCGCGAGCAGCGACTCGGACACTGCCTGCATCATGCCGTCTGGACCACACACGAATGCGGTATCGATGTTCGCAACGTCGACCCAATGTTCGAGCAGCGCGTCGGCCTTCTTCCGGTTGATGCGGCCATTGAGGATGTCGATGTCCTGTGCCTCGCGGCTCATGACGTAGACCAGGTTCAGGCGGCCGAGAAATTCGTCCTTGAGATCCGCCAGTTCCTCCTTGAACATGACCGCGCTAGACGAGCGGTTGCCGAAAAACAACGTGAACGCGCTCTGCGGTTCGGCGTGGAGCGTCGTCTTGATGATGGACAGCAGCGGCGTGATGCCGCTGCCGGCAGCGAAGCCGACGTAATGCTTGCGGTTGATCGCCGCCAGCGGCACATTGAAGTGGCCCATGGGCGGCATGACGTCTAGCGTCTGCCCCGCCTGAAGCCGCTCGTTGGCCCACATCGAAAATACGCCTCCCGGCGCTTTCTTCACCGCAATCCGCAAAACCGGGTCCTGCACCGCCGAGCAGATCGAATACGAGCGGCGGACGTCGTCGCCGCCGATGTCCGCGCGTAAGGTAAGGTGCTGGCCCTGGACGAAGCGGAACGACTCACGCAGCTCGGGCGGCACGTCGAAGCTGAGGACGATGGCGTCGCGCGTTTCGCGCGCCACCGTGGCCACTTTCAGCGGATGGAATTTGCTCACGACGCGGCCTAGTGCGGCTTGAAGTAGTCGAAGGGTTCCCGGCAGTCCTCGCAGCGGTATTGCGCTTTGCAGGCCGTCGAGCCAAATCGCGACAACTCGGTGGTATGTGCCGAGCCGCAACGGGGACAGGCAATGGCCACCACTCGCGCTCGCCGCAAGCCACTGACGTTGACCCGTTTGCCCGCCGCCCTTTCCCCCGGCGGTACAATGCCATACACGCGCAGGCGTTCGCGCGCCTCTGGTGCGATCCAGTCGGTCGTCCACGCCGGCGCGAGCTGCGTTTCGACGCGGCAGCCAGTCTCTCCCGATCGCTCCAGTGCCTGCAGAATGTCGGATTCGATCATCGCGGTCGCCGGGCAGCCGGAATAGGTGGGAGTCACCGTCACTACCAGCGCGTCGCCGTCGCGCCGCAATGCTCGCACGATGCCCAGTTCGACGATCGAAATCACTGGTATTTCGGGATCGGGAATGGCCGCAAGCAGCTGCCACGCCGCAGCGAACGCGGGATCGGTCAGGTCGGCGACGGCTTCGCTCACCACTGCGCTCCGGGGTGCGCTCGCGACAAAGATTGCATTTCGGCGAGCAAGTGCCCGAGGCGTTCGGTGTGCACGCCGCGCTTGCCGCCGCTCTGCATCCACGCGCCCGCTGGCACCGACAGCGTCGCCTCGGCAAGCACGGCAGCGATGCGTTCACGCCAGACCGGCGCGATCGCTGCGAGGTCGCAGCCGATGCCTGCGGCCGCCAGCGCGACTTCGGTCGCGTCGGCCTCGAACATCTCGCCGGTATACATCCACAGGTCGTCGATGGCCGCCTGCATTTTCGCGTGACTCTCGCGCGTCCCGTCGCCCAGCCGTATCACCCAGTCGCTGCTGCGCTCCACGTGATAGCGCACCTCTTTAAAAGCCTTGGCCGCGATTCCGCCAATGCGCGCGTCAGACGAGCGCGAGAGCCCGTCGAGCAGCAGTTCGTGCCACGCGTCGTAATAGAATTGCCGCGCCATCGTCTGCGCGTAATTGCCGTTTGGTTGCTCGACCAGGAGCAGATTGCGGAAACCCGAGGCGTCGCGCAGAAACGCGAATTCGTCCTCGGTGCGGCCACGCACGGCGACGCGCGCCTCGATTTCGCCGGCGTAGGCAAACCACAGCCGCGCCTGGCCAAGCAAGTCGAGCCCGACATTGGTCAGTGCGATGTCCTCCTCGAGCACCGGACCATGGCCGACCCATTCGCCCAGATGCTGGGCGAGGATCAGATCGCTGTCGGCGAGCCGAAGGACGTAGTCGAGGAGTTGCTGGTCGCGATTCATGGATCAGTCCGCACGGCCGGGACGGGAGGCGACTTCAAATATGCTTGACCTCGTCCGGCATTGGAAAAAAAGTCGGATGGCGATACACCTTGCTGTTGGCGGGCTCGAACAGCGGTTCTTTTTCTCCGGGCGAGCTGGCGGAAATAGCGGTCGACATCACTACCCAGATACTCACCCCTTCGTTACGCCGCGTGTAGACATCGCGTGCGTTCTTGATCGCCAGTTCCGCGT
This sequence comes from Edaphobacterium sp. (SeqCode), assembly GCA_039934835.1. Lineage (GTDB taxonomy): Bacteria > Pseudomonadota > Gammaproteobacteria > Burkholderiales > Casimicrobiaceae > PALSA-1003. The sequence goes on along the minus strand of JBDTLK010000017.1, from coordinate 15,582 downwards.
CAGGCGCGTGCAAGCTGCCGACGTGCTTGTGCGCGAGCCCGTGCTGGCTGCGGATGAAAATTTCCCAGAGTGGCCATTCCGAAGCGCTCATCAGCGACACTCCTGTAGTTTCCCTTCCGCCTCGAGCGGCGAGGCGTACGGGTGGGGGTGCTCGTGCAACTCCTCACCGCATCAAGTTCCGTCCCGCGCGAAAAGAAAGTCCGTATGCCGCAGTTTACTCACGAATGGCATCGTTGCGTTCACCGGCACACCGTCCCCGGCGACCGGAACACCTGCCGCGTTATCGCCTTGGCTCGCGCCACGCCATCGACCGTGTAGGCGAAGATTCCCGAATTACCGTCCGTGAACGTGAATCTGGCCGTACCCACCGCCGCGCGCAACACGCGCGACGAATCGAAGGGCGTCACGTCGAACGCCGGGCCCGTCGTCCTGTAAAGATTTCCGGCAAAGCCGCCGAACGCAGACTTCACCGCCGTCGCGGATAGCCAGAGCGGTTTGCCATCGTGGCCGTAGGTGAACCACGTGGCGAACAGCGTATCGCCCTGATGGGTCACGTTGACGCCCCATCCAGCTTCGGACCCTGCAGGCGCTGCCCACCATAGGTCCTGATAGTTGGTGGCGAGAGCGAGATTGGGCTGCACGCCGAAGACACAAGTCGGCTGCGGTCCGAAGGTTTGTCGCACGAGGGTTTTCGACTGCGCAACCCCGCTCAACGTATACGCGAAAGCCGCGTTGTCCCGATCCGCAAAGGCCAGTGTTCCCGTGCCCACCGCCGTTGCGATCACCTGCGACGGACTGAAGGGCGCTGCATCGAATGCGGGCCCGCCGGACTCATACAGCGTTCCCGAATAGGTCTGGTTCGACTGCTTGGTGGCGGTCATCGACAACCACCACTGCGTCCCTGTCATGTCGTAGGTAAACCATGTCGCGAAAATAACGTCACCCTGATGTGCCAAGTTGATGCCCCATCCGGACTCCGATCCCGCGGGCGAATGCCACCATAGTCCTTGAAAATTCGGCGGCGCCGAAACGAACATCTGGCCCTGTCCGTTGCGCAAGGTCCAGCGATTCGTTGCGGGCAGCATGTTGCCGTCGGCATCGATCGGCGTGTAGGTGCCCGGCAGCTGCACGTTCACCCCCGTGGTCGGGTCGAAATCCTGGTCCGAGCCGCCGCGTTCGCGCACGATGGCAAAGCCGCAGGCAAAATCGCGAGCGTAGACCGAATAGGGATACGCGGGAAAGTGACTGTCGGTACCGGACGCGAGCACATAGGGGGCGCCTGACGGCGCACCGAGATCGACGTCGAAGACCCCCCGCATGTTCTGCAGCCAGTCGGCGACCTGCACCGAATAGACCGAGTCTCCGAGCGTCAGCACATTCGGAGTGCGCGTGACCCAATGCAGGCTGAGCGAATTCAGCAGCGCTTCGTCCCGGGTGAATGTGCCGATCGCGGGCGGTTGCGCGGTTACCGACCACCCTGGCTGGAAGAGGTCGACGCCGTGGATCTGCGCGAGCTTGTTTTTCTGATGAATGATCGCCGGAAAATTTCCCAGCGCGTCGCGGGTCGGATTCATCTCCAGTTCCTGGAACAACGTGTCGGCGGGGTGTAAATCGATATACGCCCGGTCCCAGTCGTCGGTATCGAGATACGGAAGATTGAATACATTCGGCACGATGCGGAGCCGGCGACCGCCGTGCGCGTCCGGGTGTTCCAGGACCCACTCGCGGAGTTCCTTCATGAACAGGCCGATGCCCTGGTACCAGTACCAATCGATGAATGCCGGACTGTTGATCACGGTGTGCGCTGGGTGCTCTGCGATCTGACCACCGCTGGCATATGCGCCGTTAGTGACGACCGTGACGATCAGCCGATGGTCGCCCGAGTTGTCGAAGAACCAGCCTTCCCAGTAGTTGCTGGCGCTGATCGGCTGCTCGACCAGCATCAGGTTGTAGGCCCGGTTGGCCGCGCGCAGTTGCGGCGTCGACAAGTTGGTGATGCGTCGCGTCAGGTTCCGGTAGTAGACCGGTACGCGCGACGCGAAGCGCGTGGCGGCGGTCGCGCCCGCCTTCGGCGATCCCGGTTGCCAGCCGGGAACGACGATGTTCTGACCTTCGAGGCTGACTTCGGTGTCGTTCCAAAAATGGAGATACACGTCTTCTGGGTCCACGCCGAATTCGGCCGCGTGCGCTTGCAGCCAATCGTGTTCCTGCGTTGCGGAGGGCGGCGCCGGCGGCACGAAATTGTCGCTCAGAGAATTGTGCGCGACCATGTAGAAGTTCGGATTGCGCCGCTTGAGTTCGTTCAGATTGAGCGGATTGGTGGCGTCGGCAAACTCGAAGTGTGAGGCGATGTAGTCAAGGAGCTGATCGCTGTATTGCGTGGTCGGGCTGTCGAAAGCCAGAAATGCGCGGCGCAGAGGCCAGGCGTTCGGGCATTGGAAGGGATTCGCCATCGCGCTGCTTGCCAGGATGGCGCCGCTTGCGACAAGAACGAGTAGCGTGCGGCTGATGCGCGCAGCCGCTGGCGTCTTGCGTCCGCTGCGAGTGGGGAAGCGACAGGGATGGAGGTGCCCATACTGCACGAGCGTCTCCGACACCCCCCCAGCCAGGGGGAGGGACGTCATGCAGCTTTGCGAGCTGCGCGCGCGACGAGTTTTTCGGCGTGCGCCATGGCGGCTTCGCGCACCCACGCGCCGTCCTCCCACGCCGCGACCCGCGTACGCAGGCGATCGCGATTGCACGGACCGTTGCCCTTGACGACGCTGTAGAGTTCCTCGAAGTCGATGGGACCGAAGTCGTAGTGGCCACGGGCATCGTTCCACTTCAGCAAGCGATCGGGCATGGTGATGCCCAGATAGTTGGCCTGCGGCACCGTCTGATCGACAAAGCGTTGCCGCAGCTCGTCGTTGGACAGGATCTTGATCTTCCACATCGCCGATTGAGCGCTGTGTACTGAATCGGCGTCGGGTGGACCGAACATCATGAGCGACGGCCACCACCAGCGATTGAGCGCATCCTGCGCCATTGCTTTTTGCGCGGGCGTCCCCTGGCAGAGCTTCATCAGAATGTCGAAACCCTGGCGCTGGTGAAAACTCTCTTCCTTGCACACGCGAACCATCGCCCGCGCGTAGGGGCCGAAGGAGCAACGGCAGAGTGGAATCTGGTTCATGATCGCCGCGCCGTCGACCAGCCAGCCAATCGCGCCAATGTCGGCCCAGGTCAGCGTCGGATAGTTGAAGATGCTGGAGTACTTGGCTTTTCCCGAGTGCAGGTCGCCGACCAGCTCGTCGCGCGACACGCCGAGCGTTTCCGCCGCGGCATAGAGGTACAAGCCATGGCCCGCCTCGTCCTGCACCTTGGCCATGAGAATGGCCTTGCGCTGCAGCGACGGCGCGCGGGTGATCCAGTTGCCTTCGGGAAGCATGCCCACGATTTCGGAATGCGCGTGCTGCGAGATCTGCCGGATCAGCGTCTTGCGATATGCCTCCGGCATCCAGTCCTTGGGCTCGATCTTGATGTCGGCGTCGATGCGTTCCTGAAAGGCGCGCTCCTCCGGCGACATCTCGTCCATAGCCTGCAAGCGTTTCGCTCCGGTGTCCACCATTTGCGCGTACATTGCCGCTCCTCCAGACATGCCCGTACCGAAGGCGTGATCGAGAAAACGATACACGCTTTCACCGCTCGCTGCACGACTGGCGGCCGGACAAAGCACGGGGCCGTCCCCTGCGCGAGGACGGCCCCGGTCTTGCGTGCCGCGCCGCCTACTGACGTTAGCGACTGTACTTCTTGTTCTCGTGCCAGGGCGACTTGCGCGCATCGACCTGTCCATCGCGTCGCTCGCCACCGTAACTGCGGCGAGCGCCTTGGCCGTGCGTGTCCCCGCCCCGCGCCTGCCAGCCGCTCGGTGATTGCGGAAAACCGTCGGCATGTCGCGCGGGAAGCGGCGCATTCGCGGTGTTGTTATGGGTCTCCCTGCGCACATGCGGCACGCGGGAGTCTTCGTAGCGATTCCGGGCCGGCCGCGCCGCCGTCGTTGAAGGGCGCTCGCTGCTGGCGCGGCGACGCGGCTCGAGGCCAGGAATGATGTGCGCAGCGATCGTGGCGCCGGTGTAGCGTTCGATTTGACGCATCTGGCCCCGTTCGCTGTGTCCCGCCAGCGACACCGCGACCCCCGTCGCGCCGGCGCGGCCGGTGCGGCCAATCCGATGCACGTAGTCGCCTGCCTGTCGCGGCAAGTCGAAATTGATGACATGGCTTATCCCCGCCACGTCGAGGCCACGCGCCGCGACATCGGTGGCGACGAGCGTGCGCACCCGACCGCGGCGCATCTCCGACAACGTGTGGCTGCGCTCGCGCTGGTTCATGTCGCCATGGAGCGCGGCGACCGCATGACCCTGGCCGCGCAGGCGCGTCGCCAGCGACTCGGCGTCGCGCTTGGTGGCGATGAAAATGATCGACTGCGTCATGTCGGTGTCGGCCAGCAGATGGTCGAGCACGCGGTGTTTGTGCGCGTGGTCGTCGGTGTAATGCACGCGCTGGTCGATGCTGACCGGCGGTGCCTTGTCGGCGGCGACTTCGATGCGTACGGGGTCGCGCAACAGGCGACCCGCCAGGCGGGCGATCGCGGTGTCGAAGGTGGCCGAGAACAGCACCGTTTGCCGCGTCTTGGGCGTACGTGCCGCAATGCGCTCGACGTCGTCGATGAAGCCCATGTCGAGCATGCGATCGGCTTCATCGAGGACGAGCATTTCGAGCTCGGACAGGTCGATGCGCCCACGCTCGAGGTGGTCGATCAGGCGCCCGGGCGTCGCGACGAGGATATCGGCGCCGCGCGAGAGTTCGCGATTCTGTACCGGATAGGGCGCGCCGCCGTAGATGCACACGGTGCGGAAAGGGAGAAACTGGCCATACTGGATCGCCTGCGCCGCGACCTGCTGCGCGAGTTCGCGCGTCGGTGTCAGCACCAACACGCGCGGAGCGCGCGGGGTGTGCCGTCCGGCGGACGGCGTGCCGCCTGCCGCCAGCGCGAGGCGGTTGAGCGCAGGCAGCACGAACGCCGCCGTCTTGCCGGTGCCGGTCTGCGCCGAGCCGATGACGTCGCGCCCGCCGACCAACGCGGGAATCGTCTGTTCCTGAATCGGGGTTGGCGTCGCGTAACCGCAGCTGCCCAGGGCGCGCAGGAGTTCGGGTGCGAGTTGTAGTTGTTCGAAGCTCATGTTTGTTTCCATCAATAATCAACGCCGCGCCCGCAAGGGCCCCGCGTTCGGGCAATAAAGCAGCGTCCCTCCACAACGGAGAGAGCCGTGCCCAAAATTCCGGATTCGTGGAGAAGCATCGGGCGGGAACGCCGGAGCGCGGACGACTGTTGCCGCAGCTCGAACGCCCAGGCGCCATAAACAGCCACAACCGGGTCGACAAGCAGGAACCTCTGCCAAGGCTCCCTGTGCCATCGTTACTAACCGGATGTTGCCGCCCGGCATGTTGCCGGAAGCGAAAGATTAGAAGCCGATGATCCGGTTGCCGGGGTACTGCCTGATATTGCATGCGGCGGGCAACCGTGAAATTACTCGCAGATCGCCGCAAGTCGGTGATTATACCAGAGAAATGGCGTCAGGGGCGAATGGCCGGAGGTCGTGTGTCGCACCCCGTCCAGAGCGTGTCGCCCTCATCGTCGTCCTCGTCATCGTCCTCATCGGGCCCGCTGTCGTCGTGGTCAGGATCGATGTTGCCGCCGCCGGACCCGCCGCCGCGACGGTCCTCGTCGTCGTCATCGTCGTCGACCGGCGGTGTCGGCTGTGGCGTATGCCCACCAAACTCCAGAACGGACACCGGCCAGGCGATCGCGATCGCCTGGCGCAGCGTCGCAATCTGATCGGCGTTGGGCCAGCGCACGCTCACAGCGTACACCCGTCGCCGGCGGCTCGCACACGGTATGATTGCCTTCGGGCACGAGAACCGGCGCGCAAGCCGGCCTGTCCCACGCCTTCCATCACCGTCCTTGGTCCCATGACTCCCTCCGCCCTGCCTTCCGACTGGACCGCTGCCACGCTGCTGGGCCGCGCCTGGATTCCCGCCCAATACGCCGGCCCGTCACCCATTACCGTGCGACCCGACGGCATCGTGGTCGATCTGAGCGCTACGCTCCCCACCGTAAGCGCGTGGCTAGAACACGCCGACGTTGCGATGCGCGTGCGTGCATGCACCGGGACCGCGCTCGGCCATGTCGACGCGTTGCTGGCCAACAGCCGGCCCGATTTCGATGCGTCCCAGCCATGCCTGCTCGCGCCGTGCGACCTGCAGGCGATCAAGGCCGCGGGCGTGACCTTCGTCGAAAGCATGCTCGAGCGCGTCATCGAGGAACAGGCGCGCGGTGACGCGAGCAAGGCGCTGGCGATACGCGGGCGCATTTCCGCGATCCTGGACGGCAGCCTGACGTCGCTCAAGCCAGGCTCCGACGAGGCCGCACGCGTCAAGCAGGTGCTCGTCGAACAGGGCGCGTGGTCGCAATATCTCGAGGTCGGCATCGGACCCGACGCCGAAATCTTCACCAAGACGCAGCCGCTGGCCAGCGTCGGCCACGGCGCGCTGATCGGGCTGCATCCGAAATCGGCGTGGAACAATCCGGAGCCGGAGATCGTGCTCGCGGTCAATTCGCGCGGCGCGATCCAAGGCGCGACGCTCGGCAACGACGTCAACCTGCGCGACTTCGAGGGCCGCAGCGCACTGCTGCTGTCCAAGGCGAAGGACAACAACGCGTCGTGCTCGATCGGGCCATTCATTCGCCTGTTCGACAACAGCTACACGCTCGACGACGTGCGCGCGAGTGAACTCGCGCTCGATGTCTACGGCGAGGACGGCTTCCATCTCAACGGCCGCAGCTCCATGCGCAAGATCAGTCGCGACCCCGCGGACCTGGCGGCGCAGGCGCTCAATGAAAATCACCAGTATCCGGACGGCTTCGTACTCTTCATGGGCACGATGTTCGCGCCGGTCAAGGACCGCGATGCGCCGGGCGCCGGCTTTACGCATCACCTGGGTGACCGCGTCGTCATCGCCACCGAACGACTCGGCGCGCTCGAGAACCGCGTCACCACCAGCGACCTCGCGCCGCGCTGGACGTTCGGCATCGGCGAGCTGATGCGCAATCTGGCAGCGCGCGGGTTGTTGTAGATCCTGGTGCATTACGTGCACCATTACTCCACAATTCGTCGTCCCCAGCGACGGCAAATATGCTGAATTGAATCCGACAACGACGAATCCAAGGCAACGACCATGACCGACCTGCACCGCAACTTCATCGCCGGCGAATGGCTCGCCGGCAACGACGTCTCGAAGAACATCAATCCTTCCGACCTGTCCGACGTCATCGGCGAGTACACGCGCGCCGATCGCGCGCAGGCCGACACTGCGATTGCCGCCGCACGTGCGGCTTTTCCGGCGTGGTCGATGTCGTCGATCCAGGACCGCGCCAACATGCTCGACGCGGTCGGCAACGCAATCCTTGCGCGCAAGGACGAACTGGGCAGACTGTTGTCGCGCGAGGAAGGCAAGACGCTGCCCGAAGGCATAGGCGAGGTTGCGCGCGCCGGACAGATCTTCAAGTTTTTCGGCGGCGAAGCATTGCGCCTGGCCGGCGAGAAGATCCCCTCGGTCCGCCCCGGCATCGAGGTCGAGGTCACGCGCGAGCCGCTGGGCGTGATCGGCATCATCACGCCGTGGAATTTCCCGATCGCGATTCCGGCATGGAAGATCGCGCCGGCGCTCTGCTACGGCAACTGCGTCGTGTTCAAGCCGGCCGAGCTGGTGCCGGGCTCGGCGTGGGCGCTCTCCGAGATCATTACCAAGGCTGGCGTTCCTGCCGGTGTTTTCAACCTGGTCATGGGCAGGGGCAGCGTGGTGGGCGAGGCGATGATCGCCGACCCACGCGTCGACGCGATCAGTTTCACCGGCTCGGTGTCGACCGGACGCGCGATCGCGGCCAAGGCCATCGCGCGCATGGCCAAGGTGCAGCTCGAAATGGGCGGCAAGAATCCAATGGTCGTGCTCGACGATGCTGACCTGCCCACTGCGGTGAATTGCGCGGTGAACGGCGCGTTTTTCTCCACAGGACAACGCTGCACCGCGTCGTCGCGGCTGATCGTCACGGCCGGTATCCACGATCGCTTCGTTGCAGCGCTCGGTGAGCGACTGGCCAAGCTTAATGTCGACGACGCGCTCGCCGCCGGCACCGACATCGGCCCCGTGGTCGACGAGTCGCAGCTCAAGCAGGACCTCGAGTACATCGGCATCGGCCAGCGCGAAGGCGCGACGCTTGCCTTCGGTGGTCAGGTGCTCGACCGTGCGAAGAAAGGCCACTATCTCGCGCCCGCGCTGCTCACCGGCGCCACCAACGCAATGCGCAGCTCGCGCGAGGAAATCTTCGGCCCGGTAGCGAGCGTGATTCGCGTCAAGGACTACGACGAGGCGCTGGCCATCGCCAACGATACCGACTTCGGCCTCTCGGCGGGCATCGTCACGACCTCGCTCAAGTACGCCTCGCATTTCAAGCGCGCCAGCCAGGCTGGCATGATCATGGTCAATCTGCCCACCGCCGGAGTCGACTATCACGTGCCCTTCGGTGGGCGCAAGGGATCGAGCTATGGCCCGCGCGAGCAAGGCAGCTACGCGCGCGAGTTCTTTACCGTCGTGAAGACCGCGTACACGCTTCCATAACGAAGCGCTCCGATGGCGATGCCGCAACGAGGTGCCCAGTTCATCGCCAAACCGGGCTGCGTCGCATCGAGCACGGCGGCGTGGCGCAGCGAGTATACTGTCGCTGCCGGGCTTGATGCCCTGTGGTCCTGTGCGCATTGCCCCGGCAACCATCGAAATGGCCGATGGCCGGAGGTCGGGCAAGTGTCCGATCGATTCTGAACCTCCAAGGAGGGCAGGATGAAAATTCGCTCCTGGTTTACAGTGCTCGTTGGCGTCGCGCTACTCGCTGACGCTACTTTTGCCGCTGCCCAATCCGCCGCCAGCCCCGGCGAGCCAGACGCGCAGGGGCTGGTCAAGCTCCGCTCGAACGCGTTCGACGCCGTATTGGTGCGACCGGGCATCGATTTCCGCGGGTATATCCGGATCATGATCGACCCGACGCAGGCCGCACTCGCCGGAGACTGGCTGCGGAACTTGAATACGCCGCCGCTCGCCATCATGCGCCGGACCACCGCTCAGGATGCCGAGCAGATCGTCGACCAGACCCGTAGAGGTTTTGGTTCCACTTTCGCCGATGCGGTGACCCGCGCCGGCTACGAGGTCGTCTCGGCGCCTGGCCCGGACGTCCTGCGACTGTCGCCCCGCATATTCGACCTGCGCGTCAACGCACCTGCGTCTTTGACCAACGCCCCGGCAACGCGCGTCTACACCGTCAGCGCCGGCGAGGCCACGCTGGCGCTCGACATTCGCGATTCGACCACCGGCGAATTGCTTGGGCGCGTCGTCGACCACCGCACTGCGGGCCAGCGGGGAAGCACGCGCTCGAGCGTGCGCTTCACTTCATCCGCCACCAATCGCTTCGACTTCGGCAACATGTTCGATGCCTGGTCGAGCGGCTGGGTCGACACCCTGGCTGACTTGAAGGTGAAGTCGCCGGTGAAGACTGCGGAGTTGACACCGCTGCACTAGATGCGCTTTGGGAACACCGCTTCACCGCCTGCGGTCGATCTGAAAGACTGCAATCACGTCGCCGGCATCCTGGATGGCGACTTCCCCGAGTCAGGACTTATGGTCGATCACGATAGTCCGCACCAGCCCACAGCGCCCGTGGAGAAGCGCGTCGCAGCCATCGTGGCCGCCTTCGAGGAGCGCGGCCTCGCCCCCGCCCTAGCTGTCGCCGAACTCGAACACGCGGCACAGGAGCAATGGATTCCGCAAAACGGCGCGCGTGTCGTGGCTCGCGCCTGGACCGACCCGGAATTCCGCAAGCGCCTGCTCGCCGACGGCCGCACCGCGGTCACCGAACTGGGGCTATCGATGCCCAAGCATCACCGCCACCTGGTGGTCCTCGAGAACACGCCGACGTTGCAAAACGTCATCTGCTGCACGCTCTGCTCCTGCACCGCATTCACGATCATCGGACTGCCCCCCGACTGGTACAAGGATCTCGAGTATCGCGCGCGGGTAGTGCGGCAGTCGCGCACCGTACTGCGCGAGATGGGGCTCGACTTGCCGCCGACGGTCGAGATCCGCGTCTGGGACACCACCGCCGATACCCGCTACATGGTGCTGCCCGAACAGCCACTCGAAAGCTTGGGCTGGCCTGAGGAAAAACTCGCAGAACGCGTCACCCGCGATTCGATGATCGGCGTCGCGCGCCTCTAGGCTCGCATCGGAACATGGACGGAATTCACGACCTTGGGGGCAAGCAGGGATTCGGCGCGGTCCGTTATTCCCGCGACGCGGCGGCGTTCCATGCGCCGTGGGAAGTGCGAGTCAACAGCCTGTACGCCCTCGCCGTCCGGCTCGGCATCTTCAACATGGACGAGTACCGCCATGCGATCGAACGCATGGAGCCACGCCACTACCTGACGGCGAGCTATTACGAGCGCTCGCTCACCAGCCTCGCCACTCTGTGCGTCGAGAAAGGCGTCCTGACGGTGGACGAACTCGAGCAGCGCGCGCAGGGCTCCTTTCCGCTTGCTGCGCCGAGCGCGCCGGGACGCACCAACGTCTCGACACGCGAAACATTCGCGGCCGGCGATCGGGTGCGCGTGCGTTCCGACTACGTGCCCGGACATGTGCGCATGCCGGGCTACATCCGCGGCAAGATCGGCGTCGTGGTGAGCGAGTCGCCGGTCTATCCGTTTCCCGATGCGCACGCGCATGCAGTCGAGGCGGTCGACGAGCCTACTTACGACGTGCGCTTCGACACGCATGAACTTTGGCCCGAGTCAGCAGAGGCCGCATTGGTGCATGTCGGGGTGTTCCAGAGTTATCTGGAGCGCGTGAGGTAGCCTCAGCTCAGGTGGCCATGTCGTTGAGATGACACGCTGCCCAATGGCCATCCGCGACCGGCTTGAACTGCGGTGCCTCGGTCTTGCAGCGCTCCATCGTCTTGGGACAGCGGGGATGAAAGTGACACCCCGACGGCGGCCGAATGGGATTGGGAACGTCGCCGGTGAGGCGGATGCGCGTTCGTTTCAGACCGGGCTCCGGGATCGGCACCGCCGACAGCAGCGCTTCCGTATACGGATGGCGCGGCGAGATGTACAGCTCGCGCGCGGACGCCAACTCGACGATTCGGCCCAGGTACATGACCGCGACGCGATCGCTGATGTGCTCGACCACCGACAGATCGTGGGCGATGAATACGTAGGTAAGGTCGAATTTTTCCTGCAGGTCCTCTAGCAAGTTGATCACCTGCGCCTGAATCGACACATCGAGCGCTGACACGGGCTCGTCGCAGACGATGAGTTTGGGCGAAACTGCCAGTGCACGCGCAATCCCGATGCGCTGGCGCTGGCCGCCGGAAAATTCGTGCGGATAGCGTCGCAGATGATCGGCGCTCAAGCCCACCGTTTCGAGCAATTCGACGATCCGCTCCTGATACGCGCCGGGTGAACTCGTCAGCTTGTGAATGACCAGCGGCTCGCCGACGATCGCGCCGACCGTCATGCGTGGGTCCAACGACGCATACGGATCCTGAAAGATGATCTGCATGTCGCGCGACAGCCGGCGCATTGACTCGCGATCGAGATCGATGACATTGCGCCCCTCAAACCAGATCTCGCCGGAGGTCGGCTCGATCAGGCGCAGCAGGCAACGACCGGTCGTGGATTTTCCGCAGCCCGATTCGCCGACCAGCCCGAGCGTTTCTCCGCGCGCGAGTTCGAAGCTGACACCGGCGACCGCGTGCACCTGGTCGACTTCGCGGCCGAGCAGCCCACTCTTGACGGGAAAATTCTTGACCAGGTCCCTGACCCGCAGCAATGGTTCGGACGTGGCTTGCACGTTAGCTGCAGTACCGTTGCGCTGCGCGCTCCGCGGTTCAGGCTCGGAGACCAGCATCGCGCTCATGCCCTGTGCAGCACGCAGGCAACCTTGTGGCCAGGCGCGACTTCTACCAGCGGCGGCGTCTCATGCATGCAATCATCGCGCGCGAACGAACAGCGCGCGGCGAAACGGCAACCTGGCGCCGGCCTGATCAGCCGGGGCACCGTCCCGGCAATCGTGTCGAGCCGACGTTGCCTGGTCGTAGCGGCCAGGTCAAGGCGCGGGATCGAGCGGATCAGGCCCAGCGTATACGGATGTAGCGGCGCGCGGAACAGATCGCCTACCCGAGCTTCCTCGACCACCCTTCCCGCGTACATAACGACCACTCTCTGCGCTGTCTCGGCGACGACGCCCATCGCATGCGTGATCAGCATCATGGCCATGCCCAGCCTCTCTTTCAGCTCGGTCATGAGGTCGAGGATCTGCGCCTGAATCGTCACGTCCAGCGCGGTGGTGGGCTCGTCGGCGATCAGCAGCTTCGGATTGCAGGACAGCGCCATCGCGATCATCACGCGCTGGCGCATGCCGCCCGAAAACTGATGTGGGTAGTCGTTGACCCGCCGCTCGGGATTGGGAATCTGCACCAGGTGCAGCATTTCCACCGCGCGTGCCAGCGCCGCGCGACGGTTTGGGTTGTCGTGTATGCGCACCACTTCCGCGATCTGCTCGCCCACCGAGTACACCGGATTGAGCGAAGTCATCGGCTCCTGGAAGATCATCGCGATTTCCTTGGCCCGCAGCGCGCGCATCGAATCGTCGTCAAGGCCGACGAGGTCACGGCCTCGCCACAATATCCTGCCGGCGGCGATACGGCCCGGTGGCATGGCCAGCAGCCGCATCACGGTTAGCGCGGTCACACTCTTGCCACAGCCGGATTCACCGACCACGCCCAGCGTTTCGCCGGCATCAATACCGAAATCCACGCCATCGACGGCTTGCACGACACCCTCGTCGGTGTCGAAGTGAATCTTCAGCCCCTCGATGTCGAGCAGCCGCTCGGCCATGACTAGAGGATCCGCCGCGGGTCGAGCGCATCACGCAGGCCGTCGCCGATGTAGTTGATCGACAGCACGGTGAGAAAGATCAGCGTTCCCGGAATCAATGCCCAGTACGCGGCGATATCCAGGTAGTCCTTGGCGTCGTAGAGCACCCGTCCCCAGGTCGGGATGTCCGGAGGAAACCCGAGCCCCAGGAAGGACAGCGTCGACTCGGCGATGATGGCGGCGGCGACGTCGATCGTCGCCGCGACGATGATCGGGCCCATGGCGTTGGGCAAGATGTGGCGCGCTACCTGGCGCAAGCGGGACGCGCCCAGTGCGCGCGCGGCCTCCAGGAATTCCTTCTCGCGCAGGGACAGGAATTGCGCTCGCACCAATCGCGCCACCGACATCCAGCGCAAGCCGCCGATTACCACCACGATCATGATGAACACGCCGGTTTCGGCGCCGACCAGCTTCTTCAGCGAGTCGCGAAACAGGTAGATGATCAGCAGCAGCAGCGGCAGCTGCGGTAGCGAGAGAAACAGATCGGTCAGCCACATCAGGATGGTGTCGACGATGCCGCGCGACATGCCGGCCGTCGCGCCCACAATGGTGCCGACGACGAGGGCGATCAGCATCGCGGCCAACCCGACCGCAATGGAGATGCGTCCGCCATAGAGCATGCGCGCAAGCAGGTCCTGGCCGAGGTCGTCGGTGCCGAAGGGGTGGCGCCACGACGGCGGCTTCAGGCGCGCGCCGAAGTCGATTTCGTTGATGGGCACGTTCCATAGCCACGGGCCGATGACCACGCCGACGACGATCACCAGCAGGATCACCATGCCAGCCAGCGCCAGCCGATGGCGCTTGAAGCGCCGCCAGATGTCCTGAGCGAGCGACACTGGCGGCGCCCGGCGCACCACCTCAGGCGCGCTAACGGTAGCTGATGCGAGGATCGAGCCAGCCATAGAGAATGTCCGCCAGCAGGTTGAACGCGATCACCAGACAGGAAAAGACGAAGGTGACGGCCATGATGACGGGTGTGTCGTTGGCCAGGATCGCGCTGATCAGCAGCGACCCGATGCCTGGCACGCGGAAAATCTGCTCGGTGATGATGGCGCCGCCGAATACCGCCGGGATCTGCAGGGCCACCAGCGTGACCACCGGAATCAGCGCATTGCGCACGACGTGCTTGAGGATGACCGTGCGCTCCCTGAGTCCCTTGGAGCGCGCCGTGGTCACGTAGTCGAGCTGGATCACGTCGAGCGCAGCGGAACGCACGTAGCGGGTCCAGGATGCGGCCTGGAACAGCGCGATCACCGCCACCGGCATGATCGCCTGTCTGAAATGTTCCCAATAGAAATGCCAGCCGGTCGCGGCGATGTCGGAGCGGTACACGAAAGGTAGCCAGTCGAGCTGGATACTGAAGACCAGTATCAGCAGCAGGCCGATGAAAAAAGTCGGCAGCGAAAACCCGACGAAGGTCAGCGTGCTGGCGACTTGGTCGAACAGCGAATACGGCCGGGTCGCGGCGTAGATCCCGACCGGCAGCGCGATCAGGAGCGCGAGCGCCAGGGCGGAGCCGATGATCAGCATGGTGACGGGCAAACGCTGCAGGATAAGCGTGTCGACATTGATCCGGCTGGCGAAGGAAAAACCCCAGTCGCCCTGAAGCATCGCGGCCAGCCAGCGCAGATAGCGCACCAGCACCGGGTCGTTCATGCCGAATTTCTCGCGCAGGTTGGCGGCGACTTCCGGCGGAATGTTGGGATTCGATACCAGGTCGCCGAAAGGATCACCCGGCGCCAGCGCCAGGACCGTGAACAGGACAATGCTGATGCCCAGCAGGCTGGGCAGGGCAATCAGCACTCGTCTCAGTACATAGGTTCCCGAAAGGGTCACTGAACGGCCCCCACGCTGGCGGGTACTGCAGCGCTCATGCCTCGCGATACCAGTCCTGCAATGACCAGAAATCGCTGTCCCAGGCACTCTCCGGCACCCTGAGCTTCAGATTCGAGGCCCGCACGCGTGGTCGCGACGCGACGGGGATGATCGCCCGGTGCTGGATCACGAGGTCGTTCATGCGGATGAACAGCGCGACGCGCTTCACCGGGTCGAGCTCGACTTCGGCAGCGCGCAAAGCCTTATCGAACTCGTCGTTTCGCCAGCGCGTGATGTTGCGGCCCTGCCACTTGTTGGCCTTGGTCGCGGCTTCCCACGACGCGAACTGGTTGATGAAGATCTCGGGGTCGGGCTGCGTCATCGTCGTCGTGTACATTTCGATGTCGCTGTAGAACTTGGTAAAGGTGTCCGGATTGGCGACATCCGACGAGAAGAACACCGAAGCGGTGATGGCCTTGAGCTCGAGATCGATGCCCGCCTTTTGCGCCGCCTGCTTCACGATGGCCTGCGTTTTCTGGCGCGGCTGATTGACCGAAGTCTGATAGACGAACTTGAGCTTCTTTCCGTCTTTCGCCCGGATGCCATCCGCGCCCTTCGCCCAGCCGGCCTTGTCCAGCAGCGCGTTCGCCTTGTCGACGTTGAATTCGAAGGTATTGCTCTTGGAACGGAAGCG
>JBDTLK010000016.1:0-39527 GCA_039934835.1 Edaphobacterium sp. (SeqCode) | reverse complement strand
GCGAGCAATGCAGCAGCGCTCCGTCGTGCTCGCGGGTGTGCCCGTTGGTGAACTCCACGCGGTTGCGCCAGACGCTCATGCCGTCGCGCGCCGACCAGCGCAACATGCGATCGTTGGGAATGTCGCTCCACAACAGGCTGTCGTCCTCGTGCATCCAGATCGGGCCTTCGCTCCAGCGCGCTCCCGTGCACAGGCGCTCGAGTTGCGGCGCACCGGCGACGACCGCGTCGAGACGGCGATCATAGACATCGATGCGCGTGGGGACCGGAGCGGGACTCATGCTGACGTACTGGGTTGGGCGCTTGTGATCAACAGTGTCGGTGCGCGCAAGGCGGCGTGTTGAAGGACTGCGAAGCAGGTCGTATGCTGCCACATGTAACCAGTCATGTCCGTCGCGTTCACCGTCCACCGCGGCGCCGTGTTGCACGTTAACCGACAACGGTTGCGCGCCCATCGCGTGCTTCGAAAGGAGAAACGAATGAAACGCAGCACCGCACTACGCACCTGGCTTGGTGTGCTGCTGGTCGCACTGCCCATTGCCGCGTTGGCGCAGCAAGCCTTCACGACGCGTACTGTTTACCTTCGCGCAGGCCCGGACAACGGGTACCCGTTGGTGGCGCAGCTTGCCCCGGGCACGCCCGTTTATGTTCAGGGCTGCCTCGAGGACTGGAGTTGGTGTGACGTCGAATGGGCCAATTTCCGTGGCTGGACGTGGGCGCCATATCTGAGCTACGTGTATCAGGGCGGTCGCGTGCCTCTGTACACGTACGCTCCGAGCCTCGGCATTCCTACCGTCGTTTTTTCGCTCGCGCCTTACTGGGACCGTTATTACTATGGCCGGCCGTGGTACGGGCGGCGCGACTACTGGGTAAGCCGGCCGCCGCCGCGGCACTACCGGCCGCCCGGACCGCCACCGCGCCCGGGACCGCCTCCGCCGCCCCGTCCCCCGCACGGCGGGCCGGCACCGCGCCCGCCGGTGGCCACGCCCAACCCCTCGCCGCGGCCGCCAGGCGACGTTCGACCCGCTCCGACACCGCGGCAGTCGAGCGACGTGCGACCGACTCCGGCGCCGAACGGCGGTCAGCAACCGCCGGCGAACCGGCCGCCACCGGCGTCACAAAGGTCGCAAGGAAATCCACCGTCCTCAAGCGGCCCCCCGGCGGGTGGACCGCCACCCGCCGGGTCGCTGCCCGCAGGTGGGGCGCCGATAACGCGTAACTGACGAGTGTCGCGCGGCGCGCAACGCCGCGTCCCATCAACGAGACAAAGCGTGCTGTGTCGATAGTTGGGCGCTGGGTCTCGCGGTGCGCGTGCAAGAAAATGTTGCCACTTTGTCCTACAGGCGCTCGCGCATCTCCTACACAGCCACGGGCGCGTGACCGATGGCTCGTCGCGGCGGTTCGGCGCAAAGTTCACCCACGCACCGATGACGTCGCTGCACGTCAGTCTGCGGTGACGTAATCGCAAAGGAGTTACATAATGCAAATCAACATCGATACGCCCCGCGCCGCCAAAAAGTGGCTGGCCCTCATGGCCATGACCACCGTGGTCGGCATCAGCGCGCCGGCCATCGCGCAGGAACAGCAGGCACTGGTTACCTCGGCGCAGTCGACCTTCCAGGATTTCCTTCGCGACCCGGACATGAACTGGTTTCGCGCCAATGTGAACCGCGCCCGCGGCGTGCTCATCGCGCCGGAGATCCTCAAGGTTGGTTGGATCTTCGGCGGCTCGGGCGGACGCGCGGTCCTCTATGCGCGCAATGCGCAAGGCAAGTGGGAAGGTCCCGCCTTCTACAACATCGGCGCTGCGAGCGTCGGTTTCCAGGCCGGCCTGTCGGTGTCGCAGACCGTGACACTGGTGATGACCGAAAAAGGCCTCAACACACTGCTGGCGAATTCGGTGAAGCTCGGTGGTGATGCCAGCATCGCCGCGGGTCCGGTCGGCGCGGGCGCCAACAGCGACGTAACGACCGACTTTGTCGCCTTCAGCCGCTCGAAAGGACTCTACGGCGGCCTCAACCTCGAGGGTTCGGTGATCAGCCCGGCCAACGATTGGAACAACGCGTACTATGGCAAGACCGTGTTGCCACCGGACATAGTCGTCCGTGGCGCCGCGCACAATGCGCAGGGCGACGCGCTTGCGGCAGACATCGGCCGCGCTGCTGCAATACCTAAATGACGCAGTAAGGGTATGAACGATAGTAACGACGCGCTCCGCAAGGGGCGCTTCGTTTTTGTGCCCGAAGGCGTCGCCAGCGTGGATCTGACGGCGCAATACGCACTGTGCACGTTTGCCGGCGTGACGCTCGCCGCGCTGATCCTGCACTTGGTCGGCAATCCACCGGCGGTGCTGGCCACACTGGTCGCCGCCTCCGCGCGCGTCGGCGTCGCTCTCAATCCGTCGCTTGGATTCATGGCCTTGACCATGTTCATGCTCTTCGTCGTGCACGTCACCATGGTGAGCAACGGCGTTGAGCTGGCGGGCACGCTGGCCGCGACCTACCCGCGGTTGCCCGTGAAGGATGCGTGACGAACAATGCGAGAGGCTGCGGCTACAATCCGGTTTCGCACCCGAAAGCGAAATCATGAACTGCAGAAATTTCCTCCGCACCGGCTTCGCCAGTACGGGTGCATTGATCGGGGAGCAGGCGATGGGCGCAACAGGAACGTCACCCAGGTCGGGCAAGCCGCGCGTCGATGTCGTCGAGGCCACGATCTTCGAACTGCAGGCGGCGATGGCCGCGGGCACACGGACCTCGACCGGACTGGTCAATGCGTACCTCACGCGCATCCGCGCGATCGACAAGTCCGGGCCGCGAATCAATTCCATCATCGAACTCAACCCGGACGCCGAATCGATTGCCATCGCGCTCGATCGCGAGCGCAAGATCAAGGGGTCGCGTGGGCCGTTGCACGGCATTCCGGTGTTGCTGAAGGACAATATCGCGACCTCCGACCGGATGCAGACAACGGCAGGGTCGCTCGCGCTCGTCGGTGCATCGCCGCCGCGCGACGCGTTCCTGGTCACCCGGTTGCGTGAAGCGGGCGCGGTCATCCTCGGCAAGACCAACCTGAGCGAATGGGCCAACATTCGCTCGACCCGCTCGACGTCCGGATGGAGCGCACGCGGCGGACTCACGCGCAATCCGTATGCCCTCGATCGCAATACCAGCGGCTCGAGCTCCGGATCGGCGGCCGCGATTGCGGCAAGCCTGGCCAGTGTCGCGGTCGGCACCGAGACCGATGGCTCGATCGTGTCGCCGTCGTCGATGAACGGAATGGTCGGGATCAAGCCGACGGTTGGACTTGTCAGCCGCAGCGGCATCGTTCCCATCTCGCACTCGCAGGACACCGCCGGCCCGATGACGCGCACGGTCGCCGACGCGGCAGCGCTGCTGACGGCGATGGCGGGCAGCGACCCGCGCGATACACTCACCGCGGGCGCCGCCGGCAGCCTCGTCGACTATGTGAAATTCCTCGACGTCGACGGCCTCAAAGGCGCGCGCATCGGCGTAGTGCGCGCCAATTTTGGCGGCCGGAACGACCTGGCGACAGCGGTCGTCGAGGCGGCGCTGCCGGTACTCGCAGCGAAGGGAGCGATCCTGGTCGATCCGGTTGAGTTGCCGGTCGGCGCGAGCTTCGAAACCGCCGAGATCGCTGTTCTGCTCCACGAATTCAAGGTCGATATCGCCGCTTACTTGGCTGAGTACGCGCCTGGCAGCAAGATCCAGACGCTTGCCGACGTCATCGCTTTCAATGAGCGGCATCGCGATCGGGAAATGCGTTACTTCGGTCAGGAACTGTTTTTGCGCGCGCAGGCCACCGCCGGGCTCGACGCGCCGCAATACCGAGACGCGCTCGCCACCTGCCGACGCATTGTCCGGGCCGAAGGCATCGATCGCGCGCTGCGCGAGCATCGGCTGGACGCACTGGTCGCGCCGAGCAACACGCCGGCGTGGCTGACCGACTTCATCCGGGGCGACAACAGCGGCGAGGACTTTAGTTCGCCAGCCGCGGTCGCCGGCTATCCGCACATCACCGTGCCCGCCGGGCTGGTGCAGGGTCTGCCCGTCGGCATTTCCTTCGTCGGTGGCGCGTGGAGCGAGTCAACGCTGATTCGCCTTGCTTACGCGTATGAACAAGCGAGTCGGCGGCGGCAGGCGCCGACGTTCGCGCGGACCGCGAATCCGGTGGTGTGACCCCTAATCGAATCGGGCAGGGTCGACGTTGAGTGTGTGAGTCGCGAGGTGTACCTCACGACCGAAGCAGGCGATACCGCAAATGATGGGGAACATCGCGGCCACGAACCTCCCGCCCGCAAACCAGGTCAGCTTGGCGACCAGGAATTCGCACCATCGATCGCGCGTTGCCGTGGTTGCGGCGCTTCGACGAGCGACTAGAACGGACAGTCGCATGGCGTTGGACCAACAACTGCTGCCGGGCGCTCGCGTCCGCGCCGCGAACGTGGTCATGCCGCAGGCGACAACGGTGCGCTCATGAACAAGGCGACCAACGCCCAATTCACGTACCTCTAGCGGTAGCCGGCGGCCTGCAGTTCGAACAGTTCGGCGTAGCGTCCACCCGCTGCGAGCAACTGTTCGTGCGCGCCGGATGATTCGACCTTACCGTCGGCGAGCACGACGATGCGGTCGGCCATTCGCACGCTGGAGAAGCGGTGCGAGATCAGCACCGCGGTCTTGCCGCGCGAGAGCTCCTTGAATCGCTGGAAAACCTCGAACTCGGACCGGGCGTCGAGCGCCGCCGTCGGTTCGTCGAGGATTAGCACCTGCGCATCGCGCATGTAGGCGCGCGCGATCGCAACTTTCTGCCATTCGCCGCCGGAGAGGTCGATGCCGGTGCGGAAACGCTTGCCGATGATCTGGTCGTAGCCACCCGGCAGCTTGGCGATGACTTCGTCGGCGAGGCTGCGCTGTGCCGCTTTCTGGATGCGCGCTCGATCGGTGCGCGCTTCGATGCGGCCGACCGCGATGTTGTCGGCGGCGCTCAGATGATAGCGCACAAAATCCTGGAAGATGACGCCGATGTTCGCGCGTAGCGCGAACAGGTCGTACTCGCGCAGGTCGTGACCGTCGAGCAGGATACGTCCCTCGTCCGGATCGTAGAGTCGGGCGATCAGCTTCACGAGTGTCGTCTTGCCGGCGCCGTTTTCGCCGACCAGCGCGAGGACTTCGCCGGCCTGCAGCGTGAAGCTCAGATGGCGCACCGCCCAGCGCTCGGCGCCGGGATAGCGGAAGCCGACGTCTTCGAACACGAATCCGGAGCGAATCGGCAACGGAAACGCCAGCGCGCCGGGCGGCGACACGATTTCCGGCCGGATCTCGAAAAAGGAGAACAGGTCGTCGAGATAAAGTGCTTGTCCCGCAACCGTCGAGAAGCCCATCAGCAGGCTTTCGAGCAGCGTGCGCAGGCGGCGGAATGAACCGGCGAGAAAGGTGAGATCGCCGATGCTGAATTCGCGATGCAGCGTGCGCCAGACGATGTACGCGTAGGCGACGTAGTAGGCGATGGTGCCGATCGCGGTCAGTGCGCTGCCGACCGTGGCCCGCCGCCGGGCAAGCTTGCGATTGGCGTCGTAGAAGCTCGTCGCGAGCGCGCGATAGCGGTCGATGAGAAACGCGTTGAGACCGAAGATCTTTACCTCCTTGGCGGTCTCGACGCTGGCCCCAGTCTGGCGCACGTAGTCGAGTTCGCGGCGCTCGGCGGTGCGCATGTAGTTGAGCGCATAGCTCTGCGCGTTGAAATGCGCCTCGCCGACGAACGCGGGCACGAGCGCGATCGCCAGCAGCACGATCAACCATGGCGCGTACACGATCAGTCCCGCGGCGAAACTGACGATGGTCACGATGTCCTGCACCTGCGCGAAGAGCTGGCCCATCAGCGTCATGCGCCCGGCGGCCTGCCTCCGCGCTCGCTCCAGGCGATCCTGCAGCTCGCTGTCCTCGAAGTCCTCGAGGTCGAGCGTGGCCGCATGTTCCATCAGGCGCAGGCTGGTGGCATTGGAAAACTGCTCCGAGAGCAGCGAATCGAAATACGCCACCGTGCGCCCCAGCACGTCGGCCAGCACGGCGAGCGCGAATTCGAGGACGACCAGCGCGCCGATGCGATCGAGCAGCCCCAGTGCATACCATTCGCGCCAGTTGTCAGGTGCGTTCGCGGTCTGCGACAGCGCGACTACTTCGTCGATGATCAGCTTGCCAACGTAAAGCGTGACGACCGGCAGCAGCGCACGCACCAGGCGCAGCGCGCACTGCGCGAGCGTGAGTCCCGGATTGGTCTGCCAGACGAGCTTGAGGAAAGGCGGCAGGTTGCGCAGCGCCCCGACGCGCTCGCGCAGCGACCGCGGCGTCGGGCCGAGCGGCGCATCGGCGGCCCCGGCGGGGGGCGCGCGGCCGCCCATCGAATACTGCTTGGGCATGGCGCCATTGTGCCGGTTTGCGCGCCACGGCTCCATGGTAGCCTGGCGACATCCTGCATCGACACTCGCCGACGATTGAGCGAAAAGGCACTTCATGAACATCGACTGGTCAGCATTCACTCCCCGGTCGGCGCTCGCCGGAGGCGCGATCATCGGCGCTGCCACCGCGCTGTTTGCGCTCGCCAATGGGCGGGTCGCGGGAATCAGCGGCATCGTCGGCGGATTGCTGCGTCCAGCTCCGGTTGATGTCGCGTGGCGGGTAGCCTTCATCACGGGCCTCGTTGTCGCGCCTGCCGCGTATGCAATGCTCGCCGCGCTGCCCGCAGTCGTCATCGACGCCGGTTACCCACTGCTCGTGGCCGCCGGACTGCTCGTCGGCATCGGCACCCGCTACGGCTCGGGCTGCACCAGCGGTCACGGGGTCTGCGGATTGGCGCGCCTGTCGCCGCGCTCCTTGATCGCGACATTGGCGTTCATGGCGGCGGGGTTTGCCACCGTGTTCGCAATGCGCCACGTCTTCGGCACCTGACGCGCCATGTATCGCTCATTCGCGTTCGTTTCCGGCCTGATGTTCGGGATCGGCCTCATCGTGTCGGGAATGGTCAATCCTGCGAAGGTGCTGGGTTTTCTCGATTTGGCGGGGCGCTGGGACCCCTCGCTGGCGCTGGTCATGGCGGGCGCGATCGCAGTCGCGGTTCCCGGCTTCTTTGTGGCCGGGCGGCGGCACGCGACCCTGCTTGGCACGCCAATGCTGTTGCCGGCGACGCGCACGATCGACGCTCGTCTGGTGATCGGCAGCGTGCTGTTCGGCGCAGGCTGGGGGCTCGCCGGATTCTGTCCCGGACCGGCGCTGGTGGCGCTGGGTGCAGGCTACGGAAAGGCTGTGACTTTCGCCGCCGCGATGATCGCGGGAATGCTCGTATTCGAATTCGTCGAGCGCGCCCGCGCAGCGGTACCGGGCTCCGGCGCGACTACGGCGAACGAATAGTCCAACGTTGTGGATGTGCCCGCTTATCGTGCCTACGGTCCTGGGCTCAGCGCATGCCGATCTTCGCGTATGCGAGCACGTCGCCCGCGTCGCGCGGCGCCGATCGCCAATACGGCTTCGGTACCTGCACTTGTGCGCCGAGGCTCGCCGCAGCATGCCACGGCCAGTGGGGATCCCAAAGCAGCGCGCGGGCCATGGCGACCAGGTCCGCGTCGTGCGCGGCAACGATGGCCTCGGCTTGCGCCGCGTCGGTGATCAGGCCGACCGCGATCGTCGGCATCGATGTCGCTTTGCGGATGGCTCGCGCCAGATGCACCTGGTAGCCGGGTCCGAGTGGAATTTTCTGCCTGGGTGAAATGCCGCCACTCGACGCGTCGATCCAGTCGCAGCCCGCCGCTTGCAACCGCCGCGCGAGTTCGATCGACTCGTCGATCGTCCAACCGCCTTCCACCCAGTCGGTCGCCGAAATGCGCACGCCCAACGGCTTGTCCTGCGGCCACGCAGCGCGCACCGCCGCGAACACTTGCAGCGGAAAGCGGACCCGGTTGTCGAACGATCCGCCGTAGGCGTCAACGCGCTGGTTGGCCAGCGGCGACAGGAATTGATGCAGCAGGTAGCCGTGCGCCATGTGCAATTCGATCGCGTCGATGCCGAGCCGCAACGCGCGCTGCGCGGCCGCGACGAATTCGTGCTTGATCTGCGCGATGCCGGCAAGATCGAGCGCCGCCGGCAACGCTTCGTGCTCGAGTTGCGCGATCGCCGACGGCGCGACCGGCGCCCAGCCGCCCTGATCGAACGCGATCAGTTGCCCGCCTTCCCATGGCACATTGGACGAGCCCTTGCGGCCGGCATGCGCCAACTGGATCGCGACAGGAATCGGCGGTGCAATCGAGCGCGCGATAGCCAGGTGCTCACCCAGCGCCGCTTCGCAAGCGTCGTCGTAGAGTCCGAGACAACCATACGTAATGCGTCCGATGGCCGAGACCGCGGTCGCCTCGATGGTGAACATGCCCGCGTTCGACTGCAGCATCTGGCCCCAATGGACAGTGTGCCAGTCGCCAGCCTGGCCGTCGACCGCCGAGTACTGGCACATCGGCGACACGACGATGCGGTTGGCGAGAGAAAGTTTGCGCAGTGTGAACGGGGAAAACAGAACAGAGGGCATCGGAGAGGTTCTTGATGACGTGTGCTGGGAAAATTGTGTCTCGTCCGCTGTACGGTCAGTCGGTGATCGATCTATAAATCTCCACCTCGGCGGGACCGTCGGTAAGCCCCTCCTTTTCGCGCCGCTCGCGGAACGCCGCAAGATGCGGTGCCTTGCGATGCACCTCGAACGCCGCCTCGTCGCGAAACACCTCGTAGAAAAGGAAGAGTTCCGGATCCTTGGTCGAGCGATGCAGGCGATAGACCAGGCAGCCGGGCTCCGCCTTGAGCACGACCCCGATCTGTTCGGTCAGCAGCGCCGCCAGCGCCGCGTCCTTGCCTTTTGCTGCGCGTATTCTTGCAACTACCGTAAGTGCGTTTGCCATGGCCAAGCGTTTCCTTTCGGGCGAATTCGTTGCGGACGAACGGGATGGGACGATGGTGCCGATCAGGCCTTCCACTTGATCGAGCAACCGATGCTCGCGCTCTGCCGGGCCGGACCCCTGCCGGTGTTTGCTATTCCGAGCATCGCATCGAACAGCTCGCGCGAAGCACCGGGTTTGGGCGAGCGCCCCGAATCGTCGAGGCGGCCGCGATAGTGCAGATCGAGTTTGCCGTTGAAACCGAAGAAGTCCGGTGTGCAGGCCGCCCCGTAGGCTCTTGCCACGTCCTGGGTCTCGTCCCACACGTAAGGAAAAGGCAGGCGCATGCGTTGCGCCAGCGCTCGCATCTGGTCAAACGAGTCTTCGGGGTAGTCGACAGGATCGTTGCTGGAGATTGCTATCGAGCCAACGCCGTGGGTTCGGAGTTCGCCGGCATCGCGGACAATCTTGTCCAACACCGCCTTGACGTATGGGCAGTGGTTGCAGATGAACATCACCAGCAACCCGTTCGGACCGCGCACGGCATCGCGCGTGTAGCGCACGCCGTCGGTGCCGAGCAACGCAAAATCCGAAGCCCGCCACCCGATTTCGCCGATGGGAGATGTCGCTGCCATGCGTGTTGTGCTGTGAGGTGGAGACCTCCGATCGTAGCAGCGTTGTCGCGTTCTGGCGACCCGCGCTTCGAGCCGTTCTACATGCTCCTCCGATACTCTCCGCCGACTTCGAACAATGCGTTCGTTATCTGCCCGAGCGAGCATACGCGCACAGTCCTCATCAGTTCGGCAAACACGTTGCCATCGGCGATCACCGTCTGCTGCAGTTTCGCCAGTGCCGCGGGCGCCTGCTTCGCATGCCGCGCATGGAACTCGGACAGTCGCTGCAGTTGCGACTGCTTCTCTTCCTCGCTCGAGCGCGCCAGCTCGACCTTTTTTGGCGTATCGTCTGCGTGCGGATTACGGAACGTGTTCACGCCGATGATCGGATACGAGCCGTCATGCTTCTGGTGCTCGTAGAACATCGACTCTTCCTGGATCTTGCCGCGCTGGTAGCCGGTTTCCATCGCTCCCAGCACGCCGCCGCGCTCACTAATCGCCTCGAACTCCTTGAGCACGGCCTCTTCGACCAGCTCGGTGAGCTCGTCGATGATAAAGCTGCCCTGATTCGGATTCTCGTTCTTGCCCAGGCCCCATTCGCGATTGATGATCAGCTGGATAGCCATCGCGCGCCGCACGCTATCCTCGGTCGGCGTGGTGATCGCCTCGTCGTAGGCGTTGGTATGCAGCGAGTTGGTGTTGTCGTAGGTCGAGATCAGCGCCTGCAGCGTGGTGCGGATGTCGTTGAACGAGATTTCCTGCGCGTGCAGGCTGCGCCCGCTGGTCTGTGAGTGGAACTTGAGCTTCTGCGAACGCTCGTTGGCGCCGTAGCGCTCGCGCATGGCCACCGCCCAGATCCGCCGCGCCACGCGTCCGATCACCGCGTATTCCGGGTCCATACCGTAGCTGAAAAAGAAGGAAAGGTTCGGTGCAAAGTCGTCGATATGCATGCCGCGCGCGAGATACGCCTCGACGAAGGTGAAGCCGTTCGACAACGTAAAAGCGAGCTGCGAGATCGGGTTCGCGCCGGCTTCGGCGATGTGATAGCCCGAAATCGACACCGAATAGAAGTTCTTGATGTCGTGCTGGACAAAGAATTCCTGAATATCACCCATCACTTTCAGGCTGAACTCGGTGGAGAAAATGCACGTGTTCTGCCCCTGGTCTTCCTTGAGGATGTCGGCCTGCACGGTGCCGCGCACGGTCGACAGCGCCCACGCCCGTATTTTCTGCGCCTCGTTATCGGTGGGCTCGCGCTTGTTCTCGACGCGAAATTTCTCCAGCTGCTGGTCGATCGCGGTATTCATGTAGAACGCGAGGATCGTCGGCGCGGGCCCATTGATGGTCATCGACACGGAGGTCTTCGGGTCGCACAGGTCGAAGCCCGAGTAGAGCACTTTCATGTCGTCGAGGGTCGCGATCGAGACGCCGGAGTTGCCGACCTTGCCGTAGATGTCGGGGCGGACCGCCGGATCGTTGCCGTAGAGCGTCACCGAGTCGAACGCGGTCGACAGCCGTTGCGCCGGCATGCCGTCGGCAAGCAGGTGGAAGCGCTTGTTGGTGCGAAACGCGTCGCCCTCGCCGGCGAACATGCGGGTGGGGTCCTCGTTCTCGCGCTTGAACGCGAACACGCCGGCGGTGAAGGGAAAGCTTCCGGGAACGTTCTCGGTGAGCTGCCAGCGCAGTATGTCGCCGTCGTCCTCGTATTTGGGCAATGCGACTTTGGGAATGTGTGTTCCCGACAGCGAAACGGTGGTCAGTGCGGTGCGCAATTCCTTGCCGCGAATTTTCACTACGTATTCGTCGCCCGAGTACGCCGCCTTGGTCTGCGGCCACATGTCGAGGAGTTTTTTCGAGCGAGGGTCGAGGGCAGCGTCGCGCGTGGTGATCAAATCGTCAAGCTGCGCAAAACCCTCGTCATCCCGGCGAAGGCCGGGATCCAAGTTTGTCGTCGCGCCTTCGGAATCCAAATTGGGCCCCGGCCTGCGCCGGGGAGACAGCTCCGATGATGCGTTGAGCATCGCTTTGGCCGCTCGCAAATGCTGCCGCTCGCGCGCGATCCTTGCCTGCTCCTTCGTCCACGCGTGATAGCCACGTACCGCCTCGGAGATTTCGGCCAGGTAGCGGACTCGGGAAGACGGCACTACGGCATGTTGAGCGGTCGAAAAAGTGGTGGTCACTCGCGGCAGCTTGCCGCCGGAGGTTGTTCCCGTTCCGCGGCCTCTGTCTTCCAATGGAAATGGCTTCAGGCCGGACTCGGCGAGGCGCGCCGCGATCGCCTGATAGAGTGCGGTCACGCCATCGTCGTTGAAACGCGCGGCGATGGTACCGAAGACCGGCATCGAGTCCGGTGCCTGCTTGAACAGTTCGCGGTTGCGCTGGTACTGCTTGCGCACGTCGCGCAGCGCGTCGGCGGCGCCTTTGCGGTCGAACTTGTTGATGGCAACGAAGTCGGCGAAATCGAGCATGTCGATCTTTTCGAGCTGGCTCGCCGCACCGAACTCGGGCGTCATCACGTACAGCGACACGTCGACCATCGGCACGATCGCGGCGTCGCCCTGGCCGATGCCCGATGTTTCCACGACGATCAGGTCGAAGCCCGCGACCCTGCACGCGGCAATAGCGTCGGGCAGCGACTTCGAAATTTCCGACCCGGCTTCGCGCGTCGCCATTGAGCGCATATAGATGTTGGGATGTCCGATGGCATTCATGCGGATGCGGTCGCCCAGCAACGCGCCGCCCGACTTGCGCCGCGAAGGGTCGATCGAAATGATCGCGATCCGGAGACTGTCCTGCCAATCGAGCCGGAAGCGCCGGATGAGTTCGTCGGTCAGTGACGATTTTCCCGCGCCCCCCGTGCCGGTGATGCCAAGCACCGGCGCCTTCGATGCTTCGGCGGCGCGCAGCAGTTCGTCGCGCAGCTTCGAGGGCACCGCCTCGGCTTCGAGCCCGGTGATCAACCGCGCGAGCACGCGGCGATCTCCCGCCTTAAGCGCGACCAGATCCTGCGGCAGATCGTGCGCGAGGTCGACGTCGCAGGCGGTGACGATCTCGTTGATCATCCCCTGCAGGCCCAGCCGCGCGCCATCCTCGGGCGCGAAGATGCGGGTAACGCCACAGGCATGCAGCTCGTCGATTTCGGCCGGAACGATCACTCCGCCGCCGCCGCCGAACACCTTGATGTTTTCGCCGCCGCGCTCGCGCAGCAGGTCGAGCATGTACTTGAAGAATTCGACGTGACCGCCCTGGTACGACGAGATCGCTATGCCGTGCGCGTCCTCCTGCAAAGCGCAGGTGACGATGTCGTCGACCGAGCGGTTGTGGCCGAGGTGGATGACCTCGCAGCCAGTCGCCTGGAGGATGCGGCGCATGATGTTGATCGACGCGTCGTGACCATCGAACAGGCTCGCGGCGGTGACAAAACGCACCTTGTGCAGCGGCTTGGCGACGGGCGGCTTCTTGGCGATCGAGACGTCGTTCATCGTCTCCTCCGGGACGCGGATGCGCGATCTGGCGTTAAGGCGGACTGGAAGCTTACTCCGGTACGCGATAGCCCAGCACACTACATGCCGTTTACGTAAACGTCAATCCAGCCGCTGGGCTTTGGGGAACCCGGCGCAAATTCGCGAGTCTGAACCGGCGCTATACTTCCGCCCCCGCCAGGACCCATCCGTTCCGCCATGGTCGCCGTTCCCATGCTAGCTCGCGCAACCCGCGCCATCGCCGTGTCCATGCTGCTGTTCGTGTCAGCCGTCGCCAGCGCCGCGCTGCCGCCTGGCGTGACGCAAGGAGCATCGGTCGAGGGCATCACCCAGTACACGCTGGCCAACGGCCTGCGCGTGCTGCTTTTTCCGGATGCCTCGCAACCCAAGGCCACCGTCAACATCACGTACCTGGTGGGCTCGCGCATGGAAAGCTACGGCGAGACCGGCATGGCGCACCTTCTCGAGCACATGCTCTTCAAGGGCACGCCGACGCAAGGGAATCTGATGTCCGCGCTCGGCCAGCGCGGGATGAACTTCAACGGCACCACGTCGGCCGACCGCACCAACTATTTCGAATCCTTCCCGGCGTCCGACGAAAATCTCGACTGGACGCTGCAGATGGAAGCCGACCGCATGGTCCATTCCAATGTCGCGCGCAAGGACCTCGACTCGGAAATGACCGTCGTCCGCAACGAAATGGAACGTGGCGAAACCGAACCGGTGCGCATACTCATCCAGCGCACGACGGCCGCGGCGTACGACTGGCATAACTACGGCAAGAGCACCATCGGCGCCCGCACCGACGTCGAGCGCGTCGATATCGATCGGCTGCAGGCGTTCTATCGTCTCTACTACCAGCCGGACAACGCGGTACTGACCATTACCGGCGCGTTTGACCCCGATCGCGCGCTGGCGCTGGTGGCGAAGTATTTCGGCGCGATATCGAAGCCGTCGCGCGCGCTGCCCAAGCTCTATACCGACGAGCCGGTACAGGACGGCGAACGGCAAGTCACGGTCCGGCGCGTTGGCAACACACAGTGGCTGTCCGCGCTATATCACACGGTTCCCGCCGCGCATCCCGACTCGGTCGCCCTTGAAGCGGCCGCCGACATCATGTCGTTTACCCCCGGTGGCCGCCTCTACAAGGCGCTGGTCGAAACGAAGAGAGCCAGCAACGTCGGCGACTACACCTACAACGGCTTTGATCCTGGCTTTGCGATGTTCCTGGTGCAGGTCCCGGAAACCGATCCGCTCGACGCGGCGCGCGAGGTGATGTTGCGTACCATCGAGGGCGTCAGGCAGCAGCCGGTGAGCGTCGCCGAGCTCGATCGGGTGCGCGCCAAGGAGCTCAAGGAGATCGACGAAACGCTCAACGACCCGCAGCGCCTCGGCGTGGCGTTGTCGGCGGCGATCGCGCAGGGCGATTGGCGCCTTTTCTTCATTCGCCGCGATCAATGGCGCAGGGTCACTCCGACCGACGTCGATCGCGTCGCGATCGATTATTTCAAGGCCGCCAACCGGACGCTCGGTGCCTTCATTCCCGATGCCAAGCCCGATCGCGCGCCCGCCGCGCCAACCGTCGACATCGCCGGCATGGTGAAGGACTACAAGGGCGATGCCGCGGTTGCCGCGGGTGAAACCTTCGACCCGACGCCGGCCAATCTCGACACCCGCGCGCAGCGCTTCACCCTCGCCAACGGCATGAAGGTCGCGCTGCTGCCGAAGAAAACGCGCGGCGAAACCGTCCACCTTGCGCTGACCCTGCGCTTCGGTGATGTCGCGTCGGTCATGGGCAAGGCGGCGACGGGAAGGCTGGCCGGCGGCATGCTGATGCGCGGGACCACCCGGCATTCGCGCCAGCAAATCGAGGACACGCTCGACCAGCTGAAGGCGAGTCTCGCCGTCCAGGGCGGCGCGACGTCGGCGTCGGCCAGCGGCCAGACGGTGCGCGCCAATCTGGCGCCGACGCTGGACCTGCTCGCCGAAGTCCTGCAATCACCGGCGTTTCCGCCCGCCGAACTGGAGACCCTCAAGCGCGCCACGATCGCGTCGCTGGAGCAGCGGCGTACCGAACCGGCCGCGGTGGCGTCGCGCGCCCTGGCGCGCCTGGACAATCCCTACCCGCGCGGCGACGTGCGCTATGTGCCGACGCTCGGCGAAGAGATCGCCGCCCTGCAGGCGCCGGACGTCACGGCGCTGGGCGGCTTCCATCGCGGCTTCTATGGTGCGTCAGCCGCGGACCTGGCCATCGTCGGCGACTTCGATGCTGCGGCCGTCAAGGCGCAACTCGAGCGCCTGTTCGGCGGCTGGGCAAGTCCCTCGCCGTACACGCGCGTGCCACAACCGCTGATCGCCAAGACACCAGGCGCGGTGCAGCTGCAAATCCCGGACAAGGCCAACGCCTACCTGTCCCAGCAGACCGGCTTTGCGCTTACCGACAGCGACCCCGACTATCCGGCGCTGCTGGTTGCGAACTACATACTCGGCGGCATGACCAACTCGCGCCTGTGGAATCGCATCCGCCAGAAGGACGGCTTGAGCTACGGCATATACAGCGGCCTGCGGGTTGGCAATTTTGAACCGAATGCCACCGTCAACATCCAGGCCAGCTTCGCGCCCGAGAATCTGGAGCGCATGCGCACCGGCGTGCGGGAGGAACTGGACCGGGTGCTCCGCGATGGCTTCACCGCCGAGGAGGTCGCCGATGCCAAGCGCGGCATGCTCCAGGAGCGGCGCCTGACACGCAGCCAGGATGCGGCGTTGGCCGGCGCACTGGTAGACCAAGCGTATCTGGGCCGCACGTTCGGGTTCTCCGGCGCGGTGGACAAGGCCATCGAGTCGCTGACGCCGGAGCAGATTACCGCCGCGTTGCGCAAGTACGTCAAGGCCGACGCCTTCGCGACGTTCTTCGCCGGGGATTTCGCGAAGAAGAAATAGCGCCGCGAGTATTTTGGCGCGCGCACTGCAGCCACATCAATCCCGTCGCCCCGGCGCAGCCGACCCCGGCAGGGTATAAGCCGGGGGCCGAGGCCCAAAGTGCATTGGCCTTTTTACATTGAACTTGGATCCCGGCCTTCGCCGGGATGACGACTCAAGTGGGATGACGACTGAGACGGTCGAACGCGTTCAGCGCTACCATTCAGCCACGAGTTCCATGAGCGGCTCGCCAAGCGCCGCCGCACAAGCCAGCACAGGCGCTGGCGTGCGCAGGCCTTTCGGCCCGGGAAACGGCGCGACAAAGCCCCCCGCCTCTTCGACCAGCAGCAACCCCGCCATCGCGTCCCACGAATTGAGCGATAGCTCGATGAAAGCATCGTAGCGGCCCGCGGCAACGTGCGCGAGCTGCAGCGCGCCCGCGCCCATGTTGCGCATCGCGGCACCGCTGTCCATGAGTTTCTGGCGCAGCACCATGTAGCGCGGTTCCGGATACCGGTCGTGATGGCCGAGGCAGATGAAAGCCTTGGCCACGCCCAAGCAATCGCTCGCGCGCAGGCGTTCTTCGCCCTTGGCGCGCGTGCACCATGCGCCGTGACCTCGCCGGGCATGAAACACTTCGCCATGCTCCGGGTCGGACACGACGCCAATTTCGCGCTGACCGTTTTCGACATAGGCGATTGACACGCAGTAGTAACGCGCCCCGCGCAGGAAGTTGTGCGTGCCATCGATCGGATCGACGATCCACATGCGCGCCTCGGTGCCGCTGAAGTCCGCGGCAGATTCCTCGCCCAGGAAGCCGTCTTCGGGAAAGTCGCGCGCGATCTCCGCGCGGATCAGCGCTTCGACGGCGCGATCGGCGTGGCTCACGAAGTCTTGGGCGCCCTTGGCCTCCACCGGCAGGCTGCCGCGCTGGACGAAATAGCGGTGCGCCAGGCGACTGGCCTTGGCGGCGATTTCTTGCGCTGCGACATAGCGAGCGGTTATCGACACAGCTGCCTTTCAAATGGGTAGTCGCGATGGTGGCGCGAGAACACCGGCTTCGCGCATCCTGTCGATGATATTCCATCGCCGGCGTTCCTGGCGCTTGCGGTCCGACGCGAAGTCCGCGAAAATTCCCGTTGCCATGCCGGCGCGGCGCAGCAATGGAGGTGCAGCGCTCGTGCCTGCGCACGTTGCCGGCACCGAAGCCTCCAGCGGCAACCACAGACAACCATGCAAAACACCACCCGCTTCGCACCCGACCGGCCGCTCGACGTCATTTGCCTCGGCCGCTTCGCAGTCGACTTCTACGCCCAGCAGATCGGCGCGCGACTCGAGGACGTGACCAGTTTCGCGAAATACCTCGGCGGGTCGTCGGCGAACACCGCCTTTGGCTGCGCACGGCTCGGTCTCAACGCCGCGCTGATATCGCGCGTGGGCGACGACGGCAACGGCCGCTTCCTGGTCGAGACCATCGCGCGCGAGGGCTGCGACGTGAGCCACGTCAGCACCGACCCGCAACGGCTCACCGGCGCCGTCGTGCTCGGGATCAAGGACAAGGACACCTTCCCCCTGATCTTCATGCGCGAGAATTGCGCCGACATGGCGATCACCGAAGCCGACGTCGAAGAAGCGTTCATCGCAAGGAGTCGGGCGCTGCTCATCACCGGCACGCATTTCTCGACCGAGTACATCAATCGGATCAGCAATCTCGCACTCGATCGAGCGCGCAAGAACAATGTGCGCACCGTACTCGACATCGACTATCGCCCCGTCCTATGGGGACTGACCGCGCGCGGCGACGGCGAGACGCGCTACGTGCGCTCCGACACGGTCACCGCGCACCTGCAGCGCATCCTGCCCAAGATCGATCTGACGATCGGCACCATCGAGGAATTCAACATCGCCGGCGGCAGCACCGACATCATGGAATCGCTGCGCGCGGTGCGTGCGGTGAGCAAGGCGGTGCTGGTTGTCAAGCGAGGGCCGCTGGGTTGCGCGGTGATCGACGGCGCGATTCCGCGCTCGCTCGACGCCGCGTTCAACGGCAAGGGCGTCGAAGTCGCGGTGCTCAATGTGCTTGGCGCGGGCGACGCATTCTCGGCGGGTTTCCTGTCCGGCTGGGTGCGCGGCGAGGACTACGCCGCCAGCACGCGCTACGCCAACGCCTGCGGCGCGCTGGTGGTATCGCGCCACGGCTGCGCACCGGCGATGCCGACGCGCATCGAGCTCGATTACTTCCTCGCCAACGCCCAGAGCATTCCGCGACCGGACCAGGACGCCATGCTTACGCGCCTGCATCGCGTCACCGCGCCGCGGGCGCGGCATGACGAAGTGCTGGCCTTCGCGTTCGACCATCGCAACCAGTTCTTCGAGCTGGCGCAGGAAACCGGCGCCGGCGACGCGCGCATGCCTCAGTTGAAGCGCCTGTTCGTCGAGGCGGTCGCCGAGACCGAGGCCGCGCTCGGCATTGGCGGCAGCATCGGGCTGCTGTGCGACGACCGCTACGGGCAGGACGCGCTCAACGCCGCCACCGGACGCGGCTGGTGGATCGGCCGCCCGGTCGAGCTGCCCGGTTCCAATCCGCTGGAATTCGACCGCGGCCGTTCGGTCGCCACGCACCTGATTTCGTGGCCGCGGGAGCACATCGTCAAATGCCTCGTCAAATATCATCCTGATGACACGATCGAGAATCGCCTCGAGCAGGAAGCGCAGCTGCGCGCGCTCTACGAGGCGACGCAGGCGAGCGGCAACGAGCTGCTGCTCGAAATCATCCCGCCCGCCGAGCTGCCGCGCGATGCCGACACGGTGCTGCGCGCACTCATGCGGCTCTACAACCTGGGCATCTATCCCGAGTGGTGGAAGCTCGAGCCGATGAGCGCTGCACAATGGCGCTCGATCGACGCGCTCATCGCCGAACGCGATCCCTATTGTCGAGGCGTCGTCATGCTGGGCCTCGCGGCCACGGTCGATGCGCTGGCCGCCGGCTTTCGCGAAGCGCGCGCCAGCACGACGTGCAAGGGCTTTGCGGTCGGCCGCACGATTTTTCACGACCCGGCCAAGGCGTGGCTCGCGGGGACCTGCGACGACGCCACGTTGAAGCGCCTCGTGCGCGAGCGTTATGAGGCGCTGATCGGCGCATGGCGCAAGGCGCGCGCGATGCCTGTCAGCGAGCGCGCCGCGTGAGCGCCTCGGGCCGTCCCGAACGCCGAGTTGCCCAATGAGCCGACGCGCGCAGGGCGAACGTGTTGCATCGGGCGCGCAGGTCCTTCCGAACGTGAAGGGCGTTCGGAATGTCACGGTGCGCCTGACGATGGCGCAGGCGCTGGTGCGCTACCTCGCCGCGCAGCGCGTCGCCATGCCCGGGGGCACCGCGCCGCTGTTTGGCGGCGTGTTCGCGATTTTCGGCCACGGCAACGTCGCCGGCATGGGCGAAGCGCTGTACGGCGTCCGCGATGCGCTGCCCACCTATCGCGGGCACAACGAGCAGGCGATGGCGCACACCGCGATCGCCTACGCCAAGGCGCACCTGCGCCGACGCATGATGGCGTGCACATCGTCGATCGGTCCCGGCGCCACCAACTTCGTCACCGCGGCTGCGCTGGCGCATGTCAATCGCCTGCCGGTGCTGTTTCTCCCCGGCGATGTCTTCGTCTCGCGCGCGCCCGATCCGGTGCTGCAGCAGGTCGAGGACTTCCAGGACGGCACCGTTTCGGCCAACGACTGCTTGCGGCCGGTGTCGCGTTACTTCGATCGCATCGTCCATCCCGAACAGCTGCTCTCGGCGCTGCCGCGTGCGCTGCGTGTGCTGACCGATCCAGCGCTCTGCGGGCCGGTGACGCTGGCGCTGCCGCAGGATGTGCAGACGATGGCGTGGGATTTTCCCGAAGCGTTCTTCGCTCCGTCGACGGTGAACTTCCGCGCGCCACCGCCCGACGCCGCAGAGCTCGCGCGCGCCGTGGCGCTGCTGCGCGCGGCCAGGCGTCCATTGATCGTCGCCGGCGGCGGTGTGCTCTATGGCATGGCGGGCGTCGCGTTGGGCGCATTCGCCGAAGCGCACGGCGTGCCAGTCGCAGAAACGCAGGCCGGCAAGGGCGCGCTGCCGTGGGATCATCCATTGCAAGCCGGCGCGATCGGCGTCACCGGTTCAACTGCGGCAAACACGCTGGCGAGCGCAGCGGACGTCATCCTCGCAGTCGGCACGCGCCTGCAGGATTTCACTACCGCTTCGCATTCGCTGTTCCCGCAGGCGCAGCTACTCGGACTCAACGTCAACGCCTTCGATGCGCTCAAGTGGCGCGGCACCCCTTTGGTCGCCGACGCACGGCTCGGACTGGAAGCGCTGTCGCACGCACTGGCGGCATGGCGCTCCGAGTCCGCGTGGCAAGCCCAGGCGCGAAGTGCCGCCGACGCCTGGCGCGCCGATGTCACGCGCATCACCGGCCAGCGCGATGTCGTGCTTCCCTATGAAGGCGACGTGATCGGTGCGATCCAGCGCAGCACCGACGACTCGCCGTTGGGCGACATCGTCGTTTGCGCCGCCGGCACACTGCCCGCGGAGTTGCACAAGCTTTGGCGCACGGCGACACCCGGCGGCTATCACGTGGAATACGGCTACTCGTGCATGGGCTACGAAATCGCCGGCGGACTCGGCGTGAAAATGGCCCGGCCCGAGCGCGAAGTCATCGTCATGGTCGGCGACGGCAGCTACCTCATGCTCAATTCCGAGATCGCGACATCGCTTCTGCTCGACCGGAAGCTGATCATCGTCGTGCTCGACAACCACGGCTACGCCTGCATCACCCGCCTGCAGCAGGCGTGCGGCGGCGAGCCGTTCAACAACCTGTTTGCCGACACGGTGCAAGGCAAGGACGGCGCGCCCAGGATCGACTTCGCCGCGCACGCGGCGTCGCTGGGCGCAACCGCAGAGAACGTGAAGACGATTCCCGAACTCGAGGCCGCGATGCAGCGCGCCCGCGCGGCGCGGCGCACCTACGTGATCTGCATCGAGACCGATCCCGCGCGCACGACCACGGAGGGCGGCTGGTGGTGGGAGGTGGCCGTGCCGGAAGTCTCCGCGCTCGGCGCGGTTACCGCGGCGCGCGCGCAATATGTCGAGAACAAACGCAGGCAGGTGCCATGACCCGACGCTTTGAGGTGAAGATAGGCATCAATCCCATTTCGTGGAGCAACGACGACCTGCCGTCGCTCGGCGGCGAAACGCCGCTCGAGGTTGCGCTCGCCGAAGGCAAGGCGATCGGCTACCAGGGCTTTGAACTGGGCAACAAGTTTCCGCGCGAGTCGGCGGCGCTGCGCAACGTGCTGTCCAGCCACGAGCTCGAACTCGTGTCGGGATGGTATTCGGGCCGCCTCGCACGCCGCTCGGTGGAAGAGGAAATTGTCGCCGTGGGGCCGCACCTGAAGTTGCTCGCGGATAACGGCGCGAAGGTGATGGTCTATGGTGAAGTCGCCGACAGCATCCAGGGCGCGAGTGCGCCGCTGTACCAGCGCCCACGCTTCTATACCAACGAGCAATGGCAGGGCTACGCCGATCGGCTCACCGCCTTCGCGCGCCATACCCTTACGCACGGCGTGCGCGTCGCGTATCACCATCACATGGGCGCCTACGTCGAAATTCCGGACGACGTCGACCGTCTGATGGCGCTGGTCGGCGACGAGGTCGGCCTGCTTTTCGACAGCGGGCACATGACCTTCGCCGGTGGCGACGCCGCCGCGATGCTCGCCAAGCACGTCAGGCGCGTGTGCCATGTGCATTGCAAGGACGTGCGCCCGCAGGTGATCCGCCTGGCGCGCAATGGCAACTGGAGCTTTCTCCAGGCAGTCATCAACGGCGCATTCACGGTCCCCGGCGACGGCGCAATCGCGTTCGCGCCGCTGCTGCAACTGCTCTACGACAACGCCTATTCTGGCTGGCTGGTGGTCGAAGCGGAACAGGATCCGGTGGTCGCTCCGAGCTATCGGTACGCCGAAATGGGCTACCGGCACTTGCGCGATCTGGTAAATGCGATCGAAGGCTCGGTCACGGAGGCCGCGGCATGAAGCTGCTGGTGAAGGCTGCCGTCGAGAGCCAGGAAATCGTCAAGGTCACGCCGCAATCGGCGGGATGGCGCTACGTTGGGTTCGCCGCGTACCGCATGCGCCCCAACGAATCGTTGGCGCTTGCCGCTTCGTCGACCGACGAATTGTGCATCGTCGTGCTTTCCGGGATGGTCACGGTGAGCGCCGGCGAGCAGACGTGGCGCGACATCGGCGGGCGCGCCAGCGTGTTCGAGGACCGCGCACCGTACGCCGTGTACCTGCCGCGCGGCGACCACGCGAGCGTCATCGCGCACACTGTCGCGGAAATCGGCGTGGCCAGCGCACCGGGCGGTGGCAGGTTGCCGGCACGCCTGATCGAGCCCGCGTCGATGCAGCGCTTCGCGCGCGGCGAAGGCGCGAACCAGCGCTTCGTGTGCGACATCCTGCCGCAGGCCGAGCCGGCCGAACACCTGCTCGTCGTCGAAGTGATCACGCCCAGCGGGCACTCGTCGAGCTATCCGCCGCACAAGCACGACACCGACAACTCCCCGGCAGAGAGTTCCCTAGAGGAGACCTACTACCATCGGCTCGAGCCGGCGCAGGGTTTCGCTTTTCAGCGCGTCTACACCGACGATCGCTCGATCGACGAGTCGCTCGCGGTCGAGAATCACGACGTGGTGATGGTGCCGCGCGGCTACCATCCGGTGGTCGTGCCGTACGGCTACAAGTCGTACTATCTGAACGTGATGGCGGGACCGAAGCGCGAGTGGTACTTCAAGAACGACCCCGCGCACGAATGGATGCTCAAGCGCTGAATCGAGCGCGAACGGCGGCCGTGCCCGCACGGCTTATTTGACGCACCCAAAGCCGTCACACTCATTTGGAATCAGGGAGATCGAGATGATGGAAGTTGCACTGTTCGGCGCCGGCCGCATCGGCCAGATTCACGCTGGCAATCTGTCGCGGCTGCCGGGCGTCAAGCTCAAGTACATCATCGACGTCAACCGCGCGGCCGCGGTCGACGTCGCGGCGCGCCATCGCGCCGAGGTGCGTACCGCGGAAGCCGCGCTCGCCGACGAGGCGATTCGCGCGGTCATCATCTGCTCCTCCACCGACACGCACGCCGACCTCATTTTGCGCGCCGCGGCGGCGGGCAAGCAGATCTTCTGCGAAAAGCCGGTCGATCTCGACATCCTGCGCGCGCGCGCCTGCGCGCAGGCCGTCGCGCGCGCCGGGGTCACCTGCCTGATCGGATTCCAGCGCCGTTACGATCCGACCTTCGCGGCGCTCAAGGCGCGTCTGGTCGCCGGCGAGATCGGCGAGCCGGAAATGCTCATCGTGACCAGCCGCGACCCCGGTGCGCCGCCGATTGATTACATCGGCCACTCGGGCGGAATCTTCAAGGATATGCTTATCCACGACTTCGATATCTTCCGCTGGATTCTCGACGACGAGGCGGCAAGCATCTACGCCACCGGCAGCTGCCTCACCGATCCGGCCATCGGCGGCGCCGGCGATATCGACTCGACCGCGGTGACCATCCGCACCCGTCGCCAGCGCATCGCGCAGATCAGCACCAGCCGGCGCGCCGCATACGGCTACGACCAGCGCTTCGAAGTACTGGGCAGCAAAGGCATGCTCCAGGCCGGCAATCACAAGCCCACCGAAGTCGTCGCTTGGACCGACGTGGCCGTCAGTCAGGACAAGCCCGAGCACTTCTTCCTCGAGCGCTACCGCGTTGCGTACGCCCACGAAATGGCGCATTTTTTTGACGCGATCGAAGCCGGAAAACCGGTGAACACCGGCATCGCCGACGGCGTCAAGGCGCTGGAACTCGCCGACGCTGCGACCCGTTCGTGGCGCGAGAAGCGCATGATCGAGCTGTGAGCGCGACGCTGCGCGTCGGCATCGCCGGCCTCGGCCGCCTTGGCCGGCGCCACGCCGAAAACCTCGCGCAGCGCGTGCCGCGCGCTGAACTGGTCGCAGCGTGCAGTCCGATCGCCGAGGAGCTGGAGTGGGCCACGGACCGACTCGGCGTCTCGCGCCTGCATCACGACCTGCCGCAGTTGCTCGCCGACAAGAACGTCGATGCGGTCTTCCTGGTCACCCCCACTTCGCTGCACGCCGAGCAGATCATCGCGGCGCTGCACGCGGGCAAGCACGTGTTCTGCGAGAAGCCGCTGTCGCTCGACCTCGCCGATTGCCATCGTGTCGTTGCCGAAGCGGCGAAGCAGCCGCAGCTCAAGGTCATGGTCGGTTACGGGCGGCGTTTCGATCCGAGCTATCGCGACGCCTACGACAAGATCCAGGCGGGCAGCATCGGCACGCCGTTCCTGGTGCGCTCACAGAACCTCGACATGAACGATCCGTCCGGCTTCTTCGTGCGCTTCGCGCCGACCAGCGGCGGTATCTTCCTCGATTGCACCGTGCACGACATCGACCTTGCGCGCTGGCTGCTCGGCAATCCGCGTCCGCTGCGGGTGTTCGCCACCGGCGTCGTCGCGATCCATGAAGGACTGCGCGAATTCGGCGATGTCGACAACGGCGTGGCGACCTGCGAATTCGCCGACGGCAAGATGGCGTGCTTCTACGCGTCGCGAACGATGGCGCACGGCCACGAAACCTCGACCGAAATCTTCGGCACCAGCGGCCGGCTGACGGTCGGCCAGAATCCGCGCCTGAACCGCCTCGACATCGCCGACGCGCATGGCGTGCGCAACGAATGCACGCCGACGTTCTACGAGCGCTTCGAGGAGGCCTTCCTGCGCGAGACGCTGCACTTCGTCGATTGCGTGCTCGACAATCGCCCGCCGGCGCTGACGCTGCACGACGCGACCGAAGCCACGCGCATCGCGACTGCCCTGCGCGAGTCGCTGCAGACGCGGCGCATCGTCGAGCTGCAGCCCTGACGGCCCGAACCGAGGCTCCCGTGAAGACGCAACTTGCGCCGCGCGATCTGGCGCTGACCCTGTTTGTCGTCACGCTGTTCGGCTTTTCATTCGTGCCGATGAAAGTGGGACTGCGCGAGATGCCGCCGTTTGCGCTCTGCGGACTGCGCTTTTTCTTCGCTGCCTTTCCGCTGGTGTTCTTCATCAGGCGGCCGCGCATTCCGTGGACGTTCATCGCCGGTTACGGGCTGGCGATCGGCGTGTTTCAGTTCGGCCTGTTGTTCCTGGGCATGAGCCTGGGCATGCCCGCGGGCCTCGCGACGTTGGTGATCCAGGTACAAGTGTTCTTCACCATCGGGCTGGGCATCTGGCTGCTCGGCGACCATTTGCAGCGCCACAACCTGATCGGCGCCGCCTTCGCCACGATAGGGTTGGCGCTGCTCGCGATTCACAAGGTCGACGCCGGTGTCGGCGCGACCCTTGTCGGATTCGCGCTCGTTGTCGGCGCGGCGTTCGCGTGGGCAGTCGGCAACATCATCGCCAAGCGTGCGGCGGGAGCGCATCAGGCAGACATGTTCGCGCTCGTGGTGTGGTCGGCGCTGGTGCCTCCGCTGCCGCTGGCGGTGCTGTCATGGCTGTTCGAAAGTGGTCCGGCGGCGTGGCATGCGGTGGGTACCGCCAGCGCGTTGGCCTGGGCGTGCGTGCTGTTCATGGCCTGGGGCGCGACGCTGTTCGGATTCGGTTCGTGGGCGGGCCTGATGCACCGCTATCCCACCGCGCTGATCTCGCCTTTCGCTTTGCTGATCCCGGTGTCGGGAGTCATCAGCGGCGTGCTGTTGCTCGGCGAAACGCTCGCGCCGATGCAGATGCTCGGGGCCCTGCTGATCTTCGCCGGGCTGATCGAAAACGTCTACGGGCCGCGTTTGCGCGCGTGGCTCAGGCGTTCTTCGTGACTTTCGTCTTCCCTGCACTGCCGGTCGCCACCGCTGCGGAGGCTTGGCGCGCGGCGGCAAATTCACGCGCCAGGGCCTGTCTGAGCACGGCAACTTCGTGCCCGATGCAGATGCAGCGATAACCGCGCGCCAGCGCCGCGCGCGCGGCCTCGCCGGTCGACACCAGCCAGCCGAGTGGCTTTTGCGCCGCGTTCGCTGCTGCAAGCAGGCGTCCCTCGGCGGCGCGGTAGCGCGGATCGTCGAATGCCTCCGGGCAACCGAGGCTGTCGGAGAGATCGAAGTGGCCGAGCCAGCCGATATCGATGCCCGGCGTGCCGAGAATGTCCGCCGCGTTGTCGACGCCACGCGCCGATTCGATCAGAGCGATCGTGAGGATCGCAGCGTTGGCGGCACGCATCTTCGGTGCCGCAGCGCCTGCCGTATAGCGGTCGTGCGCGACGCCGAAAGCGAGCCCGCGCCGACCCTCGGGACGATAGCGGCAAGCCGCCGCCAGCTCCTCCGCCTGCGCTCGCGTCTCCATCATCGGCACCATGATGCCGAGGGCGCCCGCGTCGAGCACCGGCGCGATCAGGTGATACACGCACGACGGCACGCGCACCATCGGCACGATGCCGGCGCCGTGCGCGAATGCAATCTGCGCCTTGATGGTGTCGATGGATACGCCGCTGTGCTCCATGTCGAGCAGCACGAACTCGGCGCCGGCTTCGGCGAGCACCGGTGCAAGGCCGGGCGTGAAGAAATCGAAGGCCATGACACCGAAGGCGTTGCCGCCGGCGAGCAGGCGCGCGCGCACCGGATTGGAGGGAATTGCCGTGACCTTCATGAAGCGCGAGGTTACCGCGCTCTTCACCGGCGTGTCGAGATCAGCCGCTGCCCTGCGAACGATCGGCAGCAGCGCTGGCGGCGAGCCGCCGCCGACAAACTACCAGCAATCGGTCGCCGACATCGTGCCGCCGGTGACGGCCTTGGCGCCCTGGTCGTCGTAGGTAAACGTACCGCAGGGATCGCCGGCGTGGATTCCGGCGGGTACCGCGCTCAGCAGATACAGCCGGCCCGAGGGAAAGGTCAGCGTCAATGTGTAGTAGCCGTTGAGGCTGGTGCCGGGCGCGATGCCGCCGCTACCCAAGGTCGCGGTCGAGTACGTGCTGCGTTCGGTGAAATAGCGTTCCAGCTGCCCGGCCGCGCCGAGCAACGCCGACTTGGCGTCGGTGCGGCGTCCCTTTTGCACGGAGCTTAAGTAGCTCGGATAGGCGACTGCCGCGAGAATCGCGACGATCGCGCACACGATCATGACTTCGATCATGGTAAAGCCGCGCTGGCGCATGGGAGTGGCCACGATCAGTCGACGTAGATGACCGCGACGCGGCGGCGCAGCGGATCGGTGGCATCGAGCGTGAAGCGAACATTGGTGCCGCTTTTCAGATTGAAGATACTGCCGGGTTTGCCATCACGATTGAACACGCGCACTCGCTGCGCGTTGAAGTTGAGCTTCTGGCCGTAGACGCTGAACGTTCCTGCGCCGGGATTCACCGCCTGGAGCGTGCCGCGGCGCATGCCCGCGCTGTCGTTGGCGATGGCTGCCGGGGCGAGCTTGGCCGGAGGCGCTTGCACGGTCCCGTCCTGCGCGCCGACGCCTGGCATGAACGGCTTTGCCGAGACTTTCGCGCCGCCGGAGCGGGAACTCGCGGCAAAATTCGCGCGCGCAGGAACACCCGGCGCCGCAAGCACCGCGGCAGGCTGAGTCAGGCCCGCGGTACTGGGCATGACCACCTTGGCGCCCGCAGCGCCCGCGCGCGCATCTGGCGCGGATGCTGCCGGCGCACCCGGCGCGGATTTCGACGCGGTCGCGCCGGTGGGTACGTTCGACGTGTTTACCGGCACCTGCGGGGTCGTCACACTGGCGGTCATGGAATGCACCGGAAGCACGATCGCGCCGAGCGCCAGGACGAGCAATTTGCGAATCATGAATCCACCTTTCATTGCAGTTGCCGCCACGAAGCGCGGCCCTGGCTGCCCATGCCCGCGGTCTCGCCAATAACAGTCACCGAGCCAGACGACGTGTTGACGTACTTGTTCTCGAACGGCGGCTGACCCGTGCGCGGCGGCGCGCGCAGGAAACCGGCGGCGGCCGGAATGCTGGTGACGGCGCGACCACTGGCGTTGTCATTGGTGCCGTTGAGATCGAGGTCCGCCGACGAAATCGCCTTGTCGTCGTTGGTGTCGAAGGTCGGCGTGTCGTTGCGATTGCCGGTCATGACGTCGACTTCCATCACCCAGCCCGTACCGCCGAAACCGCAGGGGTCGGAATTCGGAATCAGCGTGTTGAAGACCACGCGGCCGGCGCGAATGTTGGCGTCGCTCACGATGCGCTCTCCGGACGCGGGCATGTTGATGTACCAGCCCTTCTTGCCCGAGTTGTACGACGCCGCCGAGATGGCGTTGTCGCCGGCTAGCGCCGCATCGAGCGTCGCCGGCCCCACGGCATGCGTGCTCAGGCGATAGGTATTGCCATCGTGGCCCGTCGCACTGCTGCTGACGATGCTCTGCCGGACGAGGTTGGCCAGGCCGCCCGCCGCCGAGCCCGTATCACGGATACCGTAAAACGATTGCCCGTCGACCGACGTGCCGTCGCTGACGTCGATATAACGGCCGGTGCCGAAGGTGACCAGATAGCCGCCGGTGGTGAAGCGGGTGACGTCGG
Source organism: Edaphobacterium sp. (SeqCode) (assembly GCA_039934835.1). Classification (GTDB taxonomy): domain Bacteria; phylum Pseudomonadota; class Gammaproteobacteria; order Burkholderiales; family Casimicrobiaceae; genus PALSA-1003. Next base: position 11,003 of record JBDTLK010000016.1, on the reverse strand, counting down.
GACGCACCGTGATCGGCTGCCCGGGCGTGGTGAACAACGGCACACCGCCCAAGGCAACGTTCCAGGCGCCGGGACTCGACCCGGACAGATCGAACTTCCACAGGTTGCCGTACAGGTCGCCGGCATACACCGTGTCGACGATGCCGTCGCCATTGGTGTCGACGCCGATCGGACCCGACAGGCCGTTAGGCGTCGCCGCGGTTCCCGAGCCCGTGTCGATTTTCGCGCGCACCACGCCGCTCTCCGCATCGAGCACGTATAGGACTGCGTGACCGCTGCTGGAGAGGTTGCCGTCGTCCTCGGCATTGTTGTAGCCGTTGCCGACCAGCACCGACCAGCGCCCGTTGTTGGTCTTCACCATCAGCGGCTGCGCGAACACGTAGCCCATGTCGACATCGTTGGCGTCGGTGAATTCCCAGCGCACGATCGATCTGGCATTGGCCTGCGTAAAGGTCGACGGGTCGGTCACGTCCAACGCGAACACGCCCTGCCCGCCCGCGCCCATGCCGCCGGCGAGCAACGTGTGCCACGACCCGCCGTAGTAGACATCGCTAATCGTCGGCGACGCGTCGACCTGGTAGTGGTGGGCGACCGGTTCGCCCGCCACCGACGACAGGCTCGACGCAGCCAGCATGCTGAGATTCTTGTATACCGGTGTCGGCACGTAGGCGAGCACTTCGCGGCCAGTCGTTGCCGAGAAGCCGTGCAGCATCCCGTCGTTGGCGCCGACATAGATCATCGCCGCGCGACTCGCATATGCGGCCGCGAAACCGCTGTAGGTGCCGCTCTCCATGCTGTCCGGATAGCCCGATCCCGGCGCCGCGATGTAACTCGGCGCCGAGTGGATGATGTCGCCGAGCTTGCTCGTGGGGCGGCTGCGGAACGACGGCGTGCAGGTGCCGCAGGTTGTGCCTTCGTTCGCCGCGTTGCCGCGCAGCCATTGCACGCGTTGCGGCCCGAAGCCGTCCTCACCACCGGCAACGGCGACGCCGAATGCCTCGACTTCGGTCAGGCGCGCATAACCGTCGACGCCGGCAGTGATGTTGACGCGTATGCGATCGGTGTTGAACGCGGCGAAGTTGAGCGTCTTCTTGACCAGGTTGTTGCCGACGACCGTCGCCAGTGTGACCCAGCCGCTGCCATCCCAACCCTGCACGGAGAAACTGACGGTGCCGTACTGGCTGAACGTCATCGTGTCGGTCGGTTCCGAGGGAGCCCAATACTGATCCTGCACCGAATACACGATCGCCTGGGTGATGCTCTTGGTGCCGTTGAAATTGATCTGCAGCCACTCCGGGAAGGATCCATAGTTGGCGCTGTTCCAGCCGCCGCCACTGCCCCAGTTGGCGCCGCTGCGATCGCCATTGATGGCGCCGCCCGGTCCGTACGAAGAGTTGTAAAAGGTCGACGCCGTCGCCGACGCGCCGCTGATCGACAGCGCGACGTTCATCATGCCGCCGCCGGAAGTCGCGCCGGGAGCGTTGAGCAGCGCCGCCTGCACTAGGTCCATCTCGGTGGCGGCGGGCGTGCCCGGATAGCTTGTTGGCCAGCGAAAGGGAATGCCACGCGAGCCCAGCGCCGCGGAGGGCTTGTAGGTCAGGATGGTGCGGCCGCTGTCCCAGTTCTGGGTATTGATGACCTGTCCGGAGTCCCACTGCTGCGCGCCGATCGACCCGTCGGCATTGATCAGATAGGCGATCAGCTGGCCGGACCAGTCGCCGCTGTTGAAGCGCGCCTGATAGAGGTTGGTGCCGGTCCCCCACGATCCGGTGTTGAGCGAGACGGCGGACGCGGCGGCGGTCTTGGATTCGATGTCGACGGCGATCGCCTGGAACGCTGCGGCCAGCGACGTGGAGTCCTGCGCAAGGTAGGCGACGTTGGTGCCGCCGGTGCTGGCGAACTTGTTCATCGCCGCCACCGAGCTCGGGTTGGCGACGGTGTCGCCCATGCCCACCACGTAGGTCTGGATGTCGTGCGCGTAGCCGCCGACTGTGACGTTGCGCAACGAGCCGATCTGGCCGATGACGTCATTGGCGGCCGGTGAGAACGTCCACGTGCTTGTGCCCGAATTGTAAGAGTTCACCTGTTGGTCCAACGGATACATGTTGCCCCACCAGTCGGACGTAGGGTTGCCGTCGGTGGCGAGCATGATGAAGCTCTTCTGGCACGACAAGGTGATCGGCGTGGAACCGCCGGTGAAGTACTGGTTGGCGGTCAGCATGCTGCCGGCGAGCGGAGTGAACACCGCAGCGTTCTTGATTTCCCCGCCATACATGGTTTCAGTGGCGAGCAGTGCCTGGAGGTTGGCGAGGTGACCCGGCGAACTCGGCGGCAGGATCGGTTCGTTGACCACGCCCTGGCCGTTGACACCGGCGTAGAAGCCCCAGGCACGATACGCGTAGAGCTGGCGCGAGATCGGCGGGTTGTAGGGGATGTAACCGGCGTCGGTCGGCGTGAAGCTCAGGTCCGTCCAGTAGTTGTACATGTTCGCTTCGAACGCGGGGCCTGGAGCGTGATTGAAGTAGAAATGGTAGCCGCCGCCGCCGGCGGTGGTCGCCCACGCGCCGGTGCCGAAATAACCGATGTAGAGCACGTCGTTGATGTCGGGGTCGTCGCTGGCCCGATCGTAGGTCACGTAGCGATCGCCGGTAGCGCCGCCGCCCCACTGCGGATTGTCGATGCAGCGCAAACCGCCATTAGAGGCCGAAACGCCGCTCACGCAATCGTCGGTGAACACCATCGTCGTGTCGTTGCCCAGCCAGTACGGATACGTGGAGTAGAGGCCCGGGCCGCCGATCGCGAACGATTCGAGGCCCCAGTTGAACTGGCCCGAGAAGTTGGTGATGGTGTTGCGGATCACGCCGCGCGCGATGTTGCCGCGCGTGGTCGGATCGTCGCCGGCGATGAGCTTGCCGGCCATAGTGCCGTCCATCGACTCGGAGTTGTCGTAGATCACCAGCACGTTGGGCAGCGTGCGGTGCGTGAGGAACAGCGGATACTGCGCGATCGACAGCAATGCCGCCGGCGCAGGCCCCGCGAGCAGCATCGCAATCGCGAAGGCGAGTGCTCGTTTGAACGCGTTCATGGTTCCCTCACGATGTACGTTGATTGCAGTACGACTCTGGTTTCCGGACGTGCGCCCGTCGCCAGGACGGTGAGGCGATAGGCGAAGCCGCCCGAGTGCACGCACGCCGCCCCACAGCCCAATCCAACGCTTCCGCCCGGCCCCACCGGCAGCCCGGGTGGCGGCGAAAGCCTTTCGATCACGTACTTCGGTTGCGCGGCCACGTTGGGCAGCGCCGGCACCGCGGTCTGCCCGCCGTAACTGCGCGTGAGACCGGAGTTGGTCCAGTCGATGACCTTGGAAATGTCCGCCGATGAAGGCGAGGCCCAGGTCGAAGGCGGGGTACACAGTCCTGCGACGCAGGCCGAAGTGAAGACGGTATTGGTGCTGATGTTGCGTGCGATGTCGGCTTCGGCATCGCGCAGCCCCGCTTCCGCGGCCTGGAACGCGAGATTGGCGTCCTTGGTATTCGACACCATCTTCTCCTGCATCAACGAGCTGTTGAGCGCGGACACCCCGAGCACCGACAGGACGAGCAGGAACATCAGCGCCGGAAACAGCGACATGCCGGATTGCCGGACGCGTGAGCGGGAGACTTGTGCGCGCGACCACATCAGGGCACCCGGTTGCGCACGGCGATCACTGACGACAGCGATGTGCGCATCTTCTTGTCGGTGGGCGTGACGGCGGCAGCCGTCGGCGGAAAGGCGTACGGCTGCGGCGAGGTCGCTACGTTGTCGCGCACCGTGGCCAGCAGAACCTGCGCCTGCACGCTGACGATATTGCCCCAGGTGGTGACCCCGCTTGCCGCGGTATAACGGTTGGCGGCGTGATCTCCATCGAGATCCTCGCCGAAGAGCAGCGAAAAATTCTCGATGCCTTCGACCATTTCTTCGGGTTGCGCCTGGCCGTCGTAGGCGGGCACGCTGTAGGCCCACAGCGACTTCGTCCCCGCCCGCTTGGTGCTGGCCCCGACGTAATAGGTTCGCGTCACCAGCCGATACACCGACGCATCGGTGCCGAAGCTGCTGCCCAGGTCGACGCTGGTGTTGCCAGGCGACCCGCCGGTCGCGTGACTGATGACGCCGGTACCGGCGTTGTAGCCGCTGGCGTTGAAAATCGCCGCGGCCGTGCAATCGGCGACGAGCAGCATGTCGCCGGACGAGAGCGTGCTTCCGGCGGCTACCGTGATGTCGTCGGTCTGACTGGTCATGCGCGCGGTCAGCGGCATGCCCGACCCGTCGATATGGCGGATGGTGACGACGTCGGTGTTGACCGAGGGCGCCGGTGTGAGCGCACTGATGCTCGAATCAAGGCTCGGTTGCCAGGCGCCGGAGTTGCCGTAAAAACCTTCGATGCCTTCGCCGAACTTGTACTGGTACGCCGTCGAGCTGAGCAGGTTCAGCGGCGTCACGCTGGCGCCGTTGCAGCCGCGAAAGCCCGCCATGCGCAGGTCGCGATCGAGCAGGTGGATGACGAAGCGGCCGCTTTCCTGCAGGCGTGAAATCGTGTCGTTGACCTGCGTCACCTGCTTGCTGTTGACGTAGACGGTGCCGATGACCGTGGTGACGAGCAGGCTGATGGCAGTCCACACCAGCAGCTCGACGAGCCCCATCCCACGGTATGGTCGCAAGCTCATTGGAGTACCTTCGCGCTGCGCGCTTCGGTATTCGCGCTTGGGGCGGCCCTTCGCGCTCATGGCCGGAACGTGGTGACGAAGCGGTGTTGGTCGCCTTTTTCGTTCCACCAAAGCTTGATGGCGAGGATGTTGCCTTGGCCATCGCATCCCGGGCTGGCGGGATCGCCGACGTCCGGCGTACTGGTCAAGCAGATGACGCCCGCGCCACTGGGAAGGACGGTCGGCGACTTCACTTCGGTAAGCCATTCGGCAAAGTCGTTGGTCGCCACCTGTGCCGCGGTGCAATTGACGCTGATGTAGCAGCCGGGGCTGGGTATATTCTGGGTCGAGAAGTTGTCGTAAGCGCCAGTATTCGCTGCCGGCAGGTTGGCGCGTACGCGGTCGGCGAGCTGATACGACAGGTAGACGGCCTTGCTGCGAAACAGCGAATCGTTCGCTGCGGCCAGCCCGTTGAGTTGCAGCCCGGCAAAACCGAGAAAGCCGATCGACACTACCATGATCGAGATCAACGACTCGATCAGGCCGCTGCCGCGCTGCGCGTTCCGGTTCATGATCAGTTGCAGGGGGCGACGTGGGCGGCGACGTCGGCGACGTCGGCCATGCCGTTGGGCTGGATCGAAATGGCGTAGCCGCGCACGGAACCGTCGGCGGCGCAGATCTTGATGTCGACCGCACCCGCCTGGCTCAGGAACCCCATTGGGGTGAAGCCGACGGTGGTCGTCGCACCGTCGCCGACGACAATGCTCGAGGGCAGTGCGTCGTGCAGGCGCAGGACGGGTTCGCCGCTGTCGATGCTGCCGTTGCCATTGGTATCGACCCACACCTGCCAGCCGCCACCGAACGCATTCGAACTCGTGGCGTTGGTGGCGCTGAGCATGACCGGCACGCCGCGCCGTGCAGCTTCGCTGCGGGCCAGGGCCAGCGACGCCGCCAGTTCGGTTTGCGTCGCGTAGATGCGGTTGTTGCTGACCGTCGAGCTCATCGACGCGGCGGCGAGACTGGTCAGGATCACCAGCACCGTCAGCGTCGCCAGCAGCTCGACCAGGGTGAAGCCGCGCGCCTTCCGAGGCGATCGCGCGAGAAAAGCTGACTTGGTGTTCGCGGTGGTTTTCATATCGATATCCCGGTGGTCCGATTCTTTGTCATCGCAAGTTGTAGGTCACATTTTGCTGCGCCGACCCCTTCGCCATTTCTCCGTCCGGGCCCAGGACACCAACCTTGGAGCACCCTTCATCTTGCAAGACATATGCCGGTCTGTAGGTCTGTGGGGATAAGCGGATGAACGGTCTCAGGCGCCGGATTCTCGTATGAAACGACCGGCAACGTGGAGAGCCGGCGAACGGCACCGTGACGTCGGTTCAACGCATCGCCGGCGACATGTGCCGCAATATGTCGGGAGCGTCTGCCGCTACGAGTCAGGCGGTGCGCGGGATTCGTTTTGTCATCCACAAAACGTTCACAATCGGCGCCGGACGGTAGCCGCTCATCACGTCGCTGGGCGGCATTTTGCCGCCCGTGCAGCCGCCAGCGGTCCGCTCCAGCGCCCGGCCGGCGACTTTGCATCAGCAACGACTATGCCAATAGGCGTCGGTGTGACGTTTCGCCACGATTGCGCTGGCCCGTGCAGCGACCGCGCTTCAAGTTGCGATCGTGGGGGAAACGCAGGCCGCGGCACCACGCGGGCGCCGGGCGATCCAGAAGTTATTTGCGGTGTTCATCCGCCGGATGGCGGGCGCTACGGCGAAGCGGTGCGATCAAGCGATTTTGTCGCCGCTAATCGCCGTAGATGGGACTGAAGGCCGGGCCGCTGGACGGCTCGGCCTGTTTGCTACTTCGTCTTCTTTGCGTCGGCCTTCGCGTCGCCGTAGGTTTTCTGCACCTTGCCTGCGACCTGATTGGCATCGCCCTCGACTTCGAGTTTCTTATTGCCAACGACTTTGCCCGCGACCTCCTTCGCTTTGCCCTTCGCTTCTTCGACGCGGCCTTTAACCTGGTCCTTGTTCACGGAACACTCCTGTTTGGTGGCTAGGAGATTGAACTCTGCATCCTTTCCGCCCGTCTCGACTATCGGACTTCGGATGATTCCCATGTAGGACAGACTATCGCCGGCACGCATGGCGGTACATCCGCTCGCGGCCACCGCAACTGTCGACGTCGGTTGAATTCTGACCCACTTGATTCTGACCCACTTGTGGCTTGATTTCTTCGGAGTAAAAATGACCCACGCTGGCGTATTGGGTATTGCCGGGTAAGGTTGTTGCCTCCTGCCCAAAGCAGAGGCTCGCCCGCAACGTCCGACCCTACGCACAAGACCACAGACCATGGTGCCGGAACGCTTAGCCATGTAGCATCGTCTGCGGACCCGGACACTGCAACAGGTTCGGCGGGATATGGGAGAGGATTGTGGCATTGCCTGCGTACACATCCGCGCTTATCGTAGGCGCGGGGCAAGGACTGAGCGCGTCGCTGACGCGGCTGCTCAGGCAAGAGGGCCTCACCGTCGCCATCGCCGCGCGTAACACCGCAAAGCTGGCTTCGTTGTGCGCCGAAACAGGTGCCCGCGCCTTCACGTGTGACGCTCAGGACGAGGCGCAAGTGCAGCGATTGTTCGCTGACATCGAACGCGAGCACGGTGCACCGGATGTGGTCATCTATAACGCCAGCGCGCGCGCGAGCGGACCGTTCGTCCAGATTGTTCCTGCCGAGCTTCAACGTGCACTGCAGGTCACCGCATTCGGGGCATTTCTCGTCGCCCAGCAAGCCGCAGCCCGGATGTTGCCAAAGCGGCACGGCGCGATTCTGTTTACCGGGGCTTCGGCGAGCGTAAAGGGCTATGCGCAGTCGGCGCCCTTTGCAATGGGCAAGTTCGCGTTGCGCGGACTCGCTCAAAGCCTGGCCCGAGAACTATCGCCGCAGGGGATCCACGTCGCGCACTTCGTCATCGACGGCGGAATCCGTGGCGCTGGACGTGGCGACGACCCAGACAAACCCGACGCGCTGCTTGATCCCGACGCGATCGCGCTCACCTACCTCAGCATTCTTCACCAGCCCCGCAGCGCTTGGACTTGGGAGATCGAATTGAGACCTTGGGTGGAGCGCTTCTGAGCGGCGGATCGAGACGACGGGACGCTTCCACTACTCCACAGATTGCAGGCAGTTGCATGAGCACGAGTGACCCCGGGAAACTGGACCGCGTCATCGCCGACGCCCGCCGCGCTGCCGAAAAGCGCGATTCTGGCTATAGGGCACAGGCGTTGAAGATCTACCCGTGGATTTGTGGTCGCTGCGGCCGCGAATTCACGCGTGCCAACGTGCGCGAACTGACCGTCCACCATCGAGACCACAATCACGACAACAACCCGCCCGATGGCAGCAACTGGGAACTGCTGTGCTTGTACTGTCACGACAATGAACACCAGCGACGGCTGGAAGCGACCGAGAGCGGCAGCAGGGCTCCCGCCGTCGGCCGCGCGTCAACCTACGCTCCGTTTGCGAATCTCAAAGAGCTGCTAGCCAAGCAGCCGCCCTCAAAGTGACGCGATAGGCGCCCCATTCAAAACTCGACGGACGGACCCTGCCACGCAATCTCTCGTGGTCGGGCGCGACCGAGTGCCTCGCCGGCCTCACACCAACCGTCGCAGGCGTTGCGCCCGGGACGGTGACGCCACAAGTTCAGCAGCGCCTTGCACTTTGCGTAGAAGCGGAAGAATCGAAGTATCTGCTGCCGCTTGCGTGCGCCGACCGGGCTGAGGCTGCAGATCAGCTTGTCGTCGGCCATGCCGCGGTCCATTAGGATGACTGCTCCCCACACCCGAACCTTCAGTCGCGCTCCTACAGGAAGTCGCGGTCCGAGCACGACCGCGTCCAGCAAGTCGCCTTCGAGCCCTAAGTAAGTGGGCACCGAGCCATAGTTGAATGGACAGGGCAACGGCGAGACAAAATCGACGTGACCGGTTGACCCACGTTTCAGAAAACTGCCGCGCGGAATCTCGATCACGACTTCGACTTCTGGTTGCGCCCAGAAATCTTCGCGCTGGACATTCTGGGAGCCGGCGGTAGAAGCCATGCCGGATCCTATCACCCCGTAATCGGGCACGCACAAGCACCGTCGCCGGTCAATGCCCCCTTTGGAGTTCGTAGATGGTTGGTTCGCTCCACGCAGATGACCGCTGGGTTTGTCACGTTTTTGTCAAGCTCCGATGGATGGTACGACCTTGGTACTAGCACGGATCAGGCCCAGCTCCGATAATCGAAAAGTCGTGAGCGCCGAGGAGAACGCTGTGTCGCACCCGCAAGTGGCAAGCATCGCGTCTGCGCAAACGTCGCTCGGCCGATTGCAGGGCAGTTGGCTTGGGCGATTGCGCAACGTAGGGATGGCCGGCCTCCTCGCGCTGCTGGGGTTCGGCATTTTCGTGCTGCCGGTGATCGCCCGCGCCGAGGCCGACATCACGCTGGCGAGCAAGATTCTCCTGACGCTCGTCCTCGTGTGCGGCCTCACCGCCATCGTTGAACATCGGCGTATCGTGTTCTTGCTGGCCGCGCTTTCGGCAGTGGCAATACTCGCCCGCTTGCTGGACGGCGTGTTGCCTGCACGAGCACTTGTTCCTTGGCACGACGCGCTTCTGCTTGTCGCGTTAATCGTTTTGGCGATCGCCATCGCGATAAATGTTTTCGCCTCACGCCGAGCCGTCGGAGACCGATTGTTCGGCGCGATCGCGCTATACCTCCTGCTGGGCTTGATCTGGGCGCTGATGTACGCGATCGTGGCGGCGACCACTGTGGCGGCATTTGCTGGGCAGCTGCCAACCGATCAGTCCCTCTTCCGTTGGGGATATTTCAGTCTCGTCACGCTGACGACCCTCGGTTACGGCGACATCACGCCTGTCACGCACGTCGCACGCTCGCTCGCCGCGCTCGAGGCGCTGATCGGCCAGCTCTACCCTGCCATCATCATTGCCCGCCTGGTGTCGGCGCAGAAACCTCAGCTATGAACGAGCCTACCGCGCCGCAGCGCCCGCCGCCCTTCACGCCACGCAAAGGTCAGTCATGACTGCAGCTCGATCTCACCGGCCGCCAGGTCTTGTTAAACCAGGGCTCGAGCGGCCCGTAAATGCGCAGGATCATGAACCAGCCCTTGCCGGGAATCGTCTGCACCCAGTTCTTCTCGGAGTCGGGCGGCGGATCGTCGAGCGATTGCACTCGTGCGACCCGCACTCCACCCGAGGTGGCCGAATCAGTCCTGCTTCGCCTTTTCCTTCATCGCCGCTTCAAGCGTTTTGATGTCGTTGGGAGACAGTTGCGGCCGATCGACCTTGACCGTCAACTTGTTGAGTTTGCCGGTGAATGCAAAGGGTGGCTTGTAGTCGGCATCGTTCACGCCCGTTAGCGTGTCTGACCCGATATCGAAGCTCTCGTCCCACTGCAGGATCATCGGCAGCGTCTTCTCCATTTTCTTGGTCGCGACCACCTTGCCGTCCACGCTGAGCGTGCCGACGCCAGGCCGGCCGAGGCCGCTGAAGCTATTGAATTGCAGCGTGCCGACGCCGATGCCGTCGTACTTGAAGTCGAATTCCACCGAGTGCCTGCCTGGTGACAGTGCGTCCGGGCCCTCCCACTTGATGCGTTCGAGATCAAGCAGGTTCCAAAGGAACACTGGTTTGCCCTTGAGCAGGTAAAAGCCGTATCCGGCGAAGCGCCCGCCCGAAGTCAGCATCATGCCTTCCGCGCCGCCGGTGGGCACGTCAACGTCCGCCGTGATGGTGTAGGAGCTGTTGAGCAGGAACGGCGAATCGCCCTGCGGCAGGCCGACCATGGGTCGGGTGTAAACGAACTCGGTACGCCCGGCCGTGATGTTTGGCCGCGGTGCGACGATACGTGCTGCCACCGAGGCGTCGAGCGGGAAGACCTGGTACTTCTTCGCTTCGGCGACGAACATCTTGCGCATCTCCGCCACCTTCTGCGGGTGTTTCGCGGCGATGTCGTCGGCCTGGTTCCAGCTCTCTTTGAGGTTGTAAAGCTGGAACACCTGATTGTTCAGCGGGTTGGGGTTGGCGGCGCCGAAGGCCTCCCACGGTGCGCGGTTGACCTTGGTGCTGAGCAGCCAGCCGTCGTCGTACAGCGCCCACTGGCCCATCATCTCGAAGTACTGCGTCTTGTGCCGCGTCGGCACCTTCGCGTTCGCCGCGTCGAAGGTGTAGAGGAAGCTGGTGCCTTCGATCGGCTTTTGCTTGATGCCATCGACCATCGCCGGCGCCTTGATGCCGGCCGCTTCCATGATCGTCGGCATGACGTCGATGACAT
>JBDTLK010000015.1:0-40550 GCA_039934835.1 Edaphobacterium sp. (SeqCode) | reverse complement strand
TCAAACTGCGGGTGCCCGAGGGCAAGTGGCGCCTGAAGATGTTCCAGGCCTACGGCGCGAATCCAAGTCCGATGAAACTGTCGGAGGTTTTCACCGCTCTCTCGACCGGCGTGATGGACGGTCAGGAAAATCCGTTGACCCAGATCTATTCGCAGAAGTTTCAGGAAGTGCAACCCTACTTGTCTCTGACGGGGCATGTCTATACACCGGCGTTCGTTGCGGTCGGCGCGCGACGCTGGGCGACCCTTCCTCCCGACGTGCGCAAGATCCTCGAGGACACGGCAAAAGAAACGCAGGCCTTCGTCTACGCGCAGGCCAAGAAGGACGACGATGAGCTGCAGGCCAAATTTGTCGCGGCGGGGGTGAAGGTCAACCAGGCTGACAAGGACGCATTCATCGCGGCCAGCAAGTCGATCTACCAGGAGTTCGGCCAGGAAGTGCCCGGTTCCACCGCGTTGATCGAGCAGGCCATCGCGCTCGGAAAATGATGGCGCTGCCGAAGTCCTTGCGGGAGACGCGTTGACGCTGGCGCAGTTGCGCAACTGGTACGGGAAGTTCCTCGAAGCCATTGTCATTGTGCTGATGGTTGCCATCGCGGTCGAGGTCACCATCGGCATCACCTACCGGGCGCTGGGCCGATCATTGTCGTGGTATGACGAGGTCGCCGTCATTCTGCTTGCGTGGCTTACTTTTTATGGGTCTGCGCTGGCGGCCCTGCGGCGCGCGCACATCGGGTTTCCCGGCCTGGTCAATTCGCTCGTGCCGATTTGGCGGGTCCCGGCCGTCCTGTTCGGCAAGACAGTCGTCATCGGCTTTCTCGTACTTCTGGGTTGGGTCGGCTATTCAGTGCTCGATGTGCTTGCGACCGATTACCTCATCAGCCTGCCGCGGATTTCGGTCGCATGGACGCAGTCGGTGCTTCCAATAAGCTGCGCGCTCTTCGTGATCGCCGAGCTGTTGAATCTTCCCGGTGTGCTGCGCGAAGCGCGCGGACTCCCGGGCGTCGCGACCAGCGACCTCGCCGAAAAACTGCACTAGGCATCCCACTCGATGCAGATACTGGTGCTATTCGGCTGCGTGCTCGCGCTGGTGCTCATCGACATCCCGATTGCGATCTCGTTAGGGGTGGTGGCGGTCGTGGCGCTGGTCACGGCGCAGGGCGTCGCGATGCTGCCCAATGTCGCGCTCACCATGTACAACGGCGCGACCAGTTTTCCGCTGATCGCGATTCCATTGTTCGTGTTGTCAGGCGCGATCATGAACGCGTCCGGTATTTCGCGGCGCCTGATTGCGTTCGCGTCGGCGCTGCTCGGCTGGATTCGTGGAGGGCTGGCGATGGTGTCCGTCGGCACGTCGCTGTTCTTCGCCGAGATTTCCGGGTCCGCTGTGGCGGACGCTGCCGCATTGGGCTCGATCCTCATTCCCGCAATGAAAAGCCGTGGCTATACTAAGGAGTTCGCGGCGGCGGTGATCTCGTCGTCGGCGACACTGGCGGTGATCATTCCGCCGTCGATCCCGATGCTGCTCTACGCGGTCATTGCCGAGACGTCGGTGGTCAAGCTCTTCGTGTCCGGAATCGTGCCTGGCATCATCGGCGGATTCGGGCTGATGGGCGTTGCGTACTGGTTCGCCCGGCGCTACAACTTCCCGGTCGAGCAGGCGTTTCGCTGGAGCAACGTGAGGAAGACTTTCGGGGAAGCGCTCTGGGCATTCCTGCTACCCGTGGTGATCCTGGGCACGATCTTCGGCGGCATAGTCACTGCCACCGAAGGCGCAGCAATTGCCGTGCTTGCAGCCCTGTTTATCGGCTTCGTTGTCTACCGCGAGCTCAATATCAGGGTGCTGCACTCGGCGATTATCGAAGGCGGAATCCAGACCGCAGTGGTCATGCTGCTGGTCGCGGCGAGCGCGTTGCTGGGCGTGTACCTGACGGAAACGCATCTGCCGCAGCAGCTCGCGCAAAGTATCCTCGATTTCACATCGAACAAGTGGGCAGTGCTGGCCATCCTCAACGTGCTGTTCCTGATTCTCGGCGTGTTCCTGCACTCGGCAGCCGCGATCATCCTGGTCGTGCCGGTGGTCATGCCCCTGGTGCGCGCGGTCGGCATCGACCCGGTCCACTTCGGGCTCATCGTCACAATCAACCTCGGGATCGGCCAGCAGACGCCGCCGGTGGCCAGCGTGCTGATGACCTGCTGCGCGATCGCCAAGGCTGACATGTGGGCGGTGACCAAGGTCAACGTTTACTTCGTCGCCGTGCTGCTCGCCGTGCTACTGCTCGTGACCTATGTGCCGGTGACCGGTATGGGCCTGGTCGATTTCTTCTATCGCTGAGACCGTAATCCGATGACTAACACGATCGCCGTCGAGCGTGACGGCACTATCGCCACGGTTATCCTCAATCGTCCGGACAACCTCAATGCGCTAGCCAAGGAGTCGTGGCGAGACCTCGACGCGCGAATTCGTGAACTATCCGCGGACACCGAGCTGCGTTGCGTAATCCTGCGTGGCGCTGGCGAGGCGGCGTTCGCGGCCGGCGCCGACATTTCCGAGTTTCCGCAAGTGCGCGCGAACGCGGCGCAAGGCCGCGAATACGGCGAATTGATCCACTCCGCGATGCAAGCAATCGGCGCGTGCGTGCATCCGACCATTGCGATGATCCATGGCGTATGCGTCGGTGGAGGACTCGAGATCGCGTTGATGTGCGACTTGCGCATTTGCGGAGCGGGCAGTCGCTTCGGTGTGCCGATCAACCGGCTTGGACTGACGATGGGCTACGGCGAGCTTGCGGGTCTGCTCGCGGTCGTCGGCCGCGCGGTTGCGCTGGAAATCCTGCTCGAGGGTCGCGTCTTCGCTGCCGCGGAGGCACTCGCCAAAGGATTGATCCACCGCGTCGTCGCCGATGCCGACGTCGAGACCGAAGCGCGTGCAATGGCGCAGCGCGTTGCCAGTGGCGCGCCGCTGGTCGCGCGGTGGCACAAGCGCTTTATCCGCAATCTCGCTCCCGTGCCGAACATTTCACCCGCGGAATGGAGTGAAGGCTACGCATGCTTCGATACCGATGATTATCGCGAGGGTTTGCGCGCTTTCCTCTCCAAGCAGAAGCCAAAGTTCCAGGGCCGCTGATGGGACCGCTCACCGGACTCAAGGTCCTCGAACTCGCGCACATCATGTCGGGCCCGACGGCCGGGATGCTTCTTGCGGACATGGGCGCCGACGTCATCAAGATCGAACGGGTTCCCGACGGCGACGATACGCGCCGCTTCGCGCCGCCGACCGTCAACGGCGAATCCAGCGCGTTCATGATGATGAATCGCAACAAGCGCGGCATTGCGCTGGATCTGAAACAGGCGGCGGCGAAGGCGGCGCTGTTGCGCATGGTTGAGCGAAGCGACGTCGTCATCGAGAATTTTCGCGCGGGGACAATGCTCAAGCTCGGACTCGGCGCCGACGTGTTGCGTGGCGTGAATTCAGGTCTCATCTACTGCATCGTATCGGGATATGGTCTCACCGGGCCCGATGCCGGCAAGGGTGGCTTCGACCTGGTCGCACAGGGGCTCTCGGGCCTGATGCGCATCACTGGAGAACCCGGCGGCGCGCCGACCAAGGTCGGTTCACCGGTCACCGACATCAACGCCGGCATCCTCGCCGCACTGGGGATCGTCGCAGCCTATGTTCATCGCCTGCGCACCGGCGAGGGCCAGATCGTCGACACGTCGCTGCTCGAAGCCGGCGTCATGCAGACCTTCTGGCAGAGCGCGATCCTGATGGGCAGCGGCAAGGAAATCGGCGCGCTGGGTTCCGCGCATCCGCTTACTGCGCCGTACCAGGCGTTTCGAACCAGCGACGGATGGATCACCGTGGGCGCGTCCAACCAGGTGAACTACGCGCGCCTGACGCAAGTGCTGGGCGCGCCCGAATTGTTCGCCGACCCGCGGTTTCGCGACAATGCGACGCGCATGGCGAACTTGGGCGCACTGGTCGAAACGCTATCGCGCCACTTCGAGAGGCGGCCCTCGGCGTACTGGCTGACTGAGCTCGACGCGGTGGGCGTGCCGGCAGGACCGGTCCTGACCATCGCCGAAATGCTCGAGCATCCACAGGTTCGCGCGCGCGACATGGTCGTGGAGACCCAGCATCCCATCGCGGGCGCCACGTACGCCATCGGCTGTCCGATCAAGCTCTCGGCAACTCCGGCAAGCATACGGCGGCCGGCGCCCTTATTCGGCCAGCACACGCGCGAAGTGCTGCTCGAATTCGGCTTGAGCGCAGATGAAGTACGCGGACTGCTCGACGCTGGCGCCGTCGTTCAGTCGCGCTTGTGAAGCGGAGGGCGCGCCGGTTCAGAGATTACAGAACATGAGATCGAACTCGACATCGCCGACGTGCACCGAACCGCGATCCATCCCCGCGATCCCGATGAAGCGGATGTTCAGGGCGTACTTGTTGGCGCTGATCTCGGGAACGCACGGCAGGTCCAGCGCCAGCGAAAGCCGAAGCAGCTGTGCGACTTTGGCGGTCGTCAGCATCAGCTGAAACACTCCGTGGTACGCAGTGTGGCGACTTGCCTTGCCGTTCTCGCGCAGCAGGCGCAGGATGATCGACAGGCCGGAATGAATCGGCAACAGCGGCGCCAGCCATGTCTGCAGATCCTGCTGTCGCGCCGCGGGTTCGTGTTGCAGCCAGTAGTGATATGCGGGCAGGTCGAATTCGCACACGCCGCCGGGGATGCCGGTGCGCTGCTTGATCGCCATCAGCCATTCGTTCTCGCGCAGGTGTGCGCCGACTTTGCCAGTCTGCGCGAGCAGGCTCGCGCTGACATCGTCGATCTCCGAGAGCAATGCCGCAAGAGTGGTACGCTCGATCGCGGGATTGTCCTTCAGCGGCGCCAGCAGCTGCCGCTGGCGCTCGAGCTCTTGCAGGATGTCGGTCTTGAGGTCCGCACGCGCGGCAACGTCGGAGATTTCGAAGAGCGCGAGCAGCGCGGCGTGGTGATCGGCGGGCGCCACGGCGCCGGCGAAGAACAGGGCCCGTCCGTACAGATCTTCCAGACGCATCAACGTGCGGATGCGTTCGTTCAGCGGATGTTCGTAACGGATCACGACAGGGTGCCGACGCTCGAAGATGCGACATTCTGCACCATCTCGCGGATCGGGGTCAGCATGATTGAGCCGGCGACCGACGTCAGGACGCCGTTCGCGGTCGCGCTGCCAGTTGCCGATAGCGCTGGTCGAGCACCGCGACCTGTGGGCCAATTGCGTCCGGCGGTCCGGCGTTGTCGAGCACATCGTCGGCGCGGGCGAGGCGGCGCGTCCGGTCCAACTGGGTCGCCATGATCGCGCGCACCTCGGTCTCGGGTAGCCCGCTGCGGGCGACGACACGCTGCAGTTGCAGAGCTTCGGGACAATCCACCACCAGGACGCGATCAATTTGGGGCAGCAGGCCGTCCCGTTCGAGCAGCAACGGGACAATCACGATCCCGTAGTCGCCGCGCCAGGCACCGATGCGGCGCCTGGCCTCGGCGCCGATGAGTGGGTGCAGCAAAGCTTCGAGGCGGGCGCGCACGGCGTTGTCGGCGAAGACCATGCGTCGCAGCTTGGCCCGATCAAGTTCGCCCGACGGCAACAGCACGTCGTCGCCGAAGGTCGCGCGGATCGCGTCGAATCCTGACGCACCCGGCGCGGACAACTCGTGCGCCAGTGTGTCGGCGTCGACGATCTCGACGCCGAGACGCGCGAACGCGTCGCTCACCGCGGACTTGCCGCTGCCGATACCGCCGGTCATGCCAACGACTAGCCCCACTTTCAGCCGGGGAAATACAGAGCGACGAGCGATTTTCCGAAGAACAGCGCAATGACGCCGGCGATGGCGAGGTAGGGGCCGAAGGCGAGCGGCACCTGGTGATCGCGGCCCTTGAACACCATCAACGACAATCCGATCGCGGCGCCGACGACCGACGACAGCAGCACGATGAGCGGCAACATCTGCCAGCCAAGCCAGGCGCCCAACGCCGCCAGCAGCTTGAAATCGCCGTAGCCCATGCCCTCCTTGCCGCGGATCAGCTTGAACAACCAGTAGATCGTCCACAGCACCATATAGCCGGCGATCGCGCCGATTACCGCGGCACGCAGGCTGACCCAAGGGATCGCGCCGAGCACATTCGCCAGCAATCCGGCCCAAAGCAACGGCAGCGTCAGGTTGTCGGGAAGCAGCTGGGTGTCGAAGTCGATGAAGGTGAGCGCGATCAGCAGCCACAGCATGACGCACGCGGCGAGCCCCGATGGCGTCGCGCCGAAGCGAATGACCGCGCAGGCGGTGAGCGCCGCGGTCAAAGCCTCGACCAGCGGATAGCGCGCCGAAATCGGCGCCTTGCAGGCCTTGCATTTGCCGTTCAACAGTAGGTAACTGACGATCGGGATGTTCTCCAGCGCGCCGATCGGGTGGCCGCAGGCGGGGCAGCGCGAGCGCGGCACCAGAAGATTGTAGGCAGGCTCCACGGGCCCTGCGGCAATGCCGGAGAGCTCGGCGCACTCTTCGCGCCAGCCGCGTTCGAGCATCTTCGGCAAGCGGTGGATCACTACATTGAGGAAGCTGCCGATGCACAGGCCGACCAGCACGACGACCAGCAGCAGCGGTAGCGACAGGGGCATGGTCAATGACAACGGTGCAATCTAATGGAGCGCATGTGCGTTGGTCCGCGCAAGGCGTGGAACAGGTTCCGACTACCTTGCCGGTCCGGGAAACAGCAACCACCGGCGACAGCCGCCGCGGTCAGGTATCCCTGAATCGCTTCGGCCGTGCGCTTCAGACCACCGAACCGAGTTTGAAGATGGGCAGATACATGGCCACCACCAGCCCGCCGATGACGACGCCGAGGAACACAATGATGATCGGCTCGAGCAGGCTGGATAGCGCGGCGACGGCGTCGTCGACTTCACGCTCGTAGAAATCGGCGACTTTGGAGAGCATGCCGTCGAGTGAACCCGACTCTTCGCCGATCTGCGTCATCTGCGTCACCATGCTCGGGAACAGGCCGGTGTTGTGCATGGCGTTGGTGAGGCTCGTGCCGGTGCTGACGTCGGTCTGGATTTTCCGCGTGCCGGCAATGAACACCGCGTTGCCGGAGGCACCGGCGACCGCGTCCAAAGACTCGACCAGCGGGACGCCCGCAGCAAACATCGTGGCCAGGGTGCGCGTCCAGCGGGCGATGGTCGCCTTTTCGAGGATGTTGCCGATCACCGGCAGCTTCAGCGATATCCGATCGACCGCGAAGCGAAACGTTTCCGAGCGGCGAACCATGAAAAAGAAGCCGCTGATAGTGCCGAAGATGATGATGGCCATTAGCCACCAGTAGGCCAGGAAGAAGTCGGAGATACCCATCACGATCAGCGTCGGTGCGGGCAGGTTGGCACCGAAACTGGAAAATACCTGCTTGAACGCCGGAATCACCCATATCATGATGACCCAGATGACGGCGATAGCGACGACGACGACCGAAACTGGATAGAACATCGCCGACTTGATCTTGCTCTTGATGGCGAGGATCTTTTCCTTGTACGTCGCCAGGCGATCGAGAATCCCGTCCAGCATACCCGCGGTTTCGCCGGCGTTGACGAGATTGCAGTAGAGGGCATCGAAATGCTTCGGGTGCTCGCGGAAAGCCTGCGAGAGACTCGACCCGGCTTCGACGCGGCCCTTGATGTCCATCATCAAGCGCGCAAAACGTGCGTTCTTGTGGCCGCGCGCGACGATCTCGAAGGCCTGCAGCAGTGGAACACCGGCCTTGAGCATGGTGGCCAGTTGCCGAGTGAAGAACGTGATGTCCTTCTCGTTCACGGACGAGCCGCCACGGAACGTTTGGCGGCGCAGCTTGGCGATGCGGATGCCCTGGCGGCGAAGATTGGTCGAGACGACCGTTTCCGAAGCCGCCTTCATCTCCCCACGCACATTGCGCCCGCTGCGATCGAACCCTTCCCAGAGATAGGTGAATTCCTTGACGTCCTTGCGCGCGAGTCGACGGGGTGCGGTAGCGGTGGTGGCCATGGTGTTTCCTGTCGCGGTTATTCGTTGGTGACGGCTTCGATTTCCTCGAGCGAGGTGCTGCCTTGCTTGACCTTGAGCAGCCCCGACTGGCGCAGGTTGCGCACGCCTTCCTTGCGGGCCTGCTCGGCGATGTCGATGACATTGCCGTTGCGCATTATGATCTGACGCATCTCGTCGGTGATGGGCATGACTTCGTAAATGCCCATGCGGCCCTTGTAGCCGGTATTCAGGCAGGCATCGCAGCCGACGGGTCCGTAGGCCTGCCATGAGCCGTCCAGGTCGGCTTCGACGAAACCGGCCTGCAGCAGCGCTTCCGGAGGAATGTCCTCGGCGCGCTTGCACACCGGGCAGAGCTTGCGGCACAGGCGTTGCGCGGTGATCAGGATCACGCTCGACGCGATGTTGAAAGCGGGTACGCCCATGTTAGCCAGGCGCATCAGTGTCGCCGGCGCGTCGTTGGTATGCAGCGTCGAGAGTACGAGGTGACCGGTCTGCGCGGCCTTGATCGAAATGTCGGCGGTTTCGAGATCGCGGATTTCGCCGACCATGATGATGTCCGGATCCTGCCGCAGAAACGCCCGCAGCGAATTGGCGAATGTCAGTCCGGCTTTTTCGTTGACGTTGACCTGATTGACGCCAGCCAGCTGGATTTCAGCCGGATCCTCGGCGGTCGCGATATTGATGCCAGGCTGGTTGAGGATGTTAAGGCAGGTATAGAGCGACACGGTCTTGCCGCTGCCGGTTGGACCGGTGACCAGGATCATCCCGTATGGCCGCGCGATGGCGCTGAGCAGGATCTGCCGCTGGTCGGGCTCGTAGCCGAGGGCGTCGATACCGAGCTTTACGCCAGCCGGATCGAGAATCCGCAGCACGATTTTTTCGCCGTACAGCGTGGGCAGCGTGCTTACCCGAAAGTCAATCGAGCGGCTCTTCGACAACACCAGCTTCATGCGGCCGTCCTGCGGCACGCGCTTTTCGGAAATGTCGAGCTTGGAGATCACCTTGATCCGCGACGCCATCTTGTCCTTGATCGACAGCGGCGGCTGCGCGACTTCCTTGAGCACGCCGTCGAGGCGGTAGCGAATGCGGTAGAACTTTTCGTACGGCTCGAAATGGATGTCGGACACGCCCGCGCCAATCGCGTCGAGCAGGATTTTCTGGATGTACTTGACGACCGGGGCGTCCTCGACCTCCTGATTCTCTTCCTCGGTCTGGGCGTTGCTGCCTTCAAGGTCGACGACAAGATCGTCGTCGCTGACCAGGTCCTTCAGGCTCCTGCCCATGCTCTCGACGACCTTCGCGATCGCCTGGCCGAGTTTGTCATCCTCGACTACGACCGGATAGACGACGAGGTTGGTCTTGAATCGAACTTCGTCGAGCGCCTGCAGGTTCGCCGGGTCCGAAACTGCGACATAAAGCGAATTTCCGCGTTTGTGTAGCGGCAGCACGCGCCGTGTTGCCGCGATCTTGGGATCGATGAACTCTTTATTGAGCAGATCGAAGTCGAAGCCCGCGATGTCGAGCAGCGGCGCTCCGAACGCACGTGACGCAAAAAGCGCGACTTGCGATGAATTCATACGTTTGTTGACGACAATTTGCTCAACAAAGCCGATATTTGCCGCTTGCGCCTGGACCTGCAAGGTATCGGCATCATGCTCGGTCAACAACCCGTGCTGGACCATCGCTCGCGCGAGGCCGCTGATATTGCGCGGGGCGGTTGTTGCGGCGGTGGCTGCCATAGTCACAAAGCAATGAAAAAGCGGCTTATTCCAGAGTCATAAAAGTTAGCTTATCGATGATGCCTGCTCGCCCGTGTTTTGTAAAGCCGCGGGCGCTATGCGGCCCACGGGCGGCAGCAACTTTACAACCTTTACGGCGCGGTCCTGGACCTGAAGCACTTCAACTCGCTGACCGCCCAGCGAGAAGTTCACGCCGGCGTCCGGGATATCCCCAAGTTTTTCGACGATCAGCCCGCTCAGCGTCTTCGGACCGTCTAGTGCAAAGGTCGTGCCAAGTTTGCGATTGAGCGCCCGCAACGACGCCATGCCGTCGACGAGCACGCTGCCATCGGCTTCGCGCTGGTAGGTGTCCGCGGCGCCGGGAGCCTGGGTCGTGAATTCGCCAACGATTTCCTCGAGGATGTCCTCCAGCGACACCAGCCCCTGGAGTTCGCCATATTCGTCGACCACCAGCCCGAGGCGTTGCTTGTCGGCCTGGAATTGCTGCAGCTGGGTCAGCAAGGGCGTGCCTGCGGGGACGAAGTAAGGCGGTCGCAGGATGGTGCGCAGGTGCTCGGCGTCGATTTCCTGCGCTTGCTGCAGTCGCAGCACCTGCTTCAGGTGCAGGATGCCGACGATGTTGTCCATGCTGTCTTCAAACGCCGGCAGGCGCGTATGGTGGCTGGTTGCGAGCTGCTGCTCGAGCAGCGTCGGCCGGGCGGCGAAGTCGATGGCTTCGATCTGGTTGCGCGGCGTCATTACATCGTCGACCGTGATCGAGGCGAGGTCGAACAGGTTGGCCAACATCGCGCGGTGCTTGCCGCGGAAATAATGGCCTTCGAGCACCAGACTGCGGATTTCTTCTGGCGACAGCGCGGTCTCGCCGCCGGGCTGCGGTTGCAAACGAAACAGTTTGAGCAAACCCTGCACGAACAGGTTGACGAACCAGACCACCGGCGTGGCGACGCGCAGCATCGGTGCCAGGATGTAACTCACCAGCGGTGCGATGCGATCGGCGTGCGCGGCACCGAGGACCTTGGGGGTGATCTCGGAAAAGATCAGCAGGGCGAAGGAGATTACGACCGTGCCGATTGCCAGCGACCATTCGGCTTCGCCGAAGAGCCGCTTGGTAATCACCGCGGTCAGTGTCGCGGCACCTGCGGCGATGAGCGTGTTGCCGAGCAGGATGACGCCGAGCAGCTGATCGGTCTGGGCCAGCAGCGCGAGCGCAATCTTGGCGCCGCGGCGGCCCTGCTTGGCCTGATGCCGCAACCGATAGCGATTGACCGCCATCATCGCGGTCTCGGCGATCGAGAAGAAGCCGGCGCCAACTAACGCGAGGGCGAGGGCGGTGAACAGCGTGCTGAGCGGGATGTCGTCCAAACGGGAACCGAGGCAAAAGCGACAGGGCCAGTATTTGACCCGTCCGGCGTCATGTCAAGGCAACTGTGGCGTGCGCCCGGGCTATCGCCCCAGTATCACCTCCAGCACGAACTTGCTGCCGAAGTACGCCAGCAGCAGCAGTGCGCTGCCCGCCAGAATCAAGTTCAGTGCAGTGCGTCCGCGCCAGCCATAGCGGTGCCGGCCATAGAGCAATCCGCCGAACACCAGCCAGCTCAGCAGAGAGAATACCGTCTTGTGATTGAAGGTGATCGGCTTGCCGAAGATTTGCTCGGAAAACAGCGCGCCGCTGATGAGGGTGAGTGTCAGCAAAACGTAGCCGGCGGTGACGAGCCGGAACAGGAAGCGTTCGAGCGTGAGCAGCGGCGGCAGTGCACCGGGACCCGGCTCGGGCAATCCCCGGTGCAAGCGTTTTTCCAGAGCCATGAGCACCAGCGCCTGCAGCGCGGCGACGATCAGCAGCGTGTACGCGAGCAGAGCGACAGCAATGTGCAGCGCCGCCCAAGGTTGCGCGATGAAGGAGAAACGGTGCAGGCTCGGAAAGAGTGCGGGCAGGATGGCGCCGACGGCAGCGACCGGAAACGCGACCGCAGCGACGCCGGGCATCGACCGGGTCAGTGTCCCGAGCCACGATAACAGCGCGATCAGCGCCGCGACCGCCGAGAGCACATTGGCAAGGCTAAGGTTAAGCCCGTTTGCAGTGAATATCGCGCCAGCGATCAGCACGACGTGGGTCGCGATGGCGAAGGGCGGCAGCCAGCGGCCAATCGTAGCGACGCTTGCAGAGCCTCCAGCGGCGGAGAGAGTGATGCTGCGCCATTCGAACCAGTCCGCCGCCAGGTAAGCGGCGGCGACCGCCAGGTAGAGTAAAATCATGTTCGCTTTCCGGGATCGCGTTGCGAGTGTACATCACTGGAAATGCGTTCTCCTTTCCCGGTTGATCCAACTTCCATGCTCGACAATCTGACCCAGCGTTTCGCCAGCATCATCAAGACGCTTCGCGGCGAAGCGCGGCTCACCGACGCGAATATCGATGCCGCGCTGCGCGAAGTGCGCATGGCGCTGCTCGAAGCCGACGTCGCGCTGCCGATCGTCAAGGATTTCATCGCCGCGGTGCGCGAGAAGGCCATTGGCCAGGAGGTGGTCGGCTCGCTGACGCCGGGGCAGGCGCTGATCGGCGTGGTGCAGCGCGAACTGTCGGCCTTGATGGGCGGTGCGGCGGTCCCGCTCAACTTCGCAACCACGCCGCCGGCGGTGATCCTGCTCGCCGGCCTCCAAGGCGCCGGCAAGACCACCAGCGCCGGCAAGCTCGCGCGCCTGCTGCGCGAAGACCTGAAGAAGAAAGTCCTGCTCGTCAGTTGCGACGTGTATCGCCCGGCGGCCATCGCGCAGCTCCAGACCCTTGCCGCGCAGGTTGGCGTCGAGTTCTTTCCGTCGCAGGCCGATCAGCAGCCGCTGGCCATCGCCGCCGCGGCGCTCGACTGGGCGCGCAAGCATTATTGCGACGTCGTCATCGTCGATACCGCCGGCCGGCTCGCGATCGACGAGGCGATGATGCGCGAAATCCGCGAGTTGCACGCTGCCGTCAAGCCCATCGAAACGCTGTTCGTCGTCGACGCCATGCAGGGCCAGGACGCGGTCAACACCGCGAAGGCATTCGGCGCGGCGCTACCGCTCACCGGTATCGTACTGACCAAACTCGACGGCGACGCGCGCGGTGGCGCCGCTCTGTCGGTGCGCAGCATCACCGGTGCGCCGATCAAGTTCGTCGGCGTCGCCGAAAAGCTCAACGGCCTCGAGGTGTTCCACCCCGAGCGCATGGCTTCGCGGATCCTCGGCATGGGTGACGTGCTGACGCTTATCGAGGATGCGCACAAGCAGGTCGACGTCGAGGAGGCGCAGCGATTCGCAAAGAAGGTCAAATCCGGCAAGGGGTTCGATCTCGAGGATTTCAAGGCGCAGATCGGCCAGATGCGCAAGATGGGCGGCATGCAGGGTCTGCTCGACAAGTTGCCGGGCGACCTCGCGCGCGCTGCCCAGAATTCGCAAGTCGATGAGCGCTCGATACGCAGGCTTGAGGGCATCATCAACTCGATGACGGCGGCGGAGCGCGCCAAGCCCGAAATTCTGAAGGCGTCGCGCAAGCGTCGCATTGCGGCCGGGGCCGGAGTCAGTGTGCAGGAGGTCAACCGGCTGCTGGCCCAGTTCGAGCAGACTCAGAAAATGATGAAAATGGTCGCCAAGGGCGGGATGCAGAAGATGCTCAGGGGGCTCAAGGGGGGCTTCCCGGGGCTGCGCTGACGCCTGCCCGGCGGCCGCCGCGCCTGTTGCCAAAGCAGCGGAATTCGTCATATAATCAGAGTCTTTTTTCAGCTTTACCACGAACAGGAATACACCATGGTAGTCATCCGGCTCGCCCGGGGCGGCGCGAAGAAGCGTCCGTTCTACAACATCGTCGTCGCCGACTCGCGCAACCGCCGCGACGGCCGCTTCATCGAGCGCGTCGGTTTCTACAATCCGATCGCCAACGAAAACCAGGAAGCCCTGCGACTGTCGCTCGAGCGCGTCGACCACTGGAAGCTGAAGGGCGCGAAGCTGTCGGATACCGTCGCCGGACTCGTCAAGAGGGCCAACACGGCGAAACCCGCCGCCCCGGCGCCCGCTGCTGCGTAAGCAGGACGCAGCGAAGGACATCGTGGTGATGGGCCGGGTGTCTGGTCCCTACGGTATCAAGGGTTGGATCAAGGCGAAAACGTACAGCGAGTCGCCCGAGGCATTGCTCGATCATCGCCACTGGTGGCTGGCAGCGGGCAACGGCGATGGTGACTGGCAGGAATTTTCGGTGGTGTCGGCGCGCATTCACGCCGACAGCGTGATCGCGGAACTCGCCGGTCTGACCGATCGCGAAGCGGTGGCGCCCTGGCGTGGGGCGCTGGTTGGTGTGCCGCGCGCGGCGCTGCCCGGCCTGCGCAAGGGCGAGATCTACTGGTCGGACCTGATCGGCTTTGCCGTGGTCAATCGGGAGGGGCATTTGTTCGGCGCGGTAAGCGGGCTGCTCGAAACCGCGGCGCATCCGGTACTCAGGATTGCCGGCGATGGCGGTATCGAACGGCTCATTCCGCTGGTCGAGGCCTACGTCGATGCGATAGAGCCGGCGACGAAGCGCATCGTCGTTGATTGGCAGCAGGACTATTGAGCAAGGTTGTCGCGCAGGTGCGGCACTGGCAATGCGAATCGAAGTCGTCACACTGTTTCCGGAAATGGTGCAAAACGCCGCGCGGTACGGCGTGACGGGGCGGGCACTGGAGCGTGGCCTGTGGACGCTGAATTGCCGTAATCCGCGCGATTTTGCGGTGGACGCCTACCGCAGCGTGGACGACCGGCCGTATGGCGGTGGTCCCGGGATGGTGATGCTGGCCGAGCCGCTGGAACGCGCGCTCGGCGCGGCGCGCGGCGAACTGGCCTCGGCCGGAGTGGCGACGCCGCGAGTGATCCACTTGACTCCGCAGGGCGAGCCGCTGCGCCACGAACGGGTGGCGGCGCTGGCGTTAGAGCCGGGGCTAGTGCTCGTTGCGGGGCGCTACGAGGGCATCGACGAGCGCCTGCTGGAACGCGAAGTTGATTTGGAAATCGCCGTCGGCGATTTCGTGGTGTCGGGCGGTGAGTTGCCGACATTGATGCTGATGGATGCGCTGGCCCGGCAGTTGCCGGGCGTATTGGGTGATGCGCAGTCGAAGGTCGAGGAATCGTTTGTCGACGGCCTGCTTGATTGCGCGCACTACACCCGGCCCGAAGTGTACGCGGGCAGGGTGGTACCGCCGGTGCTGTTATCGGGTGACCACGCTGCGGTCGCGCGCTGGCGACGCAAGCAGGCGCTGGGCCGCACGTGGCTGCGCCGTCCCGAGTTGCTAGCGGCGCGGGGATTGCAGGACGAAGAGGTGGTGCTGCTCGAGGAATTCAAGCACGAACTTAACGAAATAGAAGGCAGTCAGGGGTGAGGCAGAACGGGCGCGAAGGAGTGCGCATGTTTAGGCCGATCCGCAGTCAACAACAAAACGCACGCACCAGGATCCGTTCTGCTCTGCGCGCCAGGCCAAAGGCCACACAACGAAAGGAAGCAGCGATGAACATCATCGACACGCTGGAGAAGGAAGAAATCGCCCGGTTGGGCAAGACGCTGCCTGAGTTTGCGCCGGGTGACACGGTCATCGTCAGCGTCAGCGTCGTCGAAGGCGAGCGCAAACGCGTTCAGGCTTTCGAAGGCGTCGTCATCGCCAAGCGCAACCGCGGGCTCAATTCATCATTCGTGGTGCGCAAGATTTCCAGCGGTGAAGGCGTGGAACGCACCTTCCAGACCTATTCGCCACTGATTGCCAGCCTCGAGGTCAAGCGCAAGGGCGCCGTTCGCCGCGCCAAACTCTATTACCTGCGCGAGCGCTCGGGCAAGTCCGCGCGCATCCGCGAGAAGCTCGCTCACCACGACACCAAGCGGGGCGAGTGAACGCCGGAAGCGGTGCGCAAGACAGAGCGACCTTTTTGGCCGCTCTTTTTTATGCGGACGGCCGTGCGCGCCTGCCGGCGGTTCCTTACCGAGCAGTCGGCGCGCGCTGAGCCGCCGATTGCGGGGCGGCACAGCCGCGCCCCGCCTGCCGCGCAACGGCAGCCAATGCCGTAGAGCGCCAGCGCGGGCCTGCGCTAACGTCCGTTCCCGCGGCTCAGCTTGCATTGAGACGGTATTTACCCGAATATTCCAATGTCTTAACCAATTCCTTTTGCCCCGGGTCGGGCCATGAAGGCAACGCTGTACGAAGCGCTTGGCGTACCACCGGTCGCCTCCGACGAGGAGGTGCGGGCGGCGCTGCGCCGTTTAATCCGAAAATATTACGCTAAAACGCGCGATGGGCAGGGCAACGTCGAAGAAGCGCTGCGCTTCATCAATCATGCCAGTCGCATACTGAGCGATCCCGACCACCGATCGCACTACGACCGCGAGTTATCGGTCACGACCGAAACCGACACCGAGCAGCGCATTGCCCACTTCGTCAGCAACGTCGCCGCCACCGCACAGGGCACTGCGTCACAGGCCGACGTCATCGATATCGCCGATGAAAAGGCGCTAACGCTGCCCGACCCAACGCCGGCGAAGACCCTGCATCACCCGGGATTGACCGAACGCGTCGCCTCGTTCGGCCGCTCGACGGTGGGCCGGCTGGCGCTCTGCGTGCTCTTTGTAACCTTCATCGCCGTCGCGATCCTTTTCGTCACACCCGCCGACACGGTGATCGTTGCCAAGAATGTGCTGGTCCTGCTGACCTTCACGCTGCTGCTGCTTACGCTCGTCTATGGCACGGTTCACGGACTGGCCTGGATGCGGCAACGTCGCGTCGCGCCGGCGGCAGGGTCGATGATCCCGCAGACCGACCTGGCGATTCTAAACTGGCGCCGCGAAAAGAGCGTGTTCCTGGGCACCGACACGCCGCAGGAGGACGCGAGTTGGATCTTCCAGTTGCGCATGGCCGAGCTGGAACGTGCCAAATCCGGGCGCACCAGCGAGCCGCGGCCCTGGAACCGTCTCGCGGCGCGCCTGTTCGACTATGCGATCTGGGGCCTGGTGCTGGCGCTGTTGCTGTCCGCGCTGCATGGCGCGTCGGTGGTCGACGACGATACGGCTTTCTGGCTTGGTCACCCTCTGTTCGCGCCGATCCTCATCACGCTGAGCTGGGTGCCGATCGAGGCATTGCTTATCGCTTCGCTGCAACAGACCCCGGGCAAGTGGCTGTTCGGCGTCTACCTGCAGTTCTCGATCAGCGACGCGTACGCACGCCGCGATCTGCGCGCGCAGCTGCAACGCGCCCTGCGACGCGCGTTCCGGGTCTGGTGGGAGGGCATCGCCTGCGGCTTCCCGCTGCTGTCGCCGATCCTCATTGCCGTTGCGTATGAAAAGATCGCGCAGAACGGCGAGACCGACTGGGACTTCGCCGAGGATTGCCTGGTCACGCACAGCCCCCCCGGCATACTCAACATGATGACCGGCGGGGCGGGGCTGGCGGCGATGCTCTGGCTGTACGGCGTCGCGTGGCACGAACCGATGGCGGAATCGATCGCCGCGACCAAGAGCGCCGTCGTGTCGTGGGTGCCGCTGACGCCTTCGCTGCTCACGCGCGGCTTCCAGGGCGACGTCGGCAAGATCAGCTCGCTCGAACGCAGCATCGCGGCCGCAGTCTCGCCGCCCGCTGCCGGATACACCGGCTCGGTCAACGACGCGGATACCACGGCGCTGTTCGCCGATCGCCAGGCGCGACTGTCGCTGCTGCGCGGTGAAGGCCCGCGGATGCTGCGCGCCGGCAACTGGCGGCGCGCAGCGGAACTCTGCCGTGCCTGGACCGAGCTCGAGTTCTGGAACGCCGAGCCGTGGCGTTGCCTTGGGTACGCGCTGCAGGCTCAGGGTTATCACCAGGAGGCAATCAACGCCTTTCGCAAGGCCGCCCTGCACGACCCGCTCGATCACAGCCTCGACAGCGCGATCGACAAGAGTCAACGCGGTATCGTCGCCGACTTCCTCAATCGCTATCGCCGCTAGGCCGATCCGACGAGCGCTGCGGGAGTCGGCATCGCCGCGGTTTGTCCGCGACGGCGCTCAGCCGCTCGGCGCGCTTGCGACCTGCGTCTCTATTTCGCCGCGTACCTTGTCCATGTCGAGCGCGCGCGCGGCGGCCAGCACCTGATCGAGCGCGCTGGCGGGCAGCGCGCCGGCTTCGGCGAAGACGATCACGTTGTCGCGAAAGATCATCAGCGTGGGAATCGAGCGGATGTTGAAGTGCGCGCCGATGGCCTGCTGGTCCTCGGTGTTGACCTTGGCAAACAGCACGTCGGGATGCCTGCCAGCGGCGGCCGCGAACACCGGCGCAAAGGCGCGACAGGGAGCGCACCACGGCGCCCAGAAATCCACGACCGCGAACGCGCGGTCGTGGATCGATTGCGCGAAATTCCCTTCGGTCAGCTCGAGGATGGTGAGGGTGTCTGCGGACATAAGCCCAGTTCCTGGATAGTTTGGGGCTGGCGGCGCGTCGACCGGCGCGAACGCGCAGCTACTTGCGACGCAGCAGGAACAGGAATGCGCCGTCCTGCTCGCCTTGCTCGACCAGCTGGTTGCCGGTCTGTTTGGCGAACGCCTGAAAATCACGCACCGACGCCGGATCGGTCGCGAGGATGCGCAGAACCTGGCCGGTGGTCATGTCGTTGAGCGCTTTTTTTGTGCGCAGTATCGGCAGCGGGCAATTGAGTCCACGGGCGTCAACTTCGCGATCGATCTGCAATTGCGGATTCATGGTGATTCCTGTGTGCTCAGTGGCAATCCTGCGCGGGCCCACGCGGCGACTCCGCCCTCAAGGTTGTACAGCACCTCGAACCCGCGCTGCGCCAGATACGCGCACGCCTGCGCCGAGCGGCCGCCGGATTGGCAAAACAGCACGCAAGGCACGGTGGGGTCCAGCTCGACGACGCGCGCAGGCAGCGTCGGGAGTTCGATGTGCCGCGCCCCGGCGATCGAGCCGCGAGCCACTTCGGCAGCCGTGCGCACGTCGACGAGTTGCGGCGGTGCGGCCGTTTCAAGCAGTTCGCGCAGCCGCGCGGAGTCTAGAGTTCGGTACATGGGGACGGCGGCAAGCTGCGCAAGTATAGCAGGGCGGATCGCTCATCGGCGCCCGCGGATCCTTATCACGAGGTCGGTGGTGGACCGTCCCGCAAGCAACGGGATCGACTCGAAACGGCCACCCCAGCCCACGACCTCCGCGGCGCCGACGGTCGTTGCGGCGCTGTAATCGCCACCCTTGACTATCACGTCAGGGTGACAGGCAAGCACCAGCGCCAGCGGCGTATCTTCGTCGAAGGCAACGACCAGACTCACCGCCGCCAGCGCGGCCAGCACCGCCAGGCGATCTTCGAGCGGATTGAGCGGGCGATCGGGACCCTTGCCGAGGCGCCGCGCCGAGGCATCGGTGTTGACTCCGACCACCAGTGCCGCTCCAAGGCAGCGCGCGTGATCCAGGTACGTCACGTGACCGCGGTGCATGAGGTCGAACACGCCATTGGTGAACACCAGCGGTCGGGCGAGCCCGGCTATGCGTTGCAGCAGCGTCGCCGAGCTCGCGATCTTGGCGGCGAATGCCGGTTCGGACACGACCTCCCCCATCAGGGGATGTATTCGAAGACCTTGACCACGCGCTGCACGCCGCTGGTGGTGCGTGCGATTTCGGCGGCGGCATCGCCCTCTTCGCGACGCACGATTCCCATCAGGTAGACGACGCCATTTTCGGTGACGACCTTGACGAAGTTGATCTGGAATTTGTTGGCTTCGACAAAGCGCGTCTTGACCTTGGACGTGATCAGCGTGTCGTTGCTGCGGCTGCCGATGTCGGTGGCAGGACCGACCACCAGCTCGTTCTGCACCGCGCGGACCTTGGGATTCACGCGCACTACCTGCTCGGCCTCGACTTTGGCGGCGGCGGTAGGGACCTCGCCGGTCAGCAGCACGATGCCATTGAAGCTGGTCACGTTGATGTGAAAATCGTTTCCCTTGAAGCGCTGGGTGATCGCAAGCGCTGACTTGGTCTCGATGACCTCGTCGTCGACCTGGGCACCGGCCGAGCGCCGGTCGGTGGCGACAGCGGCTGTGCCCACTACCGCGCCGCCGATGAGCAGCGGCACGCAAGCGCTCAACAGCAGCGTCACGCAGGACAACAGCAGGATCGTCACGGCGACACGGTTGCGATGGCGCGGCATCAAGAATCATCTCCCAGCAGGCTCGCGTCGATAGCGTCGCAGAGGCAATGGATGGTCAGCAGGTGCACTTCCTGGATGCGCGTGGTCGTTGAGTGCGGCACGCAGATGTGGACATCGTCGGGTCCCAGGAGTTCGCCGATGCGACCTCCCCCCTTGCCGGTGAGCGCGACGACGCGCATCTCGCGCTCCAGCCCGGCGGCAATCGCCGCGCAGACATTGGCCGAGCTGCCCGAAGTCGATATGGCCAGCAGCACGTCACCGGCGCGACCGAGCGCGCGCACCTGCTTGGCGAAGACCTGCGAGAAATCATAGTCATTGGCGATCGCGGTCAGGATCGAAGTGTCGGTCGTGAGCGCAATGGCCGGGAGTTCGGGACGCTCGCGTTCGAACCGGCCGACCATTTCAGCCGCGAAATGCTGCGCATCGGCCGCTGAGCCGCCGTTGCCGCACGCGAGCAATTTGCCATCGGTCAGCAGGCACTCGGTCATCAGACCGGCGGCGCGCGCGATCAGCGGCGTGAGCAGGTCGACCGAGGCCAGCTTGAGTTCGGCGCTGTCGGCAAAGTGGGCACGGATGCGCTGCGTTGAATCCATCGCTTCGACACGAGGTCTAAAGCGCGATTGTAACAACATTCGCACGCGCCTCCGCGGGCCACGCCGAGGTCAGACGTCCACTCAGACGTCCACCAGCCACTCGATGCGATCTGGGTCAAGCGCATCGAGCAGGAGCGCATCGAAGCGACACGGCGGCTCGCGCCCCAGCGCTGCTAGATAGTGCCCAGCGGCGCGCGCCAGACGCCGGCGCTTGGCGGAAGTGATGCTGGCCGCGGCGCCGCCGAACGCCGCACTGCTGCGCAAGCGCACTTCGACGAATACGAGCATGTCGCGATCGCGCGCAATCAGGTCGATCTCGCCGCCGCGGCACCGGTAGTTGCGCGCGATGATCTCGACGCCGCGTTTGACGAGGAACTCGGCGGCCAGCATTTCCGCGGCCGCGCCGCGATTCATTGTCCCGGTGTCAGCAGGTGAATGCGGCCATCGCGGATGGCCACGACCCGCCCCTGGCGCTCGAAGACCCGCGTCGACGTCAAAGTGATGTGGCCGGTCGCGCCTTCGAGTTCGATGCGGTCGGGCGGCACCGGTTCGGCAAGCATCTGTGCCACCGCGAACGCGTCCAGGCCCAGCGCATAGAGGCGCTCGAGCACGGGACTGTCGAGACTGGGATGCGGCATTTGCGACAGTGCCGGCGAATCGGGATCGGCCAGCCACGGAAGCTCGACATAACGCACGCCGTCGAGATCGCGCAGCATGGTTGCCGGCAGGCCGTCGGCGATCTGGCTGGACGCGTACACCGGACCAGGCGGCAGGAACGACTTGGCTAGCGATGCGTCGTCGGCATCGACCGCGAGCACGACCGCGTCGGGAGGTCGTGCGCCGAGTTCGCGGCGCAGCAGCACCAGCACGTCGGGATTGGGGTCGAAGCGAAACTCGCGGGGCGCGGTGCCGCCATTGCGGCGCCACTCCGCGGCAAAGGCCGCGGCGAAGCGCCTTTGCAGTGGCGCGTCGGCAGCCACCAGCGCCACCACACGCACGCCGTCGGCGCGCGCCACGCGGGCGAGCAGCGTGGCGTCGCCATCGACGCCGAGCGTCAGGGCGTACGCTTCGCTGGGCAGCTGCGCGAGGTCATCGGGCAAGTTCAGTGCGAGCATGCGCGGGCGCGTCGGCGCCATTGCAAGCACCGTCTTCAGGTCGTCGCGCGTGAGCGGTCCGACGATCAGTGCGGCCCCGGAATTGTCGGCGGCGGCGAATGCCGGGAGCACGCCGTCGTCGCCATGGCCGATGATCCTGACTCTGCCGCCAGCGCCGGCGCGCTCGGCGGCGGCCATGAATCCCGCCTTGACCGCATCCGCGGCGCGGCCATAGATCGGCGATTCCAGCGGCAGTACCAGCGCGATGGCGTCGTTGCGGGGCACCGCCGAAACGGGATTCGCGGTTGCCGGCTGGATTGCCGCCGCCGCAGGCGCGGGCGCGGTGCTCACGACGGGTGCTGGGTCGGACCGGACTAGGGGCGCGGGTCGCGGGACCGGCGTCGTCGGCGGCGTGGTTGCCGCGGCGCCGCGTGCGCCCGACAATGGCGCGGTGCTGCAGGCGGGCACGCCAAGCAGCATCGCGGCCAGGCCTACCAAGGCGGCATGGGCGATGCGTGTGGCGAAGATTGGGATTGCAGAAGGCATCGATGAGGGCTGCGCAATGACCCGTGGGGAGCCGCTGCCAGCGGTCGAAGGAACATTATATGTGGTCGCCACGCCGATCGGGAACCTGCGCGACATCACGCTGCGTGCGCTCGATATCCTGGGACAGGTCGACGTCGTGGCCGCTGAGGATACCCGCGTGACCGGCGGATTGCTCGCGCATCATGGCATCAGGGTACAGCTGCTGTCGCTCAACGAGCACAACGAAAGACGCCGTGCGGCGGAACTGGTCGCGCTGCTGGCCAAGGGCAAACGCGTCGCACTGGTCACCGATGCCGGCACGCCGGCGATCAGCGACCCCGGAGCGCTACTGGTGCGCGCGGTCGCCGACGCGGGATTCGCGGTCGTTCCGGTGCCGGGCCCAAGCGCGGTAATCGCCGCGCTGTCTGCGGCGGGTCTCGCCGCCGCGCACTGGATGTTCTGCGGCTTCCTCCCGGCGACGGCCGCGGCGCGGCGCGCCGTGCTCGATGCCCTGGCGAAAGTGCCGGCGGCGCTGGTGTTCTACGAAGCGCCGCACCGCGTGCTGGCGACGCTGGACGCGCTCGTCGAAGCACTCGGTGCGACGCGCGAGATCGTCATTGCGCGCGAGCTCACCAAGCGCTTCGAGACGATCCACCGCTGCCCGCTCGGCGCTGCGGCGGCCTGGGTCGGTGCCGATGCCGATCGGATTCGCGGAGAGTTCGTGCTCATCGTCGCCGCCCCGGACAAGGTCGCGGCGACAGAGACAAGCGACCACGATGCGACGCTGGCGCTGCTGCTCGCCGAGCTGCCGCTGG
Organism: Edaphobacterium sp. (SeqCode); assembly: GCA_039934835.1. GTDB lineage: Bacteria > Pseudomonadota > Gammaproteobacteria > Burkholderiales > Casimicrobiaceae > PALSA-1003. Next base: position 17,580 of record JBDTLK010000015.1, on the reverse strand, counting down.
CGCGCGCGGTGAAACTCGCGACGGCGCTGACCGGTGCATCGAAAAACAGCTTGTACGAGCGCGCGCTCGCCCTCAAGGCCGCGAGCGAAGCTGCTGCGAAATGAACCCGGCCATGGCGTTCAAGGTCGCCTCGGGTTGATCGCGCTGCGGCGAACGGCCGCAGTCGTCGAGCACCCGCCGCGACACATCGGCGACGGTTACGCGTTCGATCACATCGAGTTGCGCGAGCGTCCCGTACTCGTCGTCGCGGCCCTGGATCAGCAATAGCGGGCAATCGATCGCAGCGATATACGACTCGATGTTCCAATCGCGAAAGTCGGGCGAAAGCCAGACCTCGTTCCAGCCCCTGAATGCTGAATCGACGTCGCGGTGATACCGTGCCAGCCGTTCGCGAAGCGTGCCGTTTGCGTACGCGTCGCGGGCCGCGGCGATGCCGGCGATCGACACGTCTTCGACGAACACATGCGGTGCCAGCGCGACGCAGGCCCGCACCGGGCGCAGGTGCGCGCCGGCATGGATGAGCGCGATGGAAGCCCCGTCGCTGTGGCCGATCAGGATCGGCGCGGCGATGCCCAGCCGATCGAGGAGCGCGGGCAGGCGCACCAACGCTTCCTCGTGCATGTAATCCGTGCGGCGTGGCGCGGCCAGCGGCGCCGATCGCCCGTAACCCTCGCGCGAGTAGATCAGTGCCGGGCAGCCACAGGAGGCGGCGAGACGTTGCGGAAAGTCCCGCCACATCGCGACCGAGCCCAGCCCTTCGTGCAGAAATACCAGAACGGGTGCGGTGCGCTCCTGACGTACGCGCACGTATTCCAGTTCGACGCCGTCGATGACGATGGTTGCGGCGACCGTCACCGCAGGGGGCGCCGCCCGGCCGGTCATACACCCAGATGCTGCGCGCGCAGAGTGGGCTGCGCAGCGAGTTCGCGCGGCGGCGCATCGAAGACCTTGCGACCCTTCACCAGGATCACGCAGCGGTCGGCGAGCGCGGACAGCGCCGCGAAATTCTTGTCGACGATGACCATGGCGATGCCCGCTTCGCGCACGGCTTTCAGCGTTCGCCAGATCTCGCGCGCGACCAGCGGCGCGAGCCCCTCGGTGGCTTCGTCGAGCAGCAGCAGCCGCGGTTGAGTTAGCAGCGCCCTGCCGATAGTCAGCATCTGCTGCTCGCCGCCCGAGAGCTCGCTGCCGCGATGCGCAAGGCGCGGCGCGAGTCCGGGGAAGGTCGCCAGTACACGCTCGATGCTCCAGGAGTCGGCGGTGCTGCCCGGTCTGACCGCCATGGTCAGATGCTCGCGCACCGACAGATTCGGAAAGATGCCGCGACCTTCCGGAACATACGCCAGTCCGAACCGGGCGATGCGGAACGGAGCGATGCCGCCGATGGACGTACCGTCGAAAAGGACTGTTCCCGAACGCGGCCGCGCGAAACCCAGCAGCGAGCGGATCAGCGTCGTCTTGCCCATGCCGTTGCGCCCCATCAGGGCGACGAGTTCACCCGTTCCGACTGCGAAATCGATGCCCTGCAACGCGTGACTGTTGCCGTAGTAAGTGTGCAGGCCGCGCGCCTCAAGCAAGACGGGAATCGCGCTCATTGGATTGCGTTCGCGTCCCGAGGTATTCATACAAGTTGCCCGTCGCTGCCCAGGTACACCTGCTGCACCTCAGCGTTGGCGCGAATCGCCATGGGCGCGCCGCTGGCGATGACCTTGCCGTTGGCCATGACCGTGAGCTGGTCCGCGAGCGCGAACACCGCATCCATGTCGTGCTCTACGAGCAGGATCGCATGGTCGACGGCGAGTCGTCGCAGCAAGGCCACGGTTTGCAGCGATTCCTCGGTGCCCATACCGGCGAGTGGTTCGTCGAGCAGCAGGATGGTGGGCGAAGTCGCCAGCGCCATCGCGATGTCGAGCGCGCGGCATTCGCCGTGCGACAACGCCGAGGCGGGCAGGTCGGCGCGCGCCGCGAGACCCGCGGCCGCGAGCGCGGCGCGCGCCGTAGCGATGACGTCGGCGCGCGCTTGCGCCGGACGAAACCAGCCGCCGGCGCCGGAAGCGTGCGCCTGCGCCGCCAGCCGGCAGTTCTCCAGGGCGCTGAATGAGCCGAAGATGTTGGCGTGCTGGAACGTTCGCGCGATGCCGCGATGTGCAACGCGTTCGGGCGCGAGCCCGGTGATGTCATCACCGCGCTGGAGGATCGAGCCCGATGATGGTGCGAGCTCTCCAGACAGCAGGTTGACAAGCGTCGACTTGCCCGCGCCATTGGGACCGATTACGGCGTGAATCGCACCTGGAAATAGCGCCAACGTCACCCGATCGACCGCGACCAGCCCACCGAAGCGCTTGGTCAGGTCGCGGGCAACGAGCAATGGCTCAGCCATCGGGGTCAGTACCCGAATCGGTACGACGCCAGCGCCCGAGTCGCGCCGGCAGACTCGCCAAGCCCCGCGGCAACAGCAAGACTGCGCCGATGATGAACACGCCCATCAGTAGCTGCCAGTGTTTGGTCAGGCCGGAGAACCACTCCTGCAGAAGGACGTACGCAAAGGTGCCGACAACCGCGCCCACCAGCGTCCCCGCGCCCCCGAGGATCAACATCATCAGCGCGCTGCCCGACTGGTGCCACGCCAGCATCTCCGGGTTGACATAGCCTTCCTTCGCGGCGGCAAGATACCCCGCGAGACCAGCGATCGCGCCGGCGAGCACGAACGCCGCTAGCTTGTAACGGCGCGTCGCGAAGCCCAGCGCGCGCATGCGCCGCTCGTTGACCCTGATGCCCTGAAGTGCGCGTCCGAACGGCGAGCGGATGAGCCGCGCCAGCAATGCGTACACGCCGATGAGCAGCGCCAGCACCATGTAGTAGAAGTGCGTGTCGCTTGAAAGATCGAAGCCAGGCACAAAAGTGTCGGGACGGACGTTGACGTAGATGCCGTCGGATCCGCCGGCAACGCGCGTATCGTGGAAGAAAAAATAGACCATCTGCGCGAAGGCCAGCGTCACCATGATGAAATACACGCCCGCCGTGCGCACCACCAGCGCGCCGATGACCAGCGCGGCGAGCGCGCTCGCTCCCAGCGCCAGGGGCAGGGTCAGCCAAAAATTGGCGGGGTCGCTGGTCGGCGCCGCGAGCGCCAGTGTGTACGCGGCGACACCGAAATAGGCGGCATGCCCAAGACTGACCAGACCGGTGTAACCAACCAGGAGATCCAGCGAGAGCACGAAGATCGACACGATCATGATCTTGGTCACGAGCTGCAGGTAGAATTTTTCCGCGGTCAGCGGAAACAGGGCCAGCAGCACCGCGGCCATCAGCAACGCCAGCAAGCCGCGGCGCGCCATCTCAGGTCCTGCCGAACAGGCCCGACGGGCGGAACAGCAGAACCACCGCCATCAGCAGGTAGACCGCGACACCGGCGAATTCCGGAAACAGGACCTTGCCGAAGGTGTCGACGAATCCAATCAACAGCGCCGCCACCAGCGCGCCCTTCAACGACCCGATTCCGCCTATCACCACCACCACGAAACATAGGATGAGCACCTGGTTGCCCATGCCCGGGAACACCGACGACACGGGGGCCGCGATCATTCCCGCGAACGCCGCCAGCGCAACACCGGCGGCAAACACCAGCGCGTGGATCCAGCGAATGTCCAGCCCGAGCGACTGCGCCATTTCCGGATTCGACGCACTGGCGCGAATCCTCGCGCCGAAGCGGGTCTTTTGCAGGACGGTATACATCAGTCCTGCCAGGGCAAGGCACACCGCGGAGATGAACAGGCGGTACACCGGATACGACAATGTGTCGGTAAGCGGCAGCGAGGCACCGAGAATCGGCGGGATCGCCACGCTGTGCACGTCGTCGCCGACGAGCACGCTGCGCAACTCCTCGAACACCAGGATCAGCCCGAAGGTAAGCAGCACCTGATAGAGGTGATCACGCTTGTAAAGCTTGCTGATGAGTGTCCACTCTAGCAAAAGGCCCAGCGCCGCCGCGAGCACGATGCCCAGCGGCAGCGCGGTCCAGAGGCTGCCGGTCCATTGCGCGAGCGTAAAGCCAAGGTAGGCGCCGATCATGTAGAAGCTGCCGTGCGCAAGGTTGATGACGCCCATGATGCCGAAGATCAGCGACAGCCCGCTGGCGACAAGGAACAGCAGCAGTCCGTACTGCACGCTGTTGAGGATCTGGATCAGCCATTCCACGGTGGAAGTCCAAGCCGGAACACCGGCGCCTGCCGGCACGACAATGCGTTGCGGCAACGCGGCGAGGCGCGCGCCTCGCCGTATTCAGGCGACGCGTTACGCCATCTTGCAGCCACGCGCCGGATCGTCGAGCGCTTTCCAGGCAATGCCGATGACCTCGTTGGAATTGCCGTCGACACGACGCAGGTAGATGTCCTGAATCGGATTGTGTGCCTTCGACATGACCCACGGGCCGCGCGGGCTGTCGACCTTCACCTTCTCCAGCGCAGAGTAGAGCGCCTTGCGGTCGCCAAAGTTGCCTTTGACGGCAGTCAGCCCGCCAGCGAGCAGTAGCGCGGCGTCGTATCCCTGGACGGCGTACACGTCCGCCTGCACGCCGAATTTCTTGCCGTAGGCGTAGCGGAACTGCTTGTTCTTGGCGTTCTCGATGCCATCACCGTAGTGCAGCGTAGTCAGAAGTCCCTGCGCCGACGCGCCCTGTGCCGGCAGCGTGCCGTCGGTGAGGAAGCCCGTGCCGTAGAGTGGAATCTTTTCCTTCAACCCCGCAGCCATGTAGTCCTTGGTGAGCTTGACCGCGCCGCCGCCGGCAAAGAACACGAACACCGCGTCGGGCTTGAGCGCCGCGATCTCGGTCAGGAAGGGCTGAAATTCGACGTTTGGAAACGGCAGGTACATTTCCTTGACGATCGAGCCACCCAGCTTGGTGAACGCTTCCTTGAAGCTCTCGATCGACTCCTCGCCGGCGCCGTATTTCCAGGTCAGCGTAACGACCTTGCGGTGGCCCTTGTCGTACATCACCTTGCCCATCGGGTGGGCCGGCTGCCAGTTCGAGAAAGAAGTGCGAAAGATATTCGGCGCGCACTGGCTGCCGGTGGCCGCGTTGGCGCCGGCATTGGGAATCACCAGTAGCGTGCCGTTGTCGCGCGCGACCTTGACCATAGCCATGACCACGCCGGAATGCACCGTGCCGACGAGAACGTCGACCTTGTCGCGCTGCACGAGCTTGTTGGCGTTGTCGGTGGCTTTTGCGGGTTCGGATTCGTCGTCGACGGTGAAGAACTCGACGTCGCGGCCGCCGAGCTTGCCGCCGCTTTCTTCGAGCGCCAAGTTGAAGCCCTGAGTGATCGAGGTGCCCAATGCGGCGAAAGTTCCTGTGTAGGGCAGCATCATGCCGACGCGAAGCTTGGCGGTTTGCGCGCGCGCGAGCGTCGGCACCAGCGCGCCAAGCGTCGACGCCGAGGCGAGCGCCGTGGCGCCCTGCACGAACTTGCGACGGGTAGTCATGGGATGATCCTCCGCTGTGGGTCTGGTTATCGTCGAGGGCGAATGGTAGCAGCGCCGTTGCACGCCGTCATTGGCGACATTCGCGCGGACAGCAGGGCGACGGCCGCACCATCGCTCCTCAGCGGCGCGAGCGCAGCCTGAAGCGCTGGATCTTGCCGGTCGCGGTCTTGGGCAGTTCGGCGACGAATTCGATCCAGCGCGGGTACTTGTACGGCGCCAAGAGTGCCTTGACGTGCTCCTGCAGGCGCAGCGCCAGGGCTGCGTCACCAGTGCCCCCCGGCTTGATGACAACGAAGGCTTTCGGCTTGATCAACTGGTTTTCGTCGGGATGCCCGACGACGGCGGCCTCCAGGACGGCGTCGTGGCTGGCGAGCGCGGCCTCGACCTCGAACGGGGAAACGTAGACGCCGCTGACTTTGAGCATGTCGTCCGAGCGGCCGCAATAGATGTAGTAGCCGTCCGCGTCGACGATGTACTTGTCGCCGCTCTTGGTCCATGGTCCCAGGAAAGTGGCAAGGCTGCGTGCACGGTTGTTCCAGTAATAGGGCGAGCTCGACGGGCCGCTGACCTGCAGTTCACCCATCTCTCCAGGCGTCACGGTATTGCCGGCCTCATCGGTAAGCTTCAGCGTGTAGCCCGGCACGGGCTTGCCCGTTGTGCCGTAGCGCACGTCACCGGGAGAGTTGGACAGGAAAATGTGCAGCATCTCGGTTGAGCCCAGGCCATCGAGAATGTCGACGCCCATGCGCTCGCGCCAGCGTTTGCCCAGGTCCGCCGGCAACGCTTCTCCGGCGGATGTGCAACGGCGCAGCGCCAGCGCTTCGCGCGGCGGCGCATCGCCTGCGGCCAGCAGCGCCGCATAGAGCGTGGGCACGCCGCAGAAAATGCTCGGCCGGCCCTCCACCAGCCGCTTGAACACCGCACTTGGAGTGGGGCGTTCGGCCATAAGAATCGTCGTCGCGCCGACCGCGAGCGGAAAGGTCAACGCGTTGCCCAGTCCGTACGCGAAGAACAGCTTGGCCGCCGAGAACACGACGTCGTTTTCCTCGAGTCCAAGCACTGGACGCGCGTAGAGCTCCGCGGTGTGGATCAGGTCGGCGTGAAGGTGCACGGCACCTTTGGGCGCCCCGGTCGAGCCCGACGAATACAGCCAGAAGCAGACGTCGTCGGCGAGCGTGGGTGCCACGGGTGATTCGAGCGGCTCGGCGCCGATCCATTCCGCAAAGTGCACGGCGTCGCCGCCACCGGGCGCCCCGGAGACGATGACGTGCTCGAGATACGGCAGATTGGTCACGAGCGGCGTGATCAGCGACAGCAGCGGCGCCGATACGACAATGGCGCGCGCGCGGCTGTCGGAAAGCAGGTATTCGTAGTCCGCCGCGGTGAGCAGCGTGTTGCAGGGAATCGGCACGATGCCGGCGCGAATCGCACCCAGGAACGCCACCGGAAAATCGATGCTGTCGTGCAACAGCAGCGCGACGCGATCCTCGATCCGCAGACCGAGACGGCGCCAGGCGTTGGCGCACTGGTTGACTCGACGTGCGAGCGTCGCATAGGAATAGCTGCCGGCGTCGTCGATGAAGGCTGTCTTGTCGCCGCGTCCGGCGACGAGATTGCGCTCGACAAGGTCCAGCGCGGCGTTGTACGCGCGCGGGACGGTGATGCGCGGTGGCGACGTCGAGTGGTCGACGTGCGAGAGGCGCGGAGCGGCGGCAGACATGACCGATGGGCCTGTTCAAACTACCGCGCATGCTCCAGCGCGACGCTCGCGCGCAGCGCCGCGATCCAGCCGGGAAACCATTCCATGACCGCGTCTTCGGCAAGCGTGCCGCCGCTGGCGTCGTGCTGCGCCACCGCGCCGCAGCGCCGTGCGCCCAGCGCTTTAAGGGTCTCGTCGAAGTGCTTGCCGCCAAAACAGAAGGTGCCGACGTGGGTGCGATCGCCCAGCGCGAACACGCCGTAACGCACGTGCGCCAGGTCGGGCCGGCGCGCGGTCAGGTCCGCATAGAGCGCCTTGGCATTGTCGGGAACGTCGCCGTGGCCGTAGGTCGAAGTGCAGATGAGAAATACGCCCGGACGCTCGAACACGCGGTGATCCAGGCCATCCATGAGCGTGATGTCGATTGCCAGATCGTCGTCGGCAAACGCCAGTTCGAGCTCCTGCGCGACAAGTTGCGCGGTGCCGGTCATCGTCCCCACGAGGATGTGGATCTCGAGCGCCATTGGTCGTGCACTATACGACATTCGCCGGTACCATGATGACCGACCATTGACCGCGGCCCCCACCTTGGGCCGCCAGCAAGCGAGGCGACCAGATGGTGACCTTCGATACCCACCCTGACCGATATGTCCATTGGCGGCTCGGGGTGGACGGCGCGATCGCGACCTTGACGCTGGACGTCGATGAAGACCGCGGCATCGTGCCGGGCTATAAGCTCAAGCTCAATTCCTACGACCTTGGCGTCGACATCGAGCTCGCCGACGCGCTGCAGCGCCTGCGTTTCGAGCATCCTGGCGTGCAGTGCATGATCCTGACCAGTGGCAAGGAGCGCATGTTCTGCTCCGGCGCCAACATCTACATGCTCGGCCAGTCGTCGCATGCGTGGAAGGTGAATTTCTGCAAGTTCACCAACGAAACGCGCAACGGCATCGAAGACGCAAGCCTTCAATCGGGCCTGAAGTCGATCGCGGCGCTAAACGGGACCAGCGCCGGCGGCGGCTACGAGCTCGCGCTCGCCTGCGACGAGATAGCGATGGTCGACGACCGCTCGTCGACGGTCAGTCTTCCCGAAGTGCCTTTACTGGCGGTGTTGCCTGGCACGGGTGGCCTTACTCGCCTGACCGACAAGCGGCGCGTCCGCCGCGACCTCGCCGACGTGTTCTGCACGACCATCGAAGGCGTGCGCGCCGACCGGGCGCTGGCGTGGCAACTCGTTGACGTCGTCGCCAAGCCCAAGGAATTCGCGGCGACGGTGCGCGAGCGCGCGCTCGCGCTGGCGCGCGGCAGCACACGACAGCCCGATGTGGAGGGAATCGAGCTGCCGGCGCTGGCGCGAACCGTGGACGATGGCGGCTTGCATTATCCGAACCTCGACGTGCAACTCGACCGCGATGCGCGGGTCGCCACGTTCACGCTGCGCGCCCCTGCCGAGTCCGGACCCGATACGACAGATGCAATCATCGCCGCCGGCGCGCAGTGGTGGCCGCTCGCCGCGGCGCGTGAGCTCGACGACGCGATCCTGATGCTACGCACAAATGAGCTGCGCATCGGGACGTGGCTGGTGCGCACCCAAGGCGACCCGCGCGTCGTGCTCGCCATCGACCGCCTCCTTGCACAGCACGCGCAGCACTGGCTGGTGCGCGAGACCGTCGGCCTGTGGCGGCGCACGCTGTCGCGGCTCGACCTGTCGTCACGGACAATCTTCGCGCTGATCGACCGCGGTTCGTGCTTCGCGGGCACGCTCTTCGAGCTCGCACTGGCGGCAGACCGCACGTTCATGCTGTCGTTGCCCGATGACCGCGTGGCGGAACCGCAAATTGCGGCGTCGTCGCAAAACGCCGGCGCCTATCCGATGGCCAACGGGCGCACACGGCTGGCGAACCGCTTTTGCGCCGACATCGCCCCACCACTTGTCGCCGGCGCGCTCCTCGGCGCCGAAGCGGCAAGCGCGGCCGGGCTGGTGACTTTCACGCCCGACGACATCGACTGGGACGGAGAGCTACGGCTCGCGCTCGAGGAGCGCACGAGCCTGTCGCCCGATGCGCTGACGGGCATGGAGGCGAGCCTGCGCTTCACCGGACCCGAGACCATGCATGCGCGCGTTTTCGGACGCCTATCCGCATGGCAGAACTGGGTCTTCCAGCGCCCGAATGCGGTGGGCGAGGGCGGCGCGCTGAAGAAATTCGGCACCGGCTCGCGCGCGAGTTTCGACTGGGAACGCGTCTAGAGGACCGCAAATTATGTCGATCGACTACAGCGAACGCATTCCCAACAACGTCAATCTCGCCGGCGATCGCACGCTGCAGCGCGCGCTCGAGCATTGGCAACCGCGCTTTCTCGACTGGTGGCGCGACATGGGTCCGTCCGACTTCGCCGCGGCTGATGTGTACCTGCGCACGGCGGTCGGCGTCGACGCCGCCGGTTGGGCCAGCTACGGCGAGGTGCGCATGCCCGATTATCGCTGGGGCATTTTCCTGGCCGATGCGCAGCCACAGCGCATGATCGGCTTCGGTGATCACATGGGCCAACCCGCGTGGCAGCAGGTGCCAGGCGAATATCGATCGCCGCTGCGCCGGTTGATAGTCACGCAGGGCGACACCGAGCCCGCTTCGGTCGAGCAGCAGCGCCTGCTCGGTCATTGCTGCCCTTCGCTCTACGATCTGCGCAACCTGTTCCAGATCAACGTCGAGGAAGGCCGCCACCTGTGGGCGATGGTGTACCTGCTGCACGCGTACTTCGGGCGCGACGGCCGCGAGGAAGCCGAGGAACTGCTCGAGCGCCATTCGGGCGATCCCGACAAGCCACGCATTCTCGGCACGTTCAACGAGCCAATCACCGATTGGCTGTCGCTGTTCATGTTCACCTACTTCACCGACCGCGACGGCAAGTATCAGTTGAAGAGCCTCGCCGAGTCGGCGTTCGACCCGCTGGCGCGCACGACGCAGTTCATGCTCACCGAGGAAGCGCACCACATGTTCGTCGGGGAGACGGGCCTGGCGCGCGTCATCAAGCGCACGCTGGAAGTGATGGCGGAACTCGCAAGTGACGATCCGCAACGCGTGCGCGGAGCGGGCGCGATCGACCTGCCGACCTTTCAGCGCTACCTCAACTTCTGGTTTTCGTCGTCTCTGGACCTGTTCGGTTCAGAGGTTTCATCCAACGCCGCGTCGAGTTTCGCCGCCGGTCTCAAGGGACGCCCCGACGAGCAACAGTACGCCGACCATCGTTGCGTCGATGTCGCCTTCCCTCTGGCGACTCCCGATGCCGCGGGCGGCGTCCGCAGCGAAGACGTGCCGATGCGCAACGCCATGAACGAAGTGCTGCGTACCGCGTACGTGCGCGATTGCGAACTCGGACTCAAGCGCTGGAACCGGCAGTTCGAGCGAGCGGGCATTGCGTTCCGCGCCGTGCTGCCTTCGCCGCGCTTCGATCGTGCCATCGGTGTCTGGAGCGGCACGCATTGCGACACCGCGGGCAATATCATAGGTGCCGCCGAGTTCGAGCGCCGCAGGAACGAGTGGCTGCCGTCAGCCGCGGATCGGGCGTTCGTGCAAAGCCTCATGCAGCGCATAACCGAGCCGGGCAAGATGGCGGCGTGGATCGCGCCACCCGAGCGCGGCATCAACAATCTGGCGATCGACTATGAGTACGTGCGCTTGGCCTAGGCGCTGGCAAAGGCGTCGATTGCACACGTGTGCAATCGGGCATAGGATGCGCAATGCACACGTGTGCAAGAGATCGGAACGTCAATGAGCCAGCAGTCACTCCGTCGAAATTTCGTCACCGCGGCCGATGTCGCGCGACGCGCCGGCGTATCGCGTTCCGCCGTGTCGCGCACTTTTACGCCGGGTGCCAGTGTTTCCGATGACGCCCGCGTGCGTGTGCTACGTGCCGCGGACCATCTGGGCTATCGCGTGAACCGTCTGGCGCAGAGTCTCATCAACGCCCGTTCCAACGTCATCGGGCTGGTCGGCGCGGACCTGCAGCAGCCGTTTCACGCGCAGATGCTGACCACGCTTTCGGCGGCGTTCCTCGCCGAAGGTTACCAATGCATGCTGCTCAACGCGGCAAACGCCGAGCACGACATCGGAGCGCTGATCGCGCGCGTGCTCGAGTACCGGGTCTTTGCCATCGTGGTGATGAGCGGCACACCAGCGTCGCGCATTGTCGAGGAGTGCCTGCAAAACGGCGTACCGGTGATCCTGGTCAACAAAGTGCTGACCAATCTTGCGGCTGACACGGTCGTAGCGGATCATGGCGCGGGCGGGCGCCTCGCGGCGACCCATCTGATCGCCGCGGGCTGCCGGCGCCTCGCCGTCGTCTCCAGCGCCGCGCGCACCACCAGCCTGGTCGATCGAATCGATGCTTTTCGCGCCGAGGTGGCAGCCAATGGCCTCGTGACTCGGGTATGGCAGGACGGTCCGACCGACTATCTCACCGGCCGGCAGGCGGCGCTCGCGTTACTCGCGAACGGAGCGTTCGACGGGGCTTTTTGCGTCACCGATCTGCTCGCACTCGGCTTTCTCGATGCGGCGCGCTCAGAACTTGGCCTGCGTGTTCCCGAGGATCTCTCGGTAATCGGCTTCGACGACATTCCGCAGGCTGGCTGGGCAGCCTATCGACTCACGACGTTTCAGCAACCGGTCTCGGACCTTACCGGCGCCGTAATGAATGTTATCCGTCGTCGTGCACAGCTTGCTGTTGCTCCACCGCAACTTACCGTGGTGCCTGTCAAATTTGTCGCACGCTCGACGGTGCGCGGTGTCGCCGCGACGGAGCCGGGCTCATGAAGCCCACTCAAGTCGTTGCGCATCGCGGCAGCAGCGCGCACCACCCCGACAACAGCTGGTCGGCGTTTCATGCCGCCGTGGCCGAACGCGCCGACTGTATCGAGTGCGATGTCCAGGCGACGCGCGACGGTATTCTGATTCTGCGCCACGACCTCGGTGTGGACGATCGCATGATCGCCGACCTCAGTTACGCCGAGATCGAAGCGCGCCTGCCCGGCTTAGTCATCCTTGGCGAATTCATCGCGTGGGCACAGCACGCGAAAATCGCCTTGCTCGTCGAAGTCAAGGATCCTGACGCGACCGCGGCCGTGGCGGCGGTGATTTCCGCGAGTCCATGGCGCAACGAAATCGTCCTCGGCGGATTTCATGGCCCGGCACTTGCTGCCGCAAAGGTGCAAGCACCGAAGCTGAAGACGTCATTCATGATCGGCAGCGTCATGGCGACAGAGGACATGGTACGACTCGCTGCCGCATACCGCGTCGACGGCGTGCACCTATGCTGGGAAGCCCGTGCCGCGCGGCCACACCAGCTCGTCGACCGCGAGGTCATCGACCGGCTGCGGCGCGCCAAGTTGGCGATAACGCTGTGGCACGAGGAGCGCGTGGACGAGTTGCGCGCTTTAGTCGGCCTTGAACCCGATGCAATTTGCACCAACACGCCGGCCGTGCTGCGGCGCATCGTCGACAGCCTTTGCGCTGTCGCCGGTGCGTCAACCGACTCGATTCGAACCCGCAATTAAAAGCGCAATCACGCTGTCATCACAAGCGCTGAGTATCCGAACATGCACCGCGGCGCGAAGGCGCCCATCACCAAGGAGGAATTTCATGAACTGGAAGCTGACGTTTGCTGGACTGGTCACCGCCACGCTAATCGGCGCTGCCGCGCCCGTCTGGGCGGAAGATGTCGTGATCAAGGTCTGGTCGCGTGCCGATCGCTCGGGGCCGTTGCGCGCGGGCAACATCGTCGCCGCGGGCGATACGCTCAACAAGTTGCTCGCCTCGATCAACAGCGACAAGCGCGTCAAGATCGAGCTCAACGAGACCAACGCCAAGGGCTACGACGACGACGCGCTCGATTTGCTTAAGGCGTTTGCCGTCGACAAGGGACCGGACATCTTTGTGCTGGCGCACGAATGGATCGGAGCGTTCGTCGAAGCCGGATATGCGTTCAACCTCGAAGACCAGATCGCCAAGAACCCGGAACTCTACGGCGACATCATTGCGCCGCTCTGGCAGTCCGTGACTTACAAGGGCGCGCGTTACGGTGTGCCGCAGGACTCCGAAGTGCGCATGTTCTTCCTGAACAACGACAAACTGCGCAAGCTCGGCAAGACCGAGAAGGAGATCGCGGCACTCCCAGGCAAGGTCGATAGCGGCGAGTTCACGTTGAACGACCTGTGTGACCTTGCGGGCCAGGCCGTAACCAAGGGCGTCACCAAGTATGGAATCCTGCACCGGCCCAACGCCGGTCCCGATTTCCAGATGCTGACTGAGAGCTTCGGCCTCGAGCCGTACGACAAACAATCGGCGAAGTTGCAAGCGTCCAAGGCAGCCTTGCGCGACTTCTACACCTGGGTCAAGTATTGCGTTGACAAGAAGGCGCTGTCGGCGACGAACACGGCGATGTCCTGGGATGCCATCGAGCAGGCCGCAATGGGTGGCGAAGAGTCACTGGCCTTTTTCCACGGCGTGTGGCGCGTCACCGATCAGATGAAAGCGCTCAAGCTGACCGGCAAGGATGACTATTTCCGCAAGTTCACGTGGATCAACGCGCCGGCGGGCAAAAAAGGCGGCAAACCTTCGAACTTGTCACATCCGATCGTCTACGCCGTGTCGGCCAAGTCGAAGCACAAGGAACTCGCCGCGTTTATCGTCGCCCTGGCCAGCCAACCGTACCCCAACATGCGCCACTCGGTCACCACAAATCATACGCCGATCAACTATGCCGAGCAGTCGATGCCGGAGATCGTCGACAAGGGCTGGGCGCTGGTCGCCGCGACACCGATGCTGAAATACGCGAGCTTCATGCCCAATCACCCGAAAATCGGCCAATACAACTCGATCATCTTCAAGGGCATTCAAGGCGTGGAAACGGGGCGGCTCACGCCGCAGGCCGCCGCCGACTTTGTCGTCGGTGAGCTCGAGAACGAGCTGGGCAAGGATGTAGTCATTCGCAACTGACTTCGGACCCATCTTGGCCGATCGGGACACGATTAGTCTTCCGATCGGCCGGAAAGCGTCGCCATGTCCGACTTTGCGCAGGCCCAGATTCGCCGTCAGCGCGCCAACTTCGCCATCTTTCTCGGACCGGCGCTGGTGCTGCTCGGCTGCTTTTTCATTGCTCCGGTCATCGTCGACCTGGTGCTCGCCTTCACCGACATGGATCGCACGCTCGCGATCACCCGATTCACGCTGGAGAATTTCGAGCGCATGGCAACGCGCGATTCGCGCCTGTTTGCCGCGCTCGGCGTTACCGCGATCTTCGTTCTTGCGACGCTGAGCATCTTCAATGTCACGTTCGCACTGCTGCTGGCGCTGGTGACTACCGCGGTGCCGCGGGGTCTAGGCGCGTTTTTCCAGGCGGTATGGTTGTTGCCGAGGATGAGTCCGTCGGTGGTATACGCGTTGCTATGGCTTTGGGTCGTCGATCCCAACGAACGTGGGTTGCTCAACCAGATACTTGTCAATGTGCTTGGCCTCGCTCCAATCGACCTGCGCAACAACTATCCGCTGCTGCTGATCATTCTGGCGAACGGATTCGTCGGTGCATCGCTCGGCATGATCATTTTCACCTCGGCCATTCGCTCGATTCCCGAGCATCTGTTCCACGCCGCCCGGGTCGATGGCGCCGGTGCGCTGGCGATCGTGCGCCACATCATCTTTCCGGCAATGCGCTGGCCGATTTCCTACATGACGATCCACCAGACGCTGTCGTTGCTCGTGAGCTTCGAGTACATCCTGCTGATCACGGGCGGAGGGCCGTTTTATGACACCACGGTGTTTTCGCTCTATGCCTACCGACGCGCCTTTGAAAGCGGGCAGTATGCCTACGGCGCGGCGCTTTCGCTGATCCTGATCGTGGTGGGCGTTGTTGCCGCGCTAGTCCTCTGGCGATTGATGGACATGCGCCGTCTGCTGCAGCCACCGCGCATCGAGGTGCACTGATGGCAACCCAGATACTCGATGCGCAAGGCTCGGCGCGCGAGCGTTATAACTGGGCAGCGCTGGCCGGAACGGCGCGCTTGAAGCGCACCATGGGCCGCACTGCGCTACTCACATTTCTGCTGGTTGTCTCGGTGCCGATCATCCTGCCGTATTTCTGGATGGTGGTGATTTCGTTCACCGCGCGCAGCGGCGGGGTGTCGACGCAGGTGCTCTGGACTGCCTGCGCGGTGATCGGACCGGCAGTGCTGATCTACAGCATCGTGCACCTGCTGTCGCCGTCGCCGCGCGTCCGAATACTCGCGGGACTGGTGCTGCTGATCGCGGCAGGTGCCTTGCTCGCCGCGTTGGTCGGCGGACAACTGCACCTCGGCAACTATCGCTTTCTGTGGAATCCCAACATCATCGAGGAAATCCGTTCCAAGGCCACCGCGGGGGGGCAGTTTCCCTGGGTATGGACGGCGTTCTTCAATTCGCTCGCCTTGGCGTTGACGCAGACCGCGATCATCCTGGTCGTGGCGTCGCTGGCCGGTTACTACATCTCGCGCTTCGCGTTCCGCGGGCGCGAAGCGTTTCTGCAGGGCTTGCTGGTACTGCACGCGTTTCCCGCGATGACGCTCATCATTCCGATCTTCCTGATCCTGCACTGGGTGGGACTGCTCGACACCATCGCCGGCGTAATTCTGGTGCTCACCGCAATCGAGCTTCCATTTTACGTGTTCGTGATGAAGGGCTTCTTCGACGGCGTGCCCTGGGATATCGAAATGAGCGCGATGACCGATGGCGCGTCGCGCCGCCAGGCGTTTCGTCTGGTGGTGCTGCCGCAGGTGCGAGTCGGCCTGATCGCGGTCGCGGTGTTCGCCTTCATCCGTGCATGGGAAGAATACATCTTCGTGCGCACCCTGCTGATCGAGAACAAGAACTGGGTCATGAGCCTTTACCTGTTCTGGGTCTCTGACGACATCATGGGAGTCGATTACGGCATTGTTGCCGCCGTATCGGTCTTCTACGTACTGCCGAGTCTGCTGCTCTACGTCTTTTGCCAGAAATACTTGACGCAAATGACGATCGGCGGCATCAGGGGGTAAGCCATGGCACGTATCGAATTGAAGAATCTGCGCAAGGATTGGGTCGGATCGGTCGCGGTGGACGGTGTGGATCTGTCGATCGAAGACGGCGCGTTTGTCGCGGTGCTCGGTCCTTCCGGTTGCGGCAAATCGACGACGCTGCTCATGCTCGCGGGCATCTACAGCCCGACCGGCGGCGAAATCGCTTTCGACGGTGCGCGAGTGAACGATGTCGAAGCGCGCGATCGCAATATCGGCATCGTGTTCCAGTCGTACGCTCTGTATCCGAACATGACCGTGCTCGACAATGTCATGTTCCCGTTGCGCTTCAAGAAGGTCGAGCGTGCCGAAGCAGAACGCCGGGCGCGCGAGATTGCCGCACTGGTGCGCATCGAGGCGCTGCTCGACCGCCGGCCGAGCCAGCTATCGGGTGGGCAGCAACAACGTGTCGCGCTTGCGCGGGCCTTGGTCAAGCGGCCGCATCTGCTGTTGCTCGACGAGCCGCTGTCGAATCTGGACGCGACTCTGCGCCTGACCATGCGTACAGAAATTCGGCGCATCCAGCGCGAACTTGGGGTCACGACAATTCTTGTGACGCACGACCAGATCGAAGCGACCACCATGGCCGACCGCATTGTCGTCATGAACGCGGGCAGGGTCGAGCAGGAAGGGTCGGCCAAGGATCTCTACGAGCGGCCGGCGTCGCTGTTCGTCGCAAGTTTTGTCGGCTCGCCGCCGATCAACCTCTTCGACGGTCACGCGGCCGAGGGCGCCCTCAAGGTCCACGACGTCAGTATCGCGCTGTCCTCGCCCGCGCACGGCGCCGTCGTCCTCGGCTTGCGTCCGGAGTGCATCGCGGTCGCCAGCGACGGGCGGCCGGCAACAATCACCGCGGTCGAGCCAATGGGTCGCGAGGTGCTCTACTCAGCCGACAGTCCGCTGGGCCTCGTGCACTTTCTAGAAGCGGGCGCCGACGCGCGACACCGCGAAGGCGACAACGTCGCACTCGCGTTCGCACCAGGCGAGGCATTGCTCTTCGACAAGAAGAGCGGACGGCGCCTCGATGCGCGTGTGGCTGTGTGATGCCGCAGATACCGAAGGCGCGTTCACCCATGAGGCTCGTTACCTATAACATCCAGTTCGGACTGGGCAGCGATGGCCAGTACGATCTGGCGCGCATCGCGTCAGAAGTCCGCGACGCCGACGTCGTCGCGCTGCAGGAAGTGGATCGACATTGGCAACGCTCGCGCTGCGTCGATTCACCGGCGGTACTGGCATCCCACCTTCCCGAGCATCGCTGGGTCTACGGTGCGAATCTCGACATGGATGCGAGCTATTGCGACGGCGACGGTCGCCTGGT
>JBDTLK010000014.1:0-41299 GCA_039934835.1 Edaphobacterium sp. (SeqCode) | reverse complement strand
TCGGCGCCGATGTCGCCCGCCTCCTCGACGCCGATGCGACGATCACGCACGTCGGCCTGATCCACTGCGAGACCTCGACCGGCATCGAAAATCCACTGGCGGACATCGCCGCAGCGGTCGCCGTGCGCAAGCGCAGCTTGATTGTCGACGCCATGAGTTCGTTCGGCGCACTGCCGATCGACGCGACCGAGATTGCCTTCGACGCGCTGATCGCGGCTTCGGGCAAATGCATAGAGGGGCCGCCTGGGATGGGCTTCGTGTTCGTGCGCAAGACGGTTCTCGAGCAATGCGCCGGCAATTCCACGTCGCTGTCGCTGGACCTGCATGACCAGTGGGTGTACATGGAAAAGACCACGCAATGGCGTTTCACGCCGCCGACCCATATCGTCGTTGCGCTCGACGCCGCGCTGGAACAGTATCGGACGCAAGGCGGCCAGCCAGCGCGACTGGCGCGCTACATGGCGAACTGCGAGACCCTGATTGCGGGCATGAAGGAGATGGGCTTCAAGCCTTTCCTCGAACCGCGAATCCAGGCGCCGATCATCGTCACCTTCCACGCACCGGTGGACGCCCGCTATGCCTTCAAGGCCTTTTACGACAAGGTGCGCGACAGGGGGTTCGTGCTCTATCCTGGCAAGCTCACGCAGCTCGAAACCTTCCGCGTCGGCTGCATCGGCGCGATCGGACCTGACGAGATGCGCCACGCCGTCAACGCGGTGCGCGACGCACTGTTCGAACTCGGTATCCGGCAAATCGCGCCGGCGGCGGTCAGGGCCGCCTGAGAGGCCCCGCGCTAGCCCGCGACGCGAGATGGCGTCATGGCGGGGTAGCGCAGCGCACCGAGGCCCGCAACGTCGGGCGCTTGCGCCGGGAACGCTCCGTGGCGCAGCAGGAAGTCGACGATAACCAGGCTGGCATCGGTAGTGACCACGTCGGGCCCCTCGGATGCGGCAGCCAATTGCGCCGCGTGCGCGAGTGTATCCAGGCGGAACGCGCTGACTTCGCCGTCGGTGGCCGTGGGCACGAAACTGGCCGGCACGTCGAGGTCGTGCACGAAGATGGTCTCGCGCTGCAGCCCGTCGGCGCGCGCGCGGCAGATATGCACCGTTCCCGCGGGTTGCGCCGCGCTTGCAAGCTCGGGCGGTACGCCGGCTTCTTCGGCGGCTTCCTTAATGACGGTCGATTCAACCGACGCGCCGGTACCGATCCCGCCGCCGACGAAATTGTCGAGCAGACCGGGGTCGATCGCCTTGTGTACGCTGCGGCGCGCGAGCCACATGCGAACTTCGCCAGGCGCGCGCACCACGCCGTTGATATGCGCGGCAAAGGTATGGATGCCGAAGAAGCGCGCTGCGGCGCGCTCGATGTCGAAGCAGGGCTGGGCGCCAAAGGCGGGCGCCACTGCGTAGCGCTCGTCCCGCCACGGCGTGAGGCACCCATGCGCGGCGAGCGCGCGTGCCACCCGATCCATCGCCAGCGTTCGCGCGTGCGCGCCTTGCAGCGCGGCTGCGAGGGTGACCCTTTGCGCGCTGATGACAAGCACGCCGGTGAATTCGGCCAGGCGCGCGACATGATCGTCGTCGATCCAGCCGATATTCGCGTCATCGACGACGAATGGACGATACCGTGCGACAGGCGCGGCGAGCTCGGCGCCAAGCCGGCTTCGCAACCCGGTTACAATAGTGTCGGTGACCACGACCTGATTGTATGCCTTCGTGCCTGCGGACATTCTTGCGCTCTTCGATCTCGACGGCACGCTGTTAACCGGAGACTGCGACGAGGCTTGGGTCGAGTTCCTGATCGACCAGGGCGCGCTCGATCGCGCCAGCTTCGAACGCGCCAATCGCGTCATTGTTGACAGCTATCGCCGCGGCGAAGTCGGCTTGCTGGAGTTCACCGAGTTCTATCTGTCGACGCTGCGACCGCATCCCGTCGCTCAGCTCGAGACCTGGCGTGCCGCCTACCTTCGAGACCGGATATTGCCGGCGATACCGTGCGCGGCCCGCGAACTGGTCGACCGGCACCGCGCCGCCGGACATCTCGTCGTCCTGACCACTGCCGCGAGCAGCTTCCTGACCGCGCCGATTGCGCGCGAGTTCGGTTTCGAGCACCTTGTCGCCACGGAAGCCGAAATGCGCGATGGGCGCTACACCGGCAAGGTGTCGGGTACGCCGAACATGCGCGAGGCCAAGGTCGTTCGCCTGGAGGCATGGCTCGCCCAGCGAAGACAGCGTCTCGTGGAATTTCGCGAGAGCTGGTTCTACAGCGATTCGCGCAACGATATTCCTTTACTCTCGGTCGTCACGCATCCGGTGGCGGTCAATCCGGACCCGACGCTGGCCGCACTGGCGGCGGACCGGTGCTGGCCCGTGCTGCGAATCGGGTAGAATCCGCGCTTTTTGGCGGATGACTGCATGACGGCCCGCATCATCGACGGCAAGGCGCGCGCGGCGCGCGCGACCGCGGATATCGCGCAAGGAGTCGCCGCACGCGTCGCGGCCGGCGGCTCGCCGCCGGGACTGGCAGTGATCCTGATCGGCGACAATCCCGCCTCTCAGGTGTACGTTCGCAACAAGCGGCGGACCACCGAAACGGTGGGCATGCGCTCGTCGTCGTTCGATCTGCCGGTGACAACCACACAGCAGGAACTGCTCGCGCTCATCGACCAGCTCAATGACGACGTGGCGGTCAACGGCATCCTGGTGCAATTGCCGCTGCCCAGTCACATCGATGCCGAACAGGTCACCGAGCGCATCCATCCGGACAAGGATGTCGACGGCTTCCATCCGTACAACATCGGCAGGCTGGTGCTGAAGCGGCCGCTATTGCGCCCCTGCACGCCCTACGGCTGCATGCTCCTGCTGCAGGAAACCGGCGAGGACCTCGTGGGCAAGTCGGCAGTCGTCATCGGCCAGTCGAACATCGTCGGCCGGCCGATGGCGCTGGAGCTGCTCATGGCGCGCTGCACGGTGACGATCTGTCATTCGGCGACGCGCGATTTGCCGGCGGTCGTTGCCGGCGCCGACATCCTGGTCGCGGCGATGGGCAAGCTTCGCTTCGTCCAGGGCGCCTGGATCAAGCCGGGGGCGATCGTGATCGACGTCGGCACCAATCGTACCGACGACGGCAAGCTGCGCGGCGACGTCGACTTCGATTCGGCGCTCGAGCGCGCGGGATGGATTACTCCGGTTCCCGGAGGCGTCGGCCCGATGACCATCGCCATGCTGCTGCGAAACACTCTCCTTGCCGCCGATCTGCAGGATACGCAGCGGCGCGACCGACCGATCGACTAGCTCGCGCGCAGGTGCCACGCCTTCGGGCGGGTGAAGGTCTGGATGCCGTAGGTCGACAGCGTGAGTCCTATGCCGGAGTGGCCGACCCCCGACCACGGCAGCCGCGGACTGACGCGGTCGCAGCAGTTCCAGTACACCGACCCCGAGTGCACCTGCGCCAGTATCCTGCGCGCGCGTTTTTCGTTGGGCGTGTAGACGGCCGCGGTGAGGCCGTATTCGGTGTCGTTCATCAATGCCACCGCTTCGGCGTCGTCGGCGACTGTCTGGATGCCGATGATCGGGCCGAAGCTCTCTTCCTTCATCAGCGACATCTTGTGATTGACGTCGGTGAAGACGGTCGGCTCGAACCAGTTGCCCTTCTGCGCAATCACGCTTCCCCCAGCAAGCAGCCGGGCGCCGCGCTTTTTCGCGTCCGCGACCTGGCGCTTGAGTACGTCGATCTGCGGCCGGCGGGTGATCGCGCCTATGTACGTCGCCTCAGAGGTCGGGTCGCCGATCTTGTAGCCCTTCACCTCCGCGACAAAGGCAGCGACGAAGGCGTCGTGGATCTTCTCGTGGACGTAGATGCGCTCGACCGAGCAGCACGACTGCCCGGTGTTGTAGAAGGCACCGTCGGCGATGCCAGCGGCTGCCGCGGCGGCGTCGACATCGTCGCAGACGTATACGGGATCCTTGCCGCCGAGTTCGAGCTGCACCTTGATCATCTTGCGACCCGCCGAGGCGCCGATCCTGGCACCGGTCGCATAGGACCCGGTGAAGAACACGCCGTCGACCGGCTGCTTGAGCAGCGCGGCGCCAGCGGTGCCTCCGCCAATGACGGGGATGAAGACGTCGGCGGGCACGCCTGCCTCGACCAGCATTTCCGCGATGGACAAACCGGTGAGCGTGGCGAATTCCGATGGCTTGTAGAGCACTGCGTTGCCTGCGATCAACGCCGGGACGAAGACATTGCCGCCGACGAAATAGGGATAGTTCCACGCCGAGATGTTGGCGATGACGCCGAGCGGCTCGTGCGAAATGCGCTCCTCGAGCCCCTGCTTGACGTCTACGTGCACTTTTTCCTCGCGCAACACGCGCGCGGCTTCGGCGATGAAGAAGTCGATTCGCCCAAGCAAACCATTGAGCTCGTTGCGCGACTGTCGAATCGGCTTGCCGACTTCCTGGGTGAGCGTCAGCGCGAGCTCTTCGTGACGGGCTGTCACCTGGGCGCGGAAGCCGCGAATCGCGTCGATGCGCTGCTTCACCGGCGTGGCGGCCCATGACGGCTGGGCGGCGCGGGCGCGGGCGTACTTGGCGCGAATCGAGGCGGCGCTGTCCTCGGCGACGTCCTTGATCACGGCATTCGTGGCGGGATTGAGTATCTTCACGAGTGGATGGCTCTCAGTGTCGGGCGCGCGCGAGGAAATCTTCGAGCAGCGGCGTATCGTCGATGTAGGACGCATGCGCGCGATCGTGGAATTCAGGATGCCATTGCACCCCGAAAACGTACGACGGGCCGGTCCAGCGCATGGCTTCGACGACGCGATCAGGCTCGGACCAGGCTTCGACCACGAGGTCGCGGCCGAGGTCCTTGGGGGCCTGGTGGTGGACCGAGTTGGTCTTGGTCAAGTTCAGCGTGGGATACAGCGTCGCCAGTCCGGACCGCGGCACGATCGACGTCGCGTGCGCGTTTTCGGCATAGATGTCCCAGTTGCGATGGCTGAGCGCGCCGGGCAACTGTGTGGCCAAGTCCTGGTAGAGGGTACCGCCGAAGGCGACGTTGATCACCTGCGCACCGCGGCACACACCGAGGACCGGCTTGCCAACGGCCATGAACGCGCGCAACAACCCAATTTCGTAGTCGTCGCGGATGCGATCGCCGTTCCACGCCGGCTTGAGCGCGCGTTCGCCGTAGGTCTCCGGACAGACGTCGGAACCGCCCATCAGCACGAGTGCGTCGAGTTCGCGCGCATAGTCGGCGACGCCGACCCGGCTGCCACTCCTGCGCGTCGTGCCATCGGGGGAGGGCACCATCAGCGCCATGGCGTCCTTCTGCATGATCCAGTGCGCCATGTTCTGCTCGATGTACTGCAAAGTCATGCCCTTGAAGATCGCCCGCAGCGGATCGGCATGAAAAAAGCACGCGGAGATGCCGACCTTCAGCATGGACGGGCGGGAATCTCAGATCGCCGCGGCGAAAATGCGCTCGAAGTCTACGCGTGCGCACGGCCGTGGATTGGTCTGGTGGCAGATGTCATTTACCGCGACTTCGACCAGCGCCGGAATGTCGGCGTGGGTCACCGCCCGCTTGCCCTGGTACGCGGCGAGCGTCAGCGGAATCGAGAGCTCGCGCTTGAGTGCGACCAGCCAGTCGATAAAGGCGTGCGCCGACGCAGCGCTGGAACCCGGTCCCACGCCTACGACGTGTGCCAGCTCGGCCATCTTGTCGGTCGCGGCGCTCAGGTTGAAGCGCATCACGTGGTCGATCATGATGCCGTTGGCCAGGCCATGGTGCAGGTCTGCCACCGTCGACAGCGCGTGCGCACACGAGTGCACCGCGCCCAGATCCTTCTGGAAGGCAATCGCGCCCATCATCGAGCTCATCATCATGTCGGAGCGCGCGGCGATATTGTGCGGCTCGCGTACCGCGGTGCGCAACGAGCGCGCGGCAATGCGCGTGCCCTCGAGGGCGATGCCGTCGCACAGCGGGTGATACGCGGGCGACAGGTACGACTCGACGTTGTGGGTGAGCGCGTCCATCCCGGTCGCCGCGGTGATGGACGCGGGCAGATCGAGCGTGAGTTCTGGATCGGCGAACACCGCGCGCGCCAGCAACTTGGGCGAAAAAAGGATTTTCTTGATGTGCGTGATGTCGTCGGACACGACACTCGAGCGACCCACCTCCGAGCCGGTACCCGATGTGGTAGGCACCGCGATCAACCACGGCAGGTCGCGGTCCATCGGCCGCACCTGCGGATGGTCCCACGCGTACTCGAGCACCGTCCCGGGATGCGTGGCGAGCAGAGCGACGGCCTTCGCCACGTCGAGTGCGGCGCCACCGCCGAAGCCGATGACCGCGTCGGCACGATGCGCCTTGTACTGCGCGGCGCCGGCGCCGACCTGGCTCGCGACAGGGTTGCCCAAAATCTCCGAGAAAACCCCGACCTCGAGTCCGGGCAGGTCGGCGACAAAGTCCTTGAGCATCGGCAGCGGCGCGATGCCGCGATCGGTGACGATCAGCGGTCGTTTGATTCCGCGCGCGAGCAGATGCTCGCCGACCAGTTTGCGCGCGCCAGGACCGAAATGAATCGTCGTCGGAAACGCAAAAGTGACAATGGCCATCAGATTATCTCGAAATAGCGCTTCAATTCCCAGTCGGTGACGCCGTCGAGCCACTGGCGCCATTCCCACTCACGCGTCGCGGCGAAGTGATCGACGAAGTCGTCGCCCATCCAGTCGCGCGCAATCCTGGAATTGCGGAAGTTGCGCGTGGTCTCGATCAGAGTGCGCGGTGCGCGCGCAACGTCGTCGGCGCCCTCGTTGGTGCCGTGGATGGGTTTGGCGGTGAGCTTGAGGTTCTTCTCGACGCCATGCAGCCCCGCGGCGATGCAGGCTGCCGCCGCCAGGTACGGATTGATATCCGCTCCGGGACAGCGCGTTTCAAGTCGCGTCGCCTTGGACGATCCGGCGATGACGCGGAAACTGGCGGTGCGGTTGTCGAGACCCCACGTTGGTTTCACCGGCGCCCAGAAGCCGTCGACGAGGCGCTTGTAGCTATTGATCGTCGGCCAGAACATCGGCGCGAATTCGAGCAGGCACGCCACCTGGCCGGCAAGGTAGCTCTCGAACATCTTGCTCATGCTGTTGCGGCCGCCGGCGTCGTAGAAAACGTTCTTCTTGCCGTCGGACATCGACTGGTGGATGTGGCCCGAGCAGCCGGGATACTGCGCGTTCCACTTCGCCATGAAGCTCGGCATGATGCCGAAGCGTGAGCCGATTTCCTTGGCGCCCGCCTTGAACAGGACCGCGCGGTCGGCGGCTTCGAGCGCTTCCGAAAACTGGATCGCCACTTCGTACACACCGGGACCGGTCTCGGTATGCAAGCCTTCGATGGGCACGCCGAAGTCGAGCATCTCGACCATCAATGCCTTGAAGAACTCGCGGTTCTCGTTGGCGCGCAGCAGCGAGTAACCGAACATGCCCTGCGTGATCGGCTCCGGCCGGACGTAACCTTTCTCGGCCCACGACCGCGGCGTTTCCAGAAAATTGAACCATTCGAATTCGATGCCGCACATCGGCGTCACGCCGAGCTTTTCCGCCCGCTTCAAAACGCGCTTCAGCGTTTGCCGCGGACATACCGGATGCGGCACTTCCTTGCCGGCCTTCTCGATCACGAATTCGCCGAGGAAGAACGGCACGTTGTCGTCCCATGGCACGTTGCGATGCGTGCCCAGGTCGAGCCGGGCCAGCGCGTCGGGGAAGCCCTTGTGCCAGCCGGTGAGCGTGGTGTTGTCGTAGCACTGGTCGGCCATGTCCCAGCCGAAGACGACATCGCAAAAACCAAAGCCACCGTCCACCGCCGAGAAGAACTTGTCCTTGTGCAGGTACTTGCCGCGCAGGATGCCGTCGATGTCCGAGACCGCTACCTTGACGCGCTGCCCGGGCGCGTTGCGCACGGCGTCGAGCACCTTCTTGACGGCAGTGTCTTGCGGCATGAATCTCCCCGATGTCGATTCGATAGCGTGCACAACGCCCCAAGTCGCTTCCGGGGCCGGGTGCAATTGTAACCCGGCGTGATGGTGCTCCGATGCGCAGACCTCCGTCGCGCCGCGTGCAGGTGCTGCTAGAGTAGCGTCGCCATGGCCCGTCACGGAGCGCTCGTTTCGCTGCATGTTGCCGTCCTTTTGTTCGGGTTTGCGGGCTTGTTCGGAAAGTGGATAGTTCTGCCGGCGACGACCATCGTGCTCGGCAGGACCGGGTTCGCCGCACTGGCGCTAGCCGCGTGGCTGGTTCTTCGCCGGCAAGGAACAGGCCGTTGCGAGTGGCGGTTCGGATCCAACGGCGTGCTGTTGGCGGCGCACTGGGTCGCGTTCTTTCAGGCGATCCAGACGGCCAGCGTCGCCATCGGCTTGCTCGGTTTCGCGAGCTTTCCTGTTTTCGTGCTCTTGCTGGAGAGCGTGGTACTGCGGCGTCGCGCGTCCCCCTCCGAATGGGCGTGCGGTGCCATCGTCGCTGTCGGCCTCGCGCTGCTGGTACCCGACTTCGAATTCGACAATCGCGTTGTGCGCGGCCTTTTGTGGGGCGTGATGTCAGGTTTCAGTTTCGCACTGCTGGCGGTTTCAAATCGTGCCCTTGCCGCACGCCGCGCCGCGCCGCAGATCGCCTTCTGGCAGAACGCCTGCGCCGCGCTCGTGCTTGCGCCGGCGCTTCTGTTCGAGACGGCAGCGCCGCTCGCTGGCGAGATTGCGGCGTTGCTGGTCCTTGGCGTCGTGTGCACCGCTCTCGCGCACTCGCTGTTCATCTTCTCCATGCGCACGTTGTCCGCGCACACCGCCAGCGTCGTGGCGAGCCTGGAGCCGGTGTACGGCATCATCCTGGCGGCGCTGCTGCTCGGCGAATGGCCGGACGCCAGGACGGCGCTGAGCGCCATCGTGATACTCGGTGCGTCCGCCTGGGCGAGCGCGCGCGCTGTCGCCGTAGCGCGCACGGCGCCGCTTGTGTAGCATCGCGGCTGCGGCCAACGTGCCGCGCGACCCTACTGTCCATGCCAGCCTCGATCGAAACCACCAAGCTTGCGCCGCAGCGCGAGCCCGCCCGATGATCGTGGTGCTCATGGGCGTTTGCGGTTGCGGCAAGTCGACCGTCGGCCGCGCCCTGGCCGCAACCTTCGGCTGGACCTTTCTCGATGCCGACGACTTCCATCCTGAGGCCAATGTCGCCAAGATGGCCGCCGGCGGCGCCCTGACCGACGCCGATCGTTGGCCATGGCTGGATCGCATGGTCGACGAATTGCAGGCCATCGAGCGCCATGGAAAGCACGCCGTGTTGGCGTGTTCCGCATTGCGCCAGAGCTATCGCGACCGGCTCGACCGCGCCGGCAAAATTCGTTGGGTGTATCTCAAGGGCGACGCCACGACTATCGAACCGCGCCTGTCGTCGCGGCGCGGCCATTTCATGCCTTCGACGCTGCTCGCCAGCCAGTTTGCGACGCTTGAGGAGCCGTCCGACGCAATCGTTGTCGACATCACCCAGTCCACCGCAGCGCAGGCGGCGCAGATCGCGGCGACGCTGCGCTCGACGGTATGACCGAGCGCGGGAGACAGAAGCCGGCGACCGCGGTCACCGTGCTCGGCCGAGATCCGAAGCAGCACCTCGGCGCGGTCAACACGCCGGTTTATCGCGCAACTACCATCCTGTTCGACACCGTCGCCGAACTCGAAGCCGCGGTGCAGGGCACGTATCCCGGGGTGGTGTACGGATTGCACGGCCTGCCGACCGTGACCGATCTACAGGCCGCGTTTGCGGCGCTCGAAGGCGGCTATGCGGGGCTGGCGGTGCCCTCGGGACTCGCGGCAATCACGCTGGCGCTGCTCGCGATGACCCGCGCCGGCGACCACGTATTGGTCACCGATTCGGTCTACGGGCCCACGCGGCGTTTTTGCGAAAACCAGCTGCGCGGACGCGGTGTGGATGTCAGCTACTACGACCCGCTGATCGGCGCCGACCTCGGTCGCGTGATGCGCGCCAATACGAAGGTGGTGTTCGCCGAATCGCCGGGTTCTCTGTCCTTCGAGGTACAGGACATCCCGGCGATCGCCGAGGCTGCGCACCACCGCGGCGCGCTGCTGATGCTCGACAACACGTGGGCGACGCCGCTGGGTTTTCCGGCCTTCGCGCGCGGCGTCGACGTGTCGGTGCACGCGGGCACCAAGTACCTCGGCGGACACTCCGATGTGCTCATCGGATTGATCAACTGCACCGAAGCCACCTTGCCACGGATGCACCGGCTGTGGACCGACATGGGAGTGGCGTGCAGCAGCGACGACTGCTTCCTGGCGCTGCGTGGCTTGCGCACGCTTGCGGTCCGCCTCGAGCGTCACACCCAGAGCGCGCTGCGCATCGCGGCGTGGCTGCGCGAACAACCCGAAATCGCCGAAGTCATCTTTCCTGCTCTCCCCGGCTCGCGTGGGCACGAACTGTGGCAGCGTGACTTCACCGGCGCCTGCGGGCTCTTCAGTGTCGTGCTCAAGCCGGTCGCCAAGCAGCGCATCGACGCCATGCTCGATGGCATGCGGCTGTTCAAGATGGGCTTCAGCTGGGGTGGCTTCGAAAGCCTGATCCTGCCCATCTATCCCGAGCGCACGCGAACCGCTACGCGCTGGGAGACGCATGGGCCCAATCTTCGGTTGCACGTGGGGCTGGAAGACTGCGACGACCTGATCGCAGATATTGCCGACGGGCTGGCGCGGCTGCGCAGTTAGCGCGCGCGGTTGGCGCGCCGCTGGCGCACTCGGTTGGCGCATCGTCGCGGTAGGGGCGCAATCGCGAAGCGGAACGCTGCGGTCCCGATAAGGTCCGTCGGGACCAATCAAACTTCCGCATCCGCTCCGAAATACGCGGCCTGCGCGCGCGGGTCGGCGCGCACGTTTGCGGGCAGACCCTGCGCGATGATCGCGCCGCGGTCGAGCACGATGACCCGGTCGGCGTGGGCGAACACTACGTCCATGTCGTGTTCGGTGAACAGCGCGGCCATGCGGTCATCGCGAACCAGGGTCATGGTCAGCCGCATCAATTGCGCGCGATCGGCCGGCGCGGTGCCCGCGGTCGGCTCGTCCATCAGCAACAGACGCGGCGACGACGCCAGCGCGACCGCGAGCTCGACGCGCTTCAAGTCGCCATACGCCAGGGTCGCACAGGTGCGCTCGGCCAGGGCCGCAGCCCCCACGCGTGCAAGCAGCGCGTCAGCGGCCTCGACATGCGCGGCGCCGGCGCGCGCCGTCAGTCGCCATTGCTGTCCCGCGTGCGCGATGAGGCCGAGTTGCACGTTCTCGCGCACGCTCATCGACGCGAAGATCGCCGCCGTCTGGAATGTCCTGCCGACACCCAGCGCCGCGACGCGCTGCGCGGGCAGGCCGGCGATACTCTTGCCGGCGAGGCGGATCGAGCCGGAATCCGGGGTGAGCTGGCCATTGATCAGGTTGAAACAGGTGGTCTTGCCGGCACCATTGGGCCCGATCAGCGCGATCCGCTCACCGGGCGCGACGTCGAAGGATACGTCGCTGACGGCGACGACGCCGCCAAACGCCTTGCGCAGGTTGCGCACTTCGAGCAGCGCTTGCACGCTCATGCGACGGCTCGCCGGCGCAGGCGCCACGCGAACGCGCCGCCGATGCCGGATGGAAATGCCAATACGAGCAGGAGGATGGTCGCGCCCAGCACCGCGCGCCAATATTCGGTCGAGCGCGGCAGGGTGTCCTGCAGCCACGTGAAAACGCCGGCGCCGATCAAAGGACCGGCCAGGGCGTTGACGCCGCCCAGCAGCACCATGACCAGGCCATCGACCGAACGCGGTATCGCCAGCGTTTCTGGCGAGATGCTGCCCTTGGAAAATGCGTACAGAGCGCCCGCAAGGCCGGCAAACCCGCCGGCCATGGCAAAAGCGACCCATTGCATCTGGCGTGGATCGATGCCGAGCGCGGCGGCACGCAGCGGCGAGTCGCGCGCCGCGCGCAGCGCATAGCCAAACGGCGTCTGCGCGATCCATGCCAGCAGCGCCATCGCGGTCGCGGTGAGCGCCAGGCTGAACAGGTAGAACGCCGGACGACCCGTCAGCCATGCTGCCGGCCACACTCCGACGATGCCGTTGGAGCCGCCGGTCACCGCGTCCCATTGCATCGCCACCGACCACATGATCTGCGCGAAGCTCAGCGTCAGCATCGCCATGTAAACGCCTGACAGCCGTACGCACAGCCAACCGAAAAGCAGCGCGCCGCCGAAGGCCACCGGTGCGGCCAGCGCCAGCGCGCCGCCCATCGAAGCCCCATGCTTGAGCGCGAGCGCGGCGGCGTACGCGCCGATGCCGAAGTAGCAGGCATGACCGAAGGAGACCATGCCCCCCGGGCCGAGTAGCAGGCGCAGACTGCTCGCGAACAGCGCAAAGACCAGGATGTCGGTCGCCAGCACGAGCCAGTAGTCGTCGACTGCCAGGGGCAACAGCGCCGCCACGCACACCAGAGCAGCCGCAATGCCAATACTGCGCCGACCGCCGGGACGCACGGCTTGGCGCTGCTCGGGAATGGCGGTCGTGGCTGGCAACACGGGCGCGCGTCCCAGCAGACCCTGCGGCTTGACCGCCAACACGAGCGCCATGAGCACGAATTCAGCGACCAGCGTGAGCTTCGGGAAGGCGACTTCGATCCCGCCGAAGTTGACGCTACCCAGCGCGATGCACAGCGACTTGACCATGCTGATCAGCAGCGCGGCGATGAACGCGCCTGGAATCGAACCCAGGCCGCCGACGACGGTTACGACGAAGGCGTCGGCGATGGTCGACAGATCCATGGATAGCGTCGCCGGCTCGCGCGGCAGCTGCAATGCTCCGGCGAGCCCGGCGAGCCCGGCGCCGAGCGCAAAGACCGTGGTGAAAAGCCTGCGCTCGTCGATGCCCAGCGCGGCGGCCATCGCGCGATTCTCGCTCGCCGCGCGCAACAACACGCCGAAACGCGTGCGGGCGATCAGCCACCACAGCGCGAGCAGCACCCCAGGCCCTACCACGATGAGGAGCAGGTCGTACTGCGGAAACGCGCCGCCCGCGAGTGTGACCGCGCCGCGCAGGCCGGGCACGCGCGGGCCGAGCAGGTCCTCGGGACCCCACGCGGCGAGCGCTACGTCCTTGACAATGAGCACGATCGCAAACGTGGCCAGCAGCTGCAGCAGTTCGGGCGCTGAGTACAGGCGCCGCAGCAGCGATGCTTCGAGCAACGCGCCGAGCAGCGCGATCGCCAGCGCCGCCGCGAGCACCGCGCTCCAGTAGCCCAGGCCGCTACCTGCGCCGCCACCGAACCATCCGATGAGGCTCCAGGCGAGGTATGCGCCCAGCATCATCATGGAACCGTGCGCGAAGTTGACGATGCGGGTGACGCCGAAGATCAGCGTCAGCCCGGCTGAGAGCAGGAACAGCGCCGACGCGCCCGCGAGGCCGTTGAGTAGCTGAAGCAGCAGCGAGTTCATAGTTCCGTGGCGCGCATCGGTAGACCGTTGCCTCCAGCACAGCGTCGTCCCCGCGCAAGCGGGGACCCATTTTTCGTTGCGAACATGGATTCCCGCTGGCGCGGGAATGACGAGTTCACCGGTCTAGTTCTGTGGCCGGTGGGCGCGTACCCAGTCGTCGGAAGGCAGGTAATGCTTGCCGTCGGCATAGCGCCAGTCGACCATCACGCCCTTGCCGTTCTGCATGCCGATGCGGCCGACATACGCACCCATCGTCGACTGATGATCGAGCGCGCGGTAGGTGATCGGTCCGAACGGGGTTTCCACCGCGAGGCCCTGCATCGCCGCGACCAGCGCTTCGGACCCGGTCGAGCGGGCCTTGCGCAACGCGGCCGCGGCCGTCATGACGACACTGTAACCAACGACCGACCCCTGGCGCGGATAGTCGCGATACTTCGCCTGGTATGCGTCGAGGAAACGCTTGTGCGCCGGAGTCGCAATGGCGGACCACGGATAGCCGGTGACGTACCATCCGATCGGCGCCTCGTCCTTCAGCGGGTCGAGATACTCGGGCTCGCCGCCAAGCAGGTTGAACACGGGTCGGTCCTTGAACAGGCCGCGCAGCTCCCCTTCGCGCACGAACTTGGTCAGATCGGCCGCGAACAGCGAGGAAAAAATCGCATCGGGCTTGGAGTCGGCAATGGCCTGTACCACCGGTCCCGCGTCGAGCTTGCCGAGGGGAGCTGCGAATTCGATGAACTCGACCCCGCCCGGCTGCAGCGCGATCATCTGCTGCTTGAACGCCGCGGTCGCCGATTTGCCGTATTCGTAGTCGGGATAGACGATGGCCCAGCGGCGTTTGCCGAGCTTGGCGGCGTCGGGAACGAGCATTGCGGTTTGCATGTAGGTGGAAGGCCGCAAGCGGAAAGTGTAGCGATTGCCGCTGTCCCAGACGATCTTGTCGGTGAGCGGCTCGGACGCCAGAAAGAGCACCTTGCGCTGCTTCGCATAGTCGGCGACCGCGAGCCCCACAGCGGAGGAAAACGTTCCCATCAGCACGTTGACTTTTTCGCGTGAGACGAGCTCCTCGGCGACGCGCACCGCGTCGCCCGGCGTGCCGTTGTCGTCGCGGACCACCAGCTCGAGCTGGCGGCCCAGCACGCCTCCGGCGCGGTTTATTTCCTCGACCGCGAGCTCCATCCCCTTACGGTAGCCGTCGAGAAAGGCGGGAAAGACCTTGTAGCTGTTGAGCTCGCCGAGTTTGATCGGCTGCGCCGCGGCGGGCGCGGCGAGCATCGCGGCAAGCACGAAGGCTGAAAGCGAAACACCAAAACTGCGGTTCATCGTGTCTCCATCAAAAGCGGTGCGGACGGTGCGGCCGGCGGGATTGAACGTACCATCATAACGGCCGCGGCGCGGGAACCCAAAGCGCGAAATGGTCCTATTGGCATCCGCGGCTTCTATGCTTATGCGCTTTGCCGGTGCCGCGGCGCCGCTCCCGCAGGTAAAATGCCGGATTTGACTGCTGCGGCAACGGTCGGCGCATTCGCCGTGCTCGGACGCGGATATCTGGATGTCTGGATGCTCAACCCTGGATTTGGACTGACCTTTCGCGAGCTGTACGCGACAGCGGGACTCGCCCGCGTCGACAGCGCGTTCCTCGCCCACCTCGCCGGCACCGATGCAGCACTCAGGGCGAGACTCGACGTCGCGCGTGCCGACCCCGCGGCGTTGTCGCGCCTTGGCGAATCGGAACTGCTGATCGCGCTGGCACCGCATCTCGAGGATTTTCTCGCGCGCCTGTTCGGCATCGAGCGCGAAGTGACGGCGTTGCAGGCGGCTCAGCACGAACTCGCGCCGCTGTTCGCGTGCAAACGCCAGGTCGTGCAGCGCAAGGCGCTCAATCGCTACAAGGCTGACGTCGCGGTCGGGTTCGACGGAGCGGCGTTGCGCGCGCAACTGGAAGCGAAACTGGCCGTGCCCTTGACCGGCCTCGCAGGTGAGCTCGCCTTTGCGCGCGCCGTCGGCGAGTGGGGGCTGGACGAGGCAGCGCACGAAGTCGACATCGACCTGGCGCTGCGTTATGCCGCATGGGCCGTGCAATCACCCGAAGGCAAGGCGTTGCACAAGAAAGGTGTGTTGTTCAAGGCGCCGCGCAAGCTCGATTTCATGCGCCTGGTGCCAGTCCAGACCGAGGTGCGCCATGATGTCGCGATGCTGCAGTTGCCGGTGAGCCATCTGCGTCGACGCGAAGGCTTCGCGCTTACCGATCCCGGCACCGATCTCGCCGGCGCGCTCGACCAGGCGCACTACTGCATCTGGTGCCACGAGCAGCAGAAGGATTCGTGCAGTTCAGGCATGCGCGAAAAGAAGCCGACCGACGGGGCGGTGCCACCGTTCAAAAAATCACCGTTTGGCGTGACCATTGCGGGGTGTCCGCTGGACGAGAAGATTTCCGAGTTCCACAAGCTGCGCTCTGAAGGCTGGGCGCTGGGCGCGCTGGCGACGATCTGTGTCGACAATCCGCTGGTCGCGGCAACCGGGCATCGCATCTGCAACGACTGCATGAAGGCCTGCATCTACCAGAAGCAGGAACCGGTGGACATTCCGCAGTCGGAGACGCGCACTCTCAAGGACGTGCTGGCGCTGCCGTGGGGCTTCGAGATCTACTCGCTGCTCACGCGCTGGAATCCGCTGAACCTGCGCCGGCCGATACCGCGCGCGGCCACGGGCAAGCGCGTGCTCGTCGTTGGCACGGGACCGGCGGGATTCACGCTGGCGCATCACCTGCTCAACGATGGTCACGTGGTGGTCGGCATCGACGGCCTCAAGATTGAGCCGCTGGCACCAGACTTGTCGGGGGTCACCATGCACGGCGCGCGCGTCGACTTCGCGCCGATTCGCGACATCGCGACGCTGCACGAGCCGCTCGACAATCGCGTGATGGCGGGCTTCGGCGGCGTGGCCGAGTACGGCATCACCGTGCGCTGGGACAAGAATTTTCTCAAGCTGATCCGGATGCTGCTCGAACGGCGCGATGGTTACGCGCTGTTCGGCGGCGTGCGCTTTGGTGGCGCCCTCGACGCCACTGGCGCTTTTGCGCTTGGGTTCGATCACATCGCGCTGGCCGCGGGTGCGGGGCGCCCGACCGTGCTCGACCTGCCCAATGCGCTCGCCAACGGCGTGCGCACCGCCTCGGATTTCCTGATGGCGTTGCAACTCACCGGCGCGGCCCGGCGCGATTCACTGGCCAATATGCAGCTGCGCCTGCCAGTGGTGGTCATCGGCGGCGGGCTGACCGCGATCGACACCGCTACCGAGTCGCTGGCGTACTACCCGGTGCAGGTGGAGAAATTCCTGGCGCGCTACGACGCCTTGGTTGCGGAGCAGGGGCGCGCGACGATTGAAGCGTCGTGGAAGGCCGACGAGCGACTGGTCGCCGAGGAGTTTCTCGCGCACGGGCGCGCGATCCGCGCCGAGCGCGCGGCCGCGGCGAGCCAAGGCCGCCCGCCGCACATCCTGGAGCTGCTCGATGCGTGGGGCGGAGTCACCATCGCCTACCGCCGCCGCCTGGTCGACAGCCCGTCGTACACGCTCAATCACGAGGAAGTCGAGAAGGCGCTGGAGGAGGGCATCCGCTTCGCCGAGGGCCTGACGCCGCTGGCGGTGGAAGTCGATGCGCTGGGCTGCGTGCAGGCGCTGAGCGTGTCGGTGCAACAGCGCGACCAGGCCGGAGCTTGGCATGAGTCCGCGCGCGCGGCGCTACCAGCGCGGACGATCCTGATCGCCGCGGGAACGCAGCCGAACACGGTCGCGGCGCGCGAGGATCCCACGCATTTTCATCTCGATGGCCGTTATTTCCAGGCGCTCGACGAGCATGGCCAGCGCGTCGCGCCGGACAAGGCGCTGGCCAAGCCCACCGTCACCTACGTGCTCACGGCACTGGAAACCGACGGTCGCGCGGTGAGTTTTTTCGGCGATCTGCATCCTTCGTATTTCGGCAATGTCGTCAAGGCCATGGCCAGCGCGACCCAGGGCTATCCGATCGTCACCCGCATGTTGAATCGCGTGCCTGCGGCCTCGCCGCTCACCGACGCAGCGTTCCTTGCCCGCCTCAACGGCGAATTGCGCGCGACGGTGGTGCGCGTGGTGCGTTTGACGCCGACCATCGTCGAAGTGGTGGTGCGCGCCCCTGCCGCGGCGCGGCAATTTCGTCCGGGCCAGTTCTATCGCCTGCAGAACTTCGAAACGCTCGCGCGCGAGGTCGATGGCACGCGCCTGGCGATGGAGGGTCTCGCGCTCACGGGCGCGTGGGTCGATCGCGAGCGCGGACTGGTGTCGACCATCGTCCTGGAAATGGGCGGCTCGTCCGACCTCTGCACCCACCTCGCCCCTGGCGAACCGGTGATCCTGATGGGACCGACCGGGTCGCCTACGGATATCGCAGCCGGCGAAACGGTGCTGCTGGTCGGCGGCGGCCTGGGAAACGCGGTGTTGTTCTCCATTGGCCAGGCGTTTCGCGCCGCGGGCTCGCGCGTCCTGTATTTCGCCGGCTATCGCAACATGACCGATCGCTACAAGGTTGCCGATATCGAGGCGGCCGCCGATGCCATCGTCTGGTGCTGCGACCAGGGGCCCGGGTTCGAAGCGGGACGGCCGCAGGACAGGAGTTTTGTCGGCAACATGGTCGAGGCCTTAGTCGCCTACGCGACCGGCAAGCTTGGCGCTACGCCGATCCCGCTGGCAGAAGTCGATCGCGTCATCGCCATCGGCTCCGATCGCATGATGGCCGCAGTCACCACCGCGCGGCACACTGTGCTTCTGCCGTGGCTCAAGCCTGGCCACCACGCCATCGCGTCGATCAATTCGCCGATGCAGTGCATGATGAAGGAGATCTGCGCGCAGTGCCTCCAGCCGCAGCGCGACCCCGCGACCGGCAAGGTGAGCTATGTGTTCTCGTGCTTCAACCAGGACCAGGCGATGGATTACGTCGACTTCGCCGCACTCCACACCCGCTTGCAGCAGAATGCCGTGCAGGAGAAGCTTGCCGCGCAGTGGATCGCGCATTGCGCAAGCGTCGGCGTGAAGGCACGCTGAACCCCGGAACCCGATCGCGGCTTTCCCCGCCTTACACTACGCGCACGCTGATGTTCGGCAGGCCATCGATGTGGCCTTCCATGACGTCTCCCGCCACGACTGGACCGACGTTCTCTGGCGTACCCGAATAGATGATGTCGCCCGGCGCGACGGATTGCAGCTGACCCAATGGTGCCGAATGATCAAAGCTCTTGCCGATCTCCCAGGGTTTTTTCGTCACCCCATCGCGCGCTGCAGGTCGCGGCGGGTCATGTCGAGGCCCACCGTGTACCAGCCGACGCAATCGAGCGCCTTGTCGATCGGAATGTTGCGTCCACCCTTGGCCAGCGCCGCCACCAGCTCGATTTCGTAGTGGTAGTTCTTGGTCAGCGTCGGATACGGGTGATCGACGGTCTGTCCCGGTGGCACGATCTGTATCGCGTCGGTCGGCTTTTGAAAAAAGAAGGGCGGTTCGCGATTCGGATCGGATCCCATCTCGCGCGCGTGCGCCGCGTAGTTGCGGCCGATGCAGTAGATGCGCCTGACGGGAAACTGCTCGCTGCTGCCGGCGATGGGGATATAGGTGCCCGCGACCATGAACGGCGTGCGGGACTGAGCCTGAGCCGAGGTCGGCACGGCATAGGTGGCGGCGCCGCCGGCGGCAAGCGCCGCCGCGGTGCGCAACAGGTGACGACGCCTGCTCGATTTCATCGCCATGCCCTTTCCGGTCAACGACCCTTGGAACTCGCCTTGGTGCGGGGCATGATGCGCGGCACGGACGGGGGCATCGGCCGCTTTACCTGCGGCCCGGGCGGCGGCACGCCACCCTTGGCATCCTTGCCCTTGAAATTGCCGGATCCCTTGCCTTTGCTCATCGTCGTGTCCTCATCAAATCAACGGTAATGCGATTATCGTACTCGTCCATGGGCGCGCTGCAAAATCAGCCTTCGGGCGTAAGCAGCGACACCCCCAGCCTTGCCCGTCGCGACAGCCATAGGCTCGGGCGATAGCGTGGATCACCATACGCGGCGTGCAGTTCTTGGAGGATGCGCAGCAGCCGCGCCGGTCCGAGCGCGTCGCCCCATGCCAGGGGACCCTGCGGATAGCCCAGTCCCAGGCGGACGGCGAGGTCGATGTCGCCCGGGCTGGCGATGCGCTGCTGCGCAATGTCGCAGGCGACGTTGACAATGTGCGCCAGCACACGCTGCACGATGAAGCCGGGACTGTCGTGGATGACTTCGACCACGGCGCCGTCGCGCGCGAAGAGCGCCCGCGCCGAGGCGCGCATGCCGGAGGTCGTGACCGGCGTCGCCATCAGCGTGCGCTGCCGCGCGACGTCTACAAGCGTGTCGAGTGCGATGGTGCGCGCCGGATCGAGGTGCTCGTCGAGCGCGGTGGTGGTTGCGTCGCGGCCGATCGGCAGCATCAGGCAGAGCGCATCGTCGCGCGGCGAGACGCCGCCGTCGACGACGGCGCCGAGGCGTTGCAGGAGATCGACGACGGCCGGGCGCGCCGCGGCATTCGTCGCGCTGACCCACACCGGCGGGGCCGCCGCTGGCGTTGCGGCCTGCGCAGCCGGCGTCGGCGGCACCGCGGTGGCCGGGTACTCGTAGAATCCGCGTCCCGATTTCCTGCCCAGTACTCCGGCCGCGAGCCGCTGCGCGGTGATCGGCGAGGGCCGGTAGCGTGCCTCCTCGTAGTACTGGTGGTAGATCGATTCCATCACGGGGTGGGACACGTCGAGACCGGTCAGGTCGAACAGTTCGAAGGGACCCATGCGGAAGCCGCAGGCCAGTTTCAGGATGCGATCGATCGTCGCGAAGTCGGCAATGCCTTCACCCGCGATGCGCAACGCCTCGGTGCCGTAGCCGCGGCCGGCGTGATTGACGATGAATCCAGGAGTGTCCCGCGCGTGCACCGGTGTATGGCCGAGCGCCGCGCCGAACTTCAGCAGGCGCGCGACCACCTCCGGCGCCGTAAGCAGGCCATCGATCACTTCGACCAGTTTCATCAGCGGCACGGGGCTGAAGAAATGCAATCCGGCGACGCGCTCGGCGCGCGCGCAGGCGCTGGCGATCGCGGTGACCGACAAAGAGGAAGTATTGGTAGCAATCACGCACGCATCGCCGACGACGTCCTCGAGGGTCTTGAACAACGCCTGCTTCGCATCGAGGCGCTCGACGATGGCTTCGATCACCAGCGTGCATCCCGCGAGGCCGTGCAAGGCTTCCGGAAGGGTGATGCGCTCCACCGTCGCCGTGGAACTTGCCGCGCTGATCTTGCCCTTGGCAGCCAGCGCGGCGAGCACCTCGGCAATCGCACCCCGGGCTTCGGCGGCGGCGCCGGGCTTGGCATCGAACAGGCGCACTTCGAAGCCGGCCTGCGCCGCGACCTGGGCAATGCCGCGGCCCATCAGCCCCGCGCCGACGACGCCGACGATTTCACTCGGAGAATTTGCTGCGGTCATGGGTGGTTGCTGCTCGGGCGAAACGGGGCGGCGGTATTATGTCGCATAACCAAGCAGTGGCGCGAGGAGGAATCCATCGATACGCGGGCGAGTCGCCTGACCGAACGCAGCGACGACGAAGAGTGCGTCCTGGCGGACATACAGCGCTGGGTGCCCTCGTTGCCGCGGCGGATCAGCGACATTCCCCGGCTGAACGCGGCGCGCGATCCGCACGGCGATGCGTTGCGCCAGGGGGATCGCGTCTGGAGTCATGCGCAACTGGCGGCGGCGAGCGACGCGGCGGCCGGCGCGCTCTGTGCCGCTGGCGTGCGTGGCGGCGATCGCGTGCTGATCGTCGGCGAGAATTGCGCAATACTGCTTGCGCTCCTGTTCGGCATCGCGCAGTGCGACGCATGGGCCGTCGTCGTCAACGCGCGACTCTCGGCGCGCGAAATCGATGCGCTGGCGGCGCATTGCAATCCGCGACGCATGCTCTTGCTTGCCGACATTTCCGCAGACGCGGCGGCGCACGCGCAACGACTGGCTGCCACCGCGCTGTTTGAGGTCGAGGGCATGGGCCGCGCATTGCTGTCGGAACGCAACGATGCGTGCGCAACCGAATCCGTCCACGCCGATCCGGCGCAGCAAGTCGCGGCGCTGATCTACACGTCGGGCACCACCGGCGACCCGAAGGCCGTGATGCTCACACATCGCAACCTGCTGTTCATTGCGCATCTGTCGAGCACGCTGCGCAAGCTCCGGCCCGGCGATCGCGTTTATGGCGTGCTGCCGATCTCGCATGTCTACGGCCTTGCGGCGGTAAGCCTCGGGACGCTGTACGGTGGCGCCTGCCTTGTCCTCGAACCGCGCTACACCCCCGCCGGCATGCTCTGCGCGCTCACCGACGGCGGCGTGACCATGCTGCAGGGCGTGCCGTCGATGTACGCCAAGCTGGTCGATCTGATCGAGGCACGCGGCGCTGGTGTCGACACAACCCGGCTCAGGGCGTGTTTCGTCGGTGGCGCGCCGCTGGATCCGGAACTCAAGGCGCGCGTCGAACGAGTTCTCGGCGTGACCCTGCACAACGGCTACGGTCTGACCGAAGCGTCGCCGACGATTTCGCACACGCGGCTCGAGGCACCACGCGCCGATTGTGCGGTCGGACGTGCGCTGCCAGGAGTCGAGATCCGCATCGTCGACATCAAGGACCCTGAGCGACGCAGCGTCGCGGCGGGAGACGCCGGCGAATTATGGGTACGCGGGCCCAATGTCATGCGCGGTTACTACCGCAATCCCGATGCGACCGCGCGCGCGATCGACGCGCAGGGTTGGCTCAATACCGGCGACCTGGCGCGCTGCGACGCCGACGGGACGCTGCATATCGTCGGACGCACGAAGGAGCTGATCATCCGTTCGGGCTTCAACGTCTATCCTCCGGAAGTGGAGGCGGTCCTGAATGCGTACCCGGGCGTAACGCACTCGGCGGTCGTGGGGCGCGCCGTGTCTGGCAACGAAGAAGTCGTTGCCTTCGTCGAACTCAGGCCGGGAGCCATTGCCTCGCCGGCCGACATCGCGACGTTCCTGCGCACGCGCCTCGCCCCGTACAAGCTGCCTGCCGAGATCCGCGTGTTGCCGGCGTTGCCGGTCGCCGCCAACGGCAAGGTGCTCAAGCACTGCCTTGCCGGGCTGGCAAGGCAGGACTCCACCACGCAGATGTAGCAGTCATCGTCCGCGCGCGAAGCGTATTGCCGATGCAGTAACATGTGGCGATGAAGAATCTTCCGGGCGTAATCCTGTGCGCGACGGTCTGGGCTTATTGGCTGGGCGTGGGGATAATGGTTGTGCGCGTGCACCGCAAGACGCAATCGCTGCGGCTGGGTGGACTGGTGCCACAGCAGCCGCTGGAGCGGCTGCTGTGGACGGTCTGGGTACCACTGGTCGCCGCATGGCTGGTGCTGCCATACTTCGCGATGCTGCGGCGCGGCGCATGGCTGCGCACCCCCCCATGGGCCATCGACGATCCCGCCTACGCAGCATTGCGCTGGATCGCCGTGGGCATTGCCGTCGTCTGCCTGTTGCTCACTGCGCGGTGCTGGGCGCGGATGGACGCCAACTGGAGCATGGCTGTCAGCGATGAACACCGGGGCGAACTCATCGTCGACGGACTGTTCGCCCGCTTGCGCCATCCGATCTACA
The DNA here is from genome assembly GCA_039934835.1 of Edaphobacterium sp. (SeqCode). GTDB lineage: Bacteria > Pseudomonadota > Gammaproteobacteria > Burkholderiales > Casimicrobiaceae > PALSA-1003. The sequence continues at coordinate 18,100 of JBDTLK010000014.1, read as the reverse complement.
CGCTATCGATGGTGCTCATGGCGTGCACCGCCGCGATCGTGGCAACGCCGCTCATGCTGGCGATTGCGCTGATGCATGTGGTGCTGATGCATGTCAAGGCCCGCAACGAGGAGCGCCACCTGCTCGCCGTGCACGGCGATGCCTATGCGCACTACTTGCGGCGCACGCGGCGCTTCAGCCCGCGCCTTGGCGCTTCCTGATGCATACGGCTGGCCCATAACCTCGATGCGCTATCGGGACTGTACGTGGTGCAAGAAGAGCCTTGCGGCTGTGCTACTGGCGCAAGCGTTCGCTCTAGGGTCGGTGTGGGCAGACTCGTCTGTCCTTAAGCGGCCGCGCGTTGACGTGCCGGCTGCGGCCCGGATCGCCGCGCTCGATTGCGCGCGACTGTCCGCCGCCGATGTCCGCGAGGTGTTGTCGTTGGCGCCCGCGCCGCGCATCCTGAACCTGCAGGGCAGCCTCGCGCCGGTGACCATGGAGCCGCTCGCGCAATTCCTGATCGGGATGGGCTACCCGGCGGAGCGACTCGCCAATCCGCCTGACGGCGCGTTGTCGCTGTCGAGTTTCACGGATAGCGCGAAGCTCGCAGGGACGGTGGCGTGGTATTACGAAAACGAAGGCGCCATGCCGCTGCTCATCGGCCACAGCCAGGGTGGAATGCTCGTGATCAGGGTGCTGCACGAATTCGCGGGCGCGTTTCACGACACGCTCGAAGTGTGGAATCCGCGCACCGGTGAATCGGAAAAGCGCACTTCGATCGTCGATCCGCTGGATGGCAGCGAGCGTCCGGTAGTCGGGCTCAAGGTGCCGTACGCGGCCGCGCTGGCGACCGGCAAGCTGCCGCGCCTGCTGATGGGGCAGTGGGCAATGCTTGACAAGCTGCGCTCGATTCCCGATACGGTCGAAGAATTCACCGGCTTCATCATCGAGTGGGACTTCATCGCCGGTACGTTTCCGGGCAGCGAGCTCTATCGCGCAACCGGATCCGCGACCGTGCGCAACGTGATACTGCCGGCAACGACCAGTCACGTGGCGCTGCCGCAGATGCAGGCGCTGGCCACGAACGCGGCGTTGCGGAGGTGGATCGACGCCTATGACCCGGACACCGAATCGCCGCCGCCCCCCGCCGACGCCGGCGTCGATCCAACCAATGCCGTTCCCGCCGCTGAACTATGGTCTGGGGTCAAGAAGCATTGGTGTCGCGAGGCGCAGCGACAGGTCCACGGTCAGCGCCCATCCGCCGCGAAGAACGGCAACGGATGAAGGGACGGCTGAATCTATTCCAGGCGACGATGCTGCGCTGGCGCGCGCTCTATCCCTACAATGCGGTACACGTGGTGCACGTGCGGCGGCCACTGCACCGGGCGGAGCTGATCGCCTCGATTCACGGCCAGCTCGCGGACTTCGGCATGACCGGACTGCGCCTGGGTGCGCGCCAGCGGACGTACGAGTGGACGGGCGGCCCGGCAACGGCCGAAATAAGGTTCATCGCCGCGACCGACGATGCGCTCACGCAACTCGATGGCGAGATCGAGCGTCAACTCAACACCGCCTTCGCCGCCGACGGCAGCATCGACCCCTTTCGCTTCTTCGCCATCGATTGCGCGGACTCTTTTTATCTTGGACTGGCCTACGATCACTTCGTCGCGGGCGGCGATTCGATCGTGCAGTTGCTGCACGCGATCATCTATCGCCGGATTGACGGCAAGCGGACTCCAGCGCCGCAGTTGTACCCTGCAACGTATCGGGCGCTATTCGCTCGGCAGGCGTGGCCGTTCCTGAAAGGCCTGACCAGCCTGCCGGGACTTGCTCAAGGCTGTCGCCGCGCCTTCCGCCCTCGCTACGCCGCCGCCACGGATGGCTACAACGCCTATACCCATTTCCTCGTCGACCCCGCGCAACAGGCGAGGCTCGACCGGGTCGCGACTGCCTGGGGCGTGAGTCGCAACGATCTTTGGCTCGCGGTGCTGCTCAAGACCATCGCGCCACTTGCGCCGCAGCGGCGCTCGGAGCCCCGGCGCAAGGTGCTGGCCGTTGCCTCGATCGTGAATGTCCGGCGCGACATGGGCGCTGCCGGCGACAATGCCTTCGCGCCGATGCTTGCATCGTTCCGGGTCGGGCATGCCGTTGCCGACAACATCGGCATGCGCGAGCTGGCACGCGCCGTGCATGGACAGACGAATCGCATCAAAACCGGCAAAATTTACCTGCAGACGCTGTTGGCACTGGGTATCGTGGCACAGGAATGGCGTTTTTTGTCCGAGGCGCAGAGGCACAGGTTCTTCGCCAAGCACTATCCGGTTGTCGCCGGACTGACGTCGCTGAACGTCGACATGCTTTGGACGCCAGCGACGCACGAGGGGCAGGCGACGCTCGAATACGTGCGCGGCGTCGCTACGGGACCGCTTGCACCCATGATTCTCGCGCTGACCAACGCCGGCGGCGCGGTCGTCGTAGGCATCGCGTTTCGCACCACCGTCTACCAGCGCGAGACGGTCGCCATGGTCGTAGTTGCAATGCAGGAATGCATAAGGGATCTGGGCTTGTGACAACGCGTTTTTTCAAGCAGGCAGTCGTTCCGGTATTGGCGTCGGTGCTGGTCGCGTTGGTACTCGCCGGCTGCGCTACGCCACGCTACGCGCCTGGCACTAGCGCTCCCGCGACCGCCGCCGACATTACGCGCGCGCCACTGGTACTCACGCCAGCACAGGAAGCCAGGATTCTCGTGCTCGATCCGGAGCGCATCAGCGACCAGGATGTGCGTACCACGCTGGCCGCTGGACCGACGCCGCACATCATCCTGCTACACGGAGGCGTCTACGGAACCCACCTGCTGATGATGAACTTCGCCCGCTTCCTGATCGCCATGGGCTACCCGGAGGCCAAGATCCGCGATCCTTCCGACGGCGCGTATTCGCAAAGCCCGTATGGTTCAAGCGCGCGCACGGCGGGCCAGATCGCGTGGTACTACGAACACGACGGCGTGCGTCCATTGCTGATCGGCCATAGCCAGGGTGGCATCCAGGCGGTAAAGGTGCTCTACGAACTCAAGGGCGAATTTGCCGATCGCGTCGCCGTCTGGAATCCGGCGACCGACATGGCGGAGGATCGGTACACCATCGTTGACCCGGTGACCGGCGCGGAGCGGCCGGTCATCGGCGTTTCCGTGGCTTTTGCCGGCGTGGTGGGGGCGGGCGGAGTGGCGCTGGCGTCGCCCGCGCACTGGGCGATGGCCAAGCGCCTCCACACAATTCCCAGCACGGTCGACCAGTTCACCGGATATGCCATCGACAACGACTTGATCGCGATGACATTTCCCGGCGACAACAGCAGTGCCTTCCGCCACAACGGCACTGCCGAAGTGCGCAATGTCTCGCTGCCGGCGAGCTACGATCACGTCTTTGTTCCGGTCACCCTGCCGCTCGCGCGCGACGCGTCGATGCGCGCCTGGCTCAATGCGTACGTGCCGGGCGCGAACAATGCGCCGCCGCCAAACGAGCGCGAGGCCGGCGAAGCGCACGCGCTGTTCGCTGCCGACATCTGGTTCAGCATCAAGAAAAGTTGGTGCCTCGAGGCGCAGCGCTACGTGCGTGCAATGAAGACTGCGGCGGTCGCGGGCTGACATCGGGCGCGCGGCGCGTCGCACCCGCCGCAATTAGATCACGTTGTGCCGGCCGGACGTGAAGCGGCTACTTGCCGGGCCCCTGATTGGCGCATCCGAGCTTCTGGTAGTTGAGGTCGAAGACCCGATGCGACAGGTCGTCCGGAGCGGGTTCGACCCAGATCACGCCGGGCCCGACAAACGCCTGGCGAAATCCCAGGTACTTCTCGGCGTCCTTGTAATTGACTTCCATGCACACCGCATTGCCGGTCGGGCTCAGCCGGACGTTGCGAACCTGCATGGTCGGCGGATCGCTCATACGCGCGCGCACGCTCGCGACGGCAGCATCCAATGCCTCGGTCTGCTGAACCGGCGTCATCGCGGGACGCTCGCGGCTGTAGGCGGCGAAGGCGTCGCCGGCTTCCTTGCGCGTCTGCACATCGTTCGACGCTTCCATTTCCCGGCGCTTTTTCGCCTGTTCGAGCCGCTCTTGCGCGGCAGCAGCCTGTTCGATGCGCCATTGTTCGGCGACCCGTGCCTTGTCGCGTTCCTCTGCGGACTTGCCGCACGCGACGCACGCCAGCGCGACGCTCGCGATCGCCAGCAACCGTTGCGACGCGATCATGGCGTGGCCTGACGACGCGTGGCGCGAAGCCCGCCGCGGATCGTCGCTGTAAAGGCGTGGCGAGACGGGTCACGGGGACGCGATATCATGCGGCTACGTTACCCTGAGCGCGTTCGCCCGCGCAAGTGGCGTGTCCGCATCCGCCCCGTCGTTGCTCCGAACCGCGAAGCAGGCGATAATTGACGTTTGTCCGCGCGACCTGTGGCCGGCAGCCGTCACGACGCCCCCGCGGTCTCGAACAACTCTGTCCAAAACCGATGTCAGGCCCTCTTGCCGGAAAAGTCGCGCTGGTCACCGGCGCAGCGCGCGGCATCGGTCGTGCCATCGCCCGCAAGCTTGGCTCGGCCGGCTGCGACGTGGTGGTCAACTATTACAACAGTTTCGACGAGGCCGAGGCGCTGTGCGGAGAATTGCGCGCGCTAGGCCGTCGTGCCTATCCGGTGCAGGGCAGCGTCGGCGTGCCGGACAGCGTCGACGAGATTTTCGCCGAGGTTGCCAAGCACTTCGATCGCATCGACATCGTTGTCAGCAACGCTGCGTCCGGCGTGCTCAAGCCGGCGATGGACATGACGCTCAAGCACTGGCGCTGGTGCCTGGAAACGAATGCCTTCGCGCTCAATCTGCTCGCGCAGCGCGCGGCGCCGCTGATGCGCGACGGAGGGCGGATCATCGCCATGTCGAGCCTCGGCGCACAGCGCGCGATGCCCGACTACGGGTTCATTGGCGCGTCGAAGGCGGCGCTGGAATCGCTGGTGCGCACGCTGGCGCAGGAACTGGGTCCGCGCAACATCCGGGTCAATACCGTCAGCGCCGGGGTCGTCGATACCGATGCGCTTCAGCATTTTCCCAACCGCGAGCAGTTGCTGGCCAATTTCGCGACGCGCACGCCGGCCGGGCCGGTGCTCACGCCCGACGACGTAGCCGGCGCGGTGTACCTCCTCTGTTTGCCGGAAGCGGCGATGATCACCGGACACACGCTGGTGGTCGACGGCGGTTTTTGCATTTCGGGTTGAGCCGCGCATGCTGATCGACTCCGGCATCGACGGCAAGGTGGCGATCGTGACCGGCGGCGGGCGCGGCATCGGTCGGGCGATTGTCGAGCTGCTGGCGGCGCACGGCGCCGACGTCACGTTTTTCTATCGCGGCAATGCCGATGCGGCGGCCGAAGTGGTCGCCGCCGGAGCGGCAGCGGGTCGCAAGGTCGCAGGCGAACAGGTCGACGTGCGTGATACGCAGGCCTGCCTCGCGGCGGTAGAGCGTGTCGCCGAACGGGCGGGGCGCATCGACATCCTGGTCAACAATGCGGGATTGATTCGCGACAACCAACTGGCCGCGATGGACGACGAGGACGTCGAGCTCGTGCTCGATACCAACATCGGCGGTGTTTTCAACATGACCCGCGCGGTCGCGCCGCACATGATCGTGCAGCGCTCGGGCAAGATCATCAACCTGTCGTCGGTGTCGGGCGAGAAGGGCGGCCGCGGACAGACCAACTACGCGGCGAGCAAGGGCGCCGTGAATGCCTTCACGCGCGCGCTGGCGGTCGAGCTCGCCGCACGCAAGATAACCGTCAACGCGGTCGCGCCCGGTGTGATCGAAACCGAGATGTCGGAAGCGGTGCGCGACATGGCGGGTGACGCGGTGAAGTCGCGCATACTGCTAAAGCGCTACGGCAAGCCCGAGGAAGTGGCTTACGCAGTGGGGTTTCTCGCTTCGCGCTACGCCGACTACGTGACCGGACAGATTTTCGCCGTCGATGGCGGCTTTAAAATGGAGTGAACGAAAATGGCCATGACCGAAGTCAGCAAAGAAGAAATCCTGGCGGTCTATCCCAAGGTCGCCGAAACGATGGCCGACGCGCTTGGCTGCGACGTCGACGACGTCAAGCTCGACGTGTCGCTGATCGAAGGCCTCGACGCCGAGTCGATCGATTTTCTCGACATGGTGTTCCGCCTCGAGCGCGCCTTCAAGATCAAGATTCCGCGCGGCAAGATCGTCGAGAACGCCCGTGGCGACCTGCCCGAGGCCGAATTTGAGCAGAAGGGCATCGTCACCGACAAGGGCATGGCGCAGCTGCGTGCCTACCTGTCGGAAATCCCCGCCGAGCGTTTCAAGACGCCGATGAAGGTCGCCGACATTCCGCGGCTGTTTACGCCGGAGACTTTCTGCAAGCTGGTGGTGCGCGCGCAGAAGGAAGCCGCCGCGGCAGCCTGACAGACCGGCGTCGCGCATAGCATGGATGAGCATTTTGCCGCCTTTTCGTTTGTCGATCGCATTGTCGATCTCGAAGCGGGGCGGCGCGCCCGCGGAGTCTTCGCGGTGCCCCCGGGGATCCGGGAATTTCCGCCGTCTCTGGTGGCCGAAGCAGTGGGTCAACTCGCCGCGTGGATGTCGATGAGCAAGATCGACTTTCGCGGCCGGCCGGTCGCCGCGCTCGCATCCGAGACGCGCTTCCATGGTGACGTGCGTCCCGGCGATATGCTCGAGCTCGCGGTCGAGATCGAGGATTGCGACGATGACGCGGTCGCCTACGGCGGCTGGGCCAGCGTCGCCGGCAAGCGCGTGACCGAACTGGAGCACTGCCTGGGGCCGATGCTGCCGACCGCCGATTTTGACGCTCCCGAGGCGTTGCGCGAGCGCTTTGCGCTGCTTTGCGGACCAGGCGCGACGCCCGGCCGCTTCGGCGGAGTGGAACTCGCAGCGCCGGTGGTGACCGAGCACATTTCCGGCGAGTCATTGCGCGCAATACTGCAAGTCCCGGAGCGGGCGCCGTTCTTCGCCGATCACTTTCCGCGGCGCGCGGTTTTTCCGGCCACGTTGATGCTCGACGCGCAGATGCGTCTGGCCACCGCGCTTGCCGCGGAAATCGCGCCGGGACGCGCCGGACCGCTGGCCTTGCGCCGCATGACCAATGTCAAGGTGCGCTCTTTCACCACGCCCGGCCAGACGGTGGAACTCGCCGCCGAGGCGAAACTTGAGGACGACGCGGTGCGGGTCGCGCTGACCGCGCGCTTTGCCGGCAAGCCGGTGGCGACCGCGCGCGTCGAATATGCGCGCAGGGAGCCGCAGTGAGCGCATCGAAACGACGTGTCGCCGTCACCGGGATCGGTCTGGTCACGCCGGTCGGTAACGATGTCGCGACGACATGGAGCGCGCTACTCGCGGGCCGCAGTGGCGCCGCGCCGATCACCCTGTTCGACGCCCGCGGCTTCACCACCCGCATCGCGGCCGAGGTCAAGGGTTTCGATCCCGGAGTGCTCAGCGCCGACCGCAAGCTCATCAAGTTTGCCAACCGCTCGCACCGCTTCGCGCTGGCTGCCGCAGAACAGGCCATGAGCGACGCTGGCATCGCGCCCACGGCGGACGATGGCGATCGCTGGGGCTGCATGGTCGGCACCGGAATGATGGGCGTTGCGTACGCCGATCTGGCCGGCGTGCAGGAGCATTCCGCCGCCGATGGCGAGCTGCATCCGGACCGATTGCTCGACGACGTGAAGGCGATCGACCCGCTGGTGTTCTGCCGCAGCCAGTCGACCGCGGGCGTGGCCTTGCTGACGCGGCGCTTCGGCATCCGCGGCTATTCCAGCTCGGTACACACTGCGTGCGCGTCCGGAGGTCAGGCGATCGGCACCGCGTTGAAGCTCATCCGTCGCGGCAGCGTCGACCGCGTGCTCGCCGGCGGATTCGATTCGATGATCAGTCCGGTGGGACTCGCCGGCTTCTGCCTGCTCTCGGCGGTATCGGCCGACAACGACTCGCCACAGACCGCCAGCCGGCCTTTCGACGCCACGCGCAACGGTTTCGTGCTCGGCGAAGGCGCGGGCTTCGTCGTGCTGGAGGAATGGGAAGCGGCGCGCCGGCGCGGCGCGCGCGTCTATGCCGAACTCGCCGGCGACGGCAATTCTCTCTCGTCTTATCGCATCACGGATTCGCCGCCGGATGGCGATGGTCCGATCCAGTCGATGCGCGCCGGCCTCGCGGACGCCGGTGCCACGCCCGCGGACATCGACTATATCAACGCCCACGGGACCTCGACGTCGATGAACGACAAGAGCGAGTCGGCGGCCATTCATGCGGTGTTCGGCGCCGACACGGCGCGCGTGTCGGTGAGTTCGACCAAGAGCTCGATGGGTCACCTCATCGCCGCCGCCGGCGCGGTGGAGGTCGTGGCCTGCGCGCTGGCGATCCATCGCGGTGAAATGCCGATCAACGCCAACCTGGTCGATCGCGACCCCGACTGCGATCTGAATTTCGTGGTCGGCGCGCCGCGCAAGCAGCGGGTGCGCATGACGCTGTCGAATTCCTTCGGCTTCGGCGGTTCCAACAGCTGCATCGTGCTGCGCCATCCCGACGAAGTCGAGGCCGCCGCGGCGCGGCGCGGCTGAAGGCGGGCGGCGATCATGGCCAGACAACGCATCCTCATTACCGGCACCGGCGCCGTGTGCGGCGGCGGCATGTCGCCGGACGCCATCGTCGAGGCGGCCCACGCCGGACGCTCGGCGATCGGCCCCATCGGCCAGTGGGACACGACCGGATGGCCGGTGACGGTCGCCGCCGAAGTCGCCGACTTCAATCCACGCGCGCTGGTGGAAGACCGCAAGCTGCACAAATTCATCCGCCGCACCGACATGTTCGGCATGTACGCCGGAAGCCAGGCGATCGACGGCGCAGGATTCATCGCCGCGCGCGATGCGCTCGACCCGGCCGCGGCTGACGTTTTCTCCGACCGCAGCGGGCTCTATGTCGGCTCGGGTGGCGGCGCTTACAACACGCAGTACGAGTATTTCCCGCTGATGAGCGACGCCGGCGGCGACCTGGCCAAATTCGGCAGCGAGCTCGGCAGCGCGGTCAATCCGATGTGGCTGCTGCGCACTCTGCCCAACAACGTGCTCTGCCACGTCGGCATCAAATACAACCTCAAGGGCAGCAACGCCTGCATCACCAATCACAGCTGCGGCGGAACGCTGGCGGTGATCGAAGGCGCCGAGGCGCTGCGCCATGGCGAGGCCGATCGCGTGGTCGCGATCGGGCACGACGCGCTGATCGAGCCGCAGATGGTCCTCTACTACCAGCAGTGCGGCCTGCTGGCGCCGGACACCATTCGACCCTTCGACGTCAGGCGCGACGGCAGCGTCTTCGGCGAGGGCGCTGGCGCGCTGGCCCTGGAGACCGAGGCCGCGGCCGGCGCGCGCAGCGCCACTGTGCTGGGCGAAGTGCTCGGCGGCGGCTATGCGGCCGAAGCGATGGGCTTGCTGGCGATCCGCGAGGATGGCGACGGGCTCATGCGCGCGATTCGCGAGGCGCTCGCCGACGCCGAGCTCAATCCCCGCGACATCGGCATGATCGTCGCGCACGGCAACGGCACGCGCCAATCGGATGCCTCCGAAGCCAGGGCGATCCACGCGGTCTTCGGTTCGGGCGACACCGCGCCGCCGGTTACCGGATTCAAGTGGGCGATCGGTCACCTGATCGCGGCGGCGGGCATCGTCGAGACGGTGCTGGCGCTGGCGGCACTGCGCCAGGGAATCGTGCCCGGAATTGCGACCCTTGCCGACCTCGATCCCGAATGCGCCGGCATTCGCGTCTCGGCGCGCGCACAACAACCACGTGGCGACACCGCGCTCATCCTCTGCCGCGGATTCGCCGGCACCAACGCCGCGTTGATCGTCCGCAGCGCCTGAACATGGTGGCTGCCGCCAACATCGCGGCGGAGAGTGCGACGCGTTGCGGCATCGACACAGTCGAAATCGCGCGCATCGAGCGCCTGCTTGCCGAAGTGCCGGTCGAGCATTTGCAGCGCATGTTCTCGGCTCAGGAATTCGCCGACAGCGGTGCTGGTCCCGGCCGTGCGGCAAGCCTCGCCGCGCGTTTCGCCGCCAAGGAAGCATGCGCCAAGCTTTTTCCGCGCGAGCTCGCGCTCGCCCAGATCGAGCCGGAGGATTTTTCGGTGGCGCGCGACGGCTACGGCGCGCCGGAGGTCGTGTGCAATCCGAAGGCGCGGGCGCTGCTCGATCGCCATCGGATCGAGTCGATTGCGGTGTCGCTCACCCACGATCGCAGCAGTGCCTCGGCGGTAGCCCTGGCGATTCCCCGGCTAAGCGCCGCGCCGCCGGCGGGCAGGGTCATCTACAACCTGTTGCCATTGCGCCGCGCCGTCATCCTGGAGAACCTACGCCGCGTCTTTGGCGAGGCGGTGCCCGAGTCCGGAATTCGCGCGCTGGCGCAGGCGCACTACGCACACCTCTGGCGCCTGCTCGGCGAATTCCTGCGCTTTCGCTCGATGGCCCCGGCGCGCAAGGCGGCGCTGGTACGCGTCGAGGGCGTCGACACACTGGCCGCCGCGTTGGCGGGCGGCAAGGGTGTACTGGTCCTTACCGGCCATTTCGGCAACTTCGAAGTCGCAACGGTCGCCGGCCTGACCCATTTTCCCGAAATGCGCGACCGCATTCATTTCGTCCGCCGCGCCATCAAGCCACGCTGGCTCGACGCGCTGGTCAATCGCCGCTTTCGCCGCGCAGGTTTTGGCGTGATGTCCAAGCGTGGATCGCTTAACGCGATCCTCGATCGCCTTGCCGCGGGCGACATCGTCGTCTTTCCATTCGACCAGCACGCCAGTCCACCGGACGGCATCGCGGTCGATTTCTTCGGCCACCCCGCTTGGACCTTCAAGAGCCTGGCGATCATCGCGCTGGCAACCGGCGCACCGGTGCTGCCCGCGGCCGGCTGGCGCGAGCCCGACGGCCGCCATGTACTGCGCTTCGAGGCACCGGTTGCGCCCATCGCGGCGGACCAGGTGGGTGCCGAAATACGTCTGAACACGCGCGCCTACAATGCCGCCCTCGAACGCCTGGTCCTGCGCCATCCGGAGCAGTGGTTCTGGGTCCACCGGCGCTGGAAGGCGTATGGGCCAGCGGCCAAGTGAGCCGGAGCCGGGGTGGGGGCCCCGGACGGCCTATAATGCTGAATTGACCGGACACTGCCGGAACCGCGAGTGCGGGCGCCGGCCACCGTAGAGACATGCTGGAACACATTCCCAATCTGCTGGCGCCGAAGTTTTTCGTGCTCTACATCTTCATTGCCGGGGCGCTGTTCGTGCACTTCCGCGGCCAGGTGCGGCACCGCTTCTACCGCCAGATCACCGACCATTCGACGTTCATGGCGCCGTATAACGCGCTCATGTACTTCTTCTCGGCAGTGCCCAACAAGCCGTTCATCGATGTCGCGCAGTTTCCGGAACTCAAGCCGCTCACCGACAACTGGGAGATGCTGCGCGACGAAGCGTTGAAGCTTTTCGACGAAGGCCATATTCGCGGCGCGGCCAAGTACAACGACCTTGGCTTCAATTCGTTCTACCGGCGCGGCTGGAAGCGCTTCTACGTCAAGTGGTACAACCAGCCGCTGCCCTCGGCACAGGCGCTGTGCCCCAAGACGGTGGCGCTGGTCGAGTCGATTCCGACGATCAACGGGGCGATGTTCGCGCTGCTGCCGGCCGGCGGTGACCTGGGGAAGCATCGCGATCCCTTTGCCGGGTCGCTGCGCTATCACCTCGGCCTGTCCACGCCCAATTCGGACAAGTGCCGCATCTGGGTCGACGGTCAGGAGTACTCCTGGCGCGACGGCAAGGCGGTGATGTTCGACGAAACCTTCATGCACTGGGCCGAGAACAAGACCGACACGCTGCGCGTGATCCTGTTCGCCGACATCGAACGCCCTCTGACCAACCGCGTCATGGCGAAGATCAATCACTGGTTCAAGAACACGATCATCCGCGCCAGCGAGACCAACAACCTCGAAGGCGACCGGGTCGGCGTGGCCAATCGCATCTTCGGGGTCGCATATTACCTGCGGCTGCCGGCGAAGGCGCTCAAGCGCAAGAGCAAGACCCTGTACTACGTCGCCAAATGGGCACTGCTGGGCGGCCTGCTGTATTGGGTTCTCGCCTGAGCCGCAGAGCTGCTGCCCACATGGCACGTTGTCCGGTCTCGGCGCGATCGAGCGGCAAATCCTGGGCGCAGTGGATTGGCGCGCTGGCTGTCGCGGCGCTTGCCACTGCGCCGGCGCTGGCGCAGGACGCCTATCCATCGAAACCGATCTCGCTGATAGTGCCGTTTCCGCCGGGTGGCGTCGCCGACATCGTCGCGCGTCCCTTTGCGGAGGCGCTTGGCCGCAATCTGGGAGCACCGATCGTCATTGAAAACAAAGCCGGGGCCGGCGGCGGCATCGGCATGGGTCTCGTCGCCAAGGCTCGGCCCGATGGCTATACGCTGCTGCTGGCGCTGTCGTCGATTTCCATCCTGCCCGAAGCCGACAAGGTCATCGGCCGCTCGCCGATGTTCCAGTTCGGCCAGTTGGTCCCCATCGCTCGGCTGACCGCCGACCCGACCGTACTTGCGGTGCGCGCCGACAGTCCGTGGAAAACGCTCGCGGAATGGGTAGCCGATGCCAAAAAACGTCCGGGCGCGATCAGTTACGGCTCTTCCGGCAACTACGGCACCATGCACGTGCCCATGGAAATATTCGCCGCGAGCGCCGGCATCAAGCTCCTGCACGTCCCGTACACCGGCGCCGGACCGGCGGTAATCGGCTTGCTCTCGGGCAATGTCGACGCGGTCGCGTCGGGACCTTCGACCGTCATCGCGCACGTCAAAGCCGGCAAGTTACGCGTGCTGGCGTCGTGGGGCGACAAGCGGCTGGCATCGTTGCCGGACGTGCCGACGCTTCTCGAATCGGGTTACGACGCGGTGTTCTTCCAGTGGTCGGGGCTGTTCGCACCCGCCGGTACGCCCGAGGCGGTGGTCGCGCGACTGCGCGAAGCCGCCCGCGTCGCCGCCGCGGATCCGAAGTTCGTCGGCGCGCTCGCCAGCGTCGATACGCCCGTCCAATACATGGATGCGCCCGAACTGCAGCGGTTCTGGGACGCCGACGTGAAAACGCTCGGCGCCGTGGTGCGTCGGGTCGGCAAGCTCGAATAGATCGGCGCGCAAACAGGGCAATTGCCGCGGCGAGGACGGTGCCTGGGGTCATCGAGGCCAAATACGGGTTGGCACAGGCTGCTGGGGTTGGCTCGCGGCACGAAGATTGCTCGCGTAGGTCCATTTCGGACAATCGGGGGACGAGGATGGCCGAGACGCTAGCCCGCAACGCTCTGCTGTGCCCCTTCCCGCAATGATTCCTGCCAGCATCGCAGCCTTCGCCGGCGACTATCCGCTGCTGACTGGCTTCCTCGTGCTCGTGCTGCTCGGGGGACTCGCGGCGGGCCTGCGCAGCGTCGTGCGCGCGGACAGGCAGCGCTCCGCGGCAGGCGCGCTCGCCGCGCGCTTCGGACCCGGGATGCTCACTTCGGGCCACCGCGGCGACGCCATCCGCGCCGAGCTCGTCCGCGCGCGCGAGGCGCTGCGCGTCAGCGAGCACCAGTTGCACCTTATCACCGAAAACGTGCCGGCGATGATCGTTTATTACGACCGCAATTTCGTGTGCCGCTTCGCCAACAGCCAGTACGCGAGCTTTTTCGGCTACACGGTGCGCGGCATTTTTTCGGCAAGCACCTGTCCGAGATCATCGGCGCACAAAGCTACGAGCGCACGGTGCAGCAGTTCAAGCGCGTCCTCAACGGCGAGTCGGTCAGCTACGAGCGCTCGCACCAGTCAGCGGACGGCAGTACGCGCTACATCAGCGTCACCTTCGCCCCCGAGCGCGGCGTCGACGGCTCGGTGAAGGGGAGCTACGCCCTGGTGACCGACGTCACTGCTTACAAGGAGGCTGAGGAAGCCATCCGCACCCATGCTTTGCGTCAGGAGGCGATCGCCATTTACGGCCAGTACGCGCTGGAGACGCGCGACATCGACAAGCTGATCGCCAACGCTGCCGCGATGAGCACGTCGGGACTCGACGTCACGCACTCGGCGGTCTACCGTCAGGGCGCCGGCAGCGAGCCGCTGGTACAGATCGCGGGCGTCGGCTGGCGCGCAACCGCGCCCGCGCAGGTATCGCGCGCATCGTCGACGGGCAGAGCGTTGATCGCGACGCAGCCGGTGATCATCGACGATTACCGCGCGCCGCGCGCCGGCCCGCCGCCCGAAAACTGCGTTGTCGAAGACCTCGTCAGTTGCATCGAGGTCGCGATCCCGACGTCGGAAGGAGCATTCGGCGTGATTGGTGCCTACAGCCGCGAGCCCCGCCGCTTCACCAAGGACGACGCGAGCTTCCTGATGGCGATCGCGACTTCGCTGGGCACCGCAATCGGACGCAAGCGCGCCGAGGAGCGGCTGGCCTACGTGGCGCAGTTCGATTCGTTGACGGGGCTGCCGAACCGAACGCTGTTTCGCGATCGGCTCAATCAGGCCATGTCGCGCGCCGAACGCAACGGCAGCGCCCTGGCGCTGCTGCTGCTCGATCTCGACCGCTTCAAGGAGATCAACGACACGCTGGGCCACCGCGCCGGCGACCGGTTGCTCCAGGCGGTTGCCGAACGCCTGTCGGGCGTGCTGCGCACGGTCGATACGGTCGCGCGGCTCGGCGGCGACGAGTTCACCGTGATTGTCGAAGACCCGGTCGATGTGCAAGCGGTCGCCGTGGTCGCCGAAAAGATCGTCACCGCGCTGGCCCGCCCCTTTCCGCTGGACGATGACGAGTACTTCCTGACGGTAAGCGCGGGCATCACGATGTATCCGCACAACCCGGGCGACATCGAAACGCTGATCATGAATGCCGACGTGGCGATGTACGAAGCCAAGGACCGCGGGAAGAACAATTTCCAGTTCTACCGTGCCGAGATGAACGCGCAGAAGCAGGCGCGGTTGAGCCTAGAAGGCCAACTGCGCCGCGCTGTCGCGCGTGGCGAGCTGTTCGTCGAGTACCAGCCGCAGATCGACGTGGCGAGCGACCGTATCATCGGCGTCGAGGCGCTGGCGCGTTGGCGCCACCCCGAACTGGGACTGGTCGAGCCGAACCGCTTCATTCCGATCGCCGAACAGTCGAACCTGATCCTGCAGATCGGCAAGTGGGTATTGCAAACGGCGTGCGCGCAGAACGTTGCCTGGCAGCGCGCCGGGCTCTCTCCGATCCGCATGGCGGTCAATGTCTCGGCGCGGCAGTTTCGCGCAGAGTTGCTCGAAACCGTTGCGGCGGCGCTGCACGACAGCGGACTCGCGCCCGATTGGCTCGAGCTGGAGATCACCGAAGGCCTGCTCATCGAGGATCCGCAGGCGGCGAGCGCGGTGCTGGCGGAGCTCAGGGCGCTCGGCGTGCACGTCGCGATCGACGACTTCGGCTCGGGCTATTCGAGCCTGAGCTATCTCAAGCACTTTCCGCTCGACCGGCTCAAGATCGACCGCTCGTTCGTACGCGACCTGACAATCGATCCCGACGATGCCGCCATTGCGCGCGCCATCATCGCGCTCGCGCACAGTCTCGACCTCGAGGTAGTCGCCGAAGGCGTCGAAACGCCACGCCAGCTGGCGTTTCTGCGCGAGCATCGGTGCGACGCCGTGCAGGGGTTTCTCTACAGCGTTCCTGTGGCGCCCGAGGCAGTCGCGTCGCTGCTCACGGAAAAGTTGCGCGTTTACCAGTGACCCGACTTTAGCGGCGCACGTCGTCGATGAGCCAGATGATGAACGCGACGACAATCGCTGCCCACATGATGGCCATGATTCGCGACTCGGTATAGAGCTCCCAGGTGAGCGCGTTGATGCTGCACAGCAAGATCACCATCAACTTCAGTACGCGGTTGCCCATAGGTCCTTAAGCCAGATTTGGTCAGCGGCTGCCGCTCGGTCAGCCGTCGCGTCGTGCTACGGAAACGCGCAGAAGACGATGCCTTCGTCGATCCAGCCGAAACGCGTGATCATGTCCAGAATGTCGGCGCGCGTGCTGCTGTAGCGGTGGGTCGAATCCCACGGGTTCTTGCCGCCGGTCAACGGGTAGGCATTGTTGTAGGCGCGCCAGACGGGCGTGGTATTCGGCGTACAGACCGGGGACAGACGGCCGGGATTGGCCGGTATTTCGGAGAACACCAGGCCCTCGTAGTTCCATTGCTGGACAGTGGTGGGTGTGGGAACGCGCTGCAGCGCTTTCAGGTTGCTGCACTCGCTGTCGGAAAGCGTATAGAAGTGCGAGTTGGGACCCGGCACGATGCTGCCGAAGAAACGACAGAGGCGTTTGGTGCCGCCGGCGTGGAAGGTCCTGCCAGTACGCGCAAAATGTCCGTCGGCGCCACTTTCGATGATCTGCTGTTCGCTCGGGCTGTCGGTATAGAAAAAATGTCCGCCGGGACTGCCCGGAAAGTCGAGCGTATTCTGGTATTCGACGACCAGGCCAAGCACCGGTGTGAGCAGCAGCACGTTGCAGGTGCCGCTGTTGCACGCCATCGCCACGATCTGTCCCGCATCGTTGATGCCGCCGGCCGAAATTATCACCCACCCGCTGGCGAGGTCGACGAGGCCGTTGAGGTCGTACATGACGCCATCGCTGTAGAGAAACCCGCGTTGCTCGCCAGTGGTCGTGGTGCTGATGCCGACCACCTGTCCGGTGGCATTGATCGCTCGCGCGGTGCTGTAGACGCCGCCGAGCGTGCCGAGATCGGTCATGATTCCGCCGGCGTAGAGAAAGGCGTGCGTGGTCAAGCCGTTCGGGGGCAGGGTGACCCGGCTCTCGCCAGCGACCTGGCCATGGATGTTCAAGGCGTACGCCTTGCTGTAGGCGTCGTTGCTGCCCCTGAGCGTTCCCAGATCGTGCATGGTGCTCTGGTCGTACAGGAAGGCGTGTTCCTCTCCGTTTGCCAGCGTGCTCGAGCCGGCCACCATGCCGGCATCGTTGATGGCGTACGCGCGACTCGTGGCGCCGCCCAGGGTGCCGAGCTCGATCGTCACCTCGCCGTCGAACAGCCAGGCGCGATCGCTGCCCTTGTCGACAAAGCCGACGATCAGGCCCGCGGTATTGATGGCGGTGGCGGTGCTGCCGCTACCGCCCATCATGCCCAGGTCCGTCATCATGCCGGTCTTGAACAGGAAGGCGTGGTTGCCGTCGGCGGTGTTGGAGGTGCCGACGACTTGCGCTGAATCGTTGATGCCGTAGGCCGCGGTCGAGCCGCCGCTCAGCGATCCGATCGGCGCCCATGCGTCGAAGCTGCGCAAATAGGCGCGCTGGAGGTTGATCGTCCCGGGCGGCGCGTTGTAGAGGTCGTGGGCGATGATGTCGGCGTTGGCGTTGAGACCGGTGATCTCGGTGGGATAGGCGGAAATCGCGCCCAGGTTTGCGGCAGTGAAGTTGGCGCAGTGTGCCGGTACCGGAAAGGCGAGGGTGCACGCTACCGCGAGGCTGCCCAACCAGGTGTTCGAAATCATCATTCTGGCTACCGAGCAAGAGTTGGCGGTCACCGCGGCACGGTCGGATCCGCGGCTGCGTCCAGTATAGGGCGCCGGCAGGCCCGGCGCCAGCCGCCGCACAAGCCCATGGCGCCACCGGTCGCGGCGGCTGATAATCCGGACCACTGCACACGGGCAGCAGTCCTGTCGGCAGACAATTCAATACGAGGAGAAGCGCATGGCGCACTCATTCATCGCCCGCCGCCGCCGTTTTCTGACGGTGGTCGCCGCGACCGTTGCGGTTGCCCTGACTGCGCAGGCCGCGCTGGCCGCGGATCCGGTCAAGATCGGTCTCATCCTGCCACTGACCGGTCCGTTCGCGTCGACCGGCAAGCAGATCGAAGCCGCCGCTCGCCTCTACATGGCACGCAACGGCGACACCGCCGCCGGACGCAAGATAGAGCTAATCGTCAAAGACGACACCGGGCTCGCGCCGGAAACGACCAAGCGCATCGCGCAGGAACTGATCGTGCAGGACAAGGTGCAAATCCTTGCCGGCTTCGGCCTCACTCC
>JBDTLK010000013.1:0-41345 GCA_039934835.1 Edaphobacterium sp. (SeqCode) | reverse complement strand
CCCATCGCTGGCCCGGGAATGTGCGCGAGCTTAAAAACGTGATTCATCGGGCGTTCGTGCTTTCGGACGATGAAGTTGTGGTCGACATCGTCGAGCCGGTGGAAGGCGGGGCAGATCCCGTGGCGCCGACCGAGCCGCAGGCGCCGGCATGCTTGTACGCAGTTGAAGCCTTTGCCGTAAAGATCCCCGTCGGCATGTCGCTGGATGACGCGGAGCGTGCGCTGATCACCGCTACCCTGGACTCCGTTTCGGGCAGCAAGGCAAAGGCGGCACAGGTCTTGGGAATCAGTCTGAAGACGCTGTACAACAGGTTGCACGCCTACGGTGCCGCGGGGCTGCCACGCAAGAGCCGACAAGAACTGGACAATGTTGGACTCGCGGCTTGAGAAGCTTGTTTGTTCCGACGGCAGGCGTCGGCCTATAATGATTGGACAGCACATGACGGAGACCCAGATCTTGGTGAATGGCCCGACCCGGCTGGCAACCAGCCGCAAGACCCGAGTGCTGATCGTGGACGATCATGCGGTAGTGCGCGCCGGTTTCCGGCAATTGCTCGCCGGCACCGACGATCTGGAGGCAGGCGGCGAAGCCGGCACGGCGGCCGAAGCCATGAAACAGGCGGCCACCGGTGCTTACGACGTTGTCCTGCTTGACATCTCCCTGCCTGACGCTGGCGTGCTGGAAACGGTGAGCGGTTTGCGGCGCAGGCATCCGGAACTGCCCATTCTCGTTGTCAGCATGCATGCCGAGGATCAGTACGCGGTGAATCTTCTGCGCGCCGGAGTCAGCGGCTTTTTCCCGAAAGCCGGCGAAGCCAAAGACATGCTGCATGCCATACGCACCATCGCGGATGGCAAAAAATACATCAGCGCCACGCTTGCCCAGGCGCTGGCTATGGAGGCCTCGAGAGACACACCCGAACCTCTGCACCGGCAATTGTCCACCCGCGAGTTCCAGATTTTCGTGCAGCTTGCCGCGGGCAAGACGGTTACCGACATCGGCAATGATTTGTGTCTTAGCGTCAAGACAATCAGCACCTACCGCACGCGGATTCTCGAAAAGATGAATCTGACGCGTAATGCCGAGCTCACTGCCTATGCATTGCGCCACAACCTTATGAGTTAGGTGCGTTTTGAATAAGCCGGTGCGCGGCCTCACGCGCGTCTTTGTCGTCGAGGATTCCGAGCTCCTTCGCAAGAGAATCGTCGAGAACGTGCTGGCTCTCGGCGGCTTCGAGGTGGTTGGGGTCGCCGAGTCCGAAGCCGAAGCCGTGCAGAGCATCGCCGAGCTGAGGCCCGACATCGTAATCACCGATATTCGGCTCAAGCAGGGAAATGGCATCGCGGTCGTCCGCCACGTCCGCGCCCACCCTTACGCACCGCGGCCGCTGATCTACGTGTTGAGCAATTACGCGTACCCCGAATACAAGCAGCAATGTTCGCTTGCCGGCGCCGACAAGTTCTTCGACAAGTCTTCCGAATACGACCGCTTCCTGGAATCGCTACTGCAAGCCGCCTAGGCAGTGCTTGCGACCTCCCAAGTCAAGCTCGCGGACGCGTCACCATGGACGGCCATCGCACCCCCACCACGGCATGACCTGTGGCACCGCTCAGGGTGCGTAGTTGAAGATGATATGCCGGCGCGACTGTCCATCGACAGTCACCGTTGCTGATTTCCGGACCCCGTTCCACTCCGCGTCCACCGTATAGATTCCGTCGGGCAAGCGCGCGAGCAGGAACGGTCCATCGGTCGTGGTGGTGAGAACGGAATTGCCGTTCTCGTCGCGGATCCCCAGCGTGGCGCCCGAAATGTAATAACTCTTGGGCGGGCCGTCGGTCGGAGCGGGCTCGGTCGCGGAGAGCTCGACGGTCAACGCGTACTCTGCGGATGCCCGTTTCATGGCCTCTGCTTCATTCTTGCCGATGCCCCCGGAAACGTAGTCGACCGCGCCGGCGACATGGCCTTGCAATACTTCCTGCGCGCTTGCCGCGCTCAGCGTCATAGTCAGGAGCAGGCCCGCAAGCGCAGCCACGGCCCAGAGTTGCCTGCGGAACCGAGTGTCAATGTTCATGGTTTATCTCCTGTAGTCGGATCGGTGGCAACCGCCGGCTATTGCCTTGGCGGCATCATCCCGTTGGATGAGAGCGGATCAAGGCGAAAGCTTCGCCCAAGGACGTCGGTGGCGGCATCGGTCGTTGTCTGATTCGTGCCTCGGACTGTTTCCTACAAGATTGGCCGTCACGCAGTCTGCGCGTCGCAATTGCCGCAATGCCGCGCTGGCGATGGCATGCCTATTGCATGTCGAAGGTTGCCGCGGTCGCTGTGACGGCGGTTCAACGGACAGGCACCTTCGATGCGAAATATTCCAGGACGGCGCGGAAAACGCCCGGCAGCGGAAACAACCTCGGAAGCCGCGGTGGATCTTACCGCGCAGGATGCTGCGACGCCTCCCAAACTTCCCCACGAACGTGATGAATCGCCGGGCGCATCGACGCATCGCGACGCGAAGGTCGTCCAGGCCGGACGCGACATTGCCGCCGGGCAGCAGGATACAGACAGGTACAACGAAGCGAGCAGGACCTTTGCATGCAGCAAGAGGCGGTGACGGCCTGCACTGCCCGGTCCGCCTGCCCAGGACGACCGCGATGAGCGCTTACGCGGCGCGGTCGCAAACGCCGGTTACTCCCGCGTGCTTGGCGCAGTGCGCGCAGCAGTAGAAAGTACCGTCGCTTTCCAGTCCGTGACCGATGATCCTACAGCGGCAGTGGGCGCACGTCGGTGCCAGCGTCTGGATCGCGCACTCGAAGCTGTCGAACGTGTGCGTCTTGCCGGCGTGGGTGACGACGCTAAACGCCTTGTCGTAGTCGTTACCGCAGGATTCGCAGCGTGGCATAGCAACCCCCTAAGTATTCTTTGGCGTTAACCCACTGCAGCCGAGTGCGCACCGACGCTGCGGTCGCGCTGACGGCCGCCGATGGTTGCCGCGATGCTTGCGCAAAATGCGCCAACCAGCAACGCCACGAAAATCCACAGCGACGTCCAGGCGGCCGCCTTCCGCGCATTGTCGGCCACGAGCAGCGCCGTCGCTTCCGCGTTCGCGGCCATGTTCTTGCCTTGGGCGTAGACCGCGTCTACGCGCTTTTCCGCGTCGGCCTGCGATAGACCTGTCTGCGTAGCGACGACTTGTGCTGCGTAAGTGCGATCGGCGTCCGAGAAACGTCCTTGGCGAAGTGCTTCTGCCAGGATGCGCCCCAGTTCCTGTCGCGTTGCGGGTGAGGCTGGCTGAGCAGTCGCGTCGCGGCGAACCAGCGCGTCGCTAAGGTACGCGCTCGGAAGCGGTGCCACCGCTTGCGGCCCACTCGCAGGCGTTCCGGCGTCGGACTCGGGCCGCGCAGCTGCACTGGGCGTTGCCAGCGTCGCCATATTCGCGGCGGCGCCGACTGCTGCGGTACCGGCGGCGAGCGTGCCGGCGCCGCTCGTGATCGATGACGTCGCGCTGCCCAGGAACGCCGCAGTCACGACCACCCCCAACGCCCATACCAGCAGCCCATGCGCGGTATCGCGGAAGTAGACTTCGTCGTCGTGAAGCGCCGACCACTTGGTGCGCAGCCTGCCGGCGAGATATCCGCCCATGCCATACGCGATCAACTGGGTCGCCGCCAGCCAGACGATCGCCCAGATTCCGAGTTTTGTCGCGGTGATCCCTGCGCCCGCCCAAGGCGAAATCGAAGCCAACCCCAGACCAGCTCCGAGCAACGCGAGGATCAATGCCAGCGCGGCGGCAACGAAACCGCCCGCCAGTACCGCCGCCCACGACACGCCCGAGGCGCTCGCTTCGGTTCCTGCGGGAACATCCGTCACATATTCCGGGCGCCAGGCTGCGGTCGATGGATTGACATTGTTCATGACGGTTCCCTTAGGTGTCGTTTCGCTCGTTCGCGGGCTGCAGCACCGCAACCGTCCATGCGCGTGATTGAGCTTCGTCGCTGGATGATTCCCGATACGACGTCTGCTAGCTATCGGCCGCCCTCTGATTCGAATGTAGGACAGCGCGTGGCGCCTTGACCCCCGGTTGCGGGTTC
Organism: Edaphobacterium sp. (SeqCode); assembly: GCA_039934835.1. Classification (GTDB taxonomy): domain Bacteria; phylum Pseudomonadota; class Gammaproteobacteria; order Burkholderiales; family Casimicrobiaceae; genus PALSA-1003. The sequence goes on along the minus strand of JBDTLK010000013.1, from coordinate 37,263 downwards.
GCGGCACCGTTGCACCAGTGTAGGACTCGCCCTGACAAGCGAATCAGCCCAGCTCCGACTGACATGGCGCTCCACGACGACGATGATCGCAGCGTCGGACATCTAGTTCGAAAGTCAACTTGGAGTCATAGATGAGCGTACTGGAAAAATTCAAGTCCACGCTGGGTGCCTACAGCGAAACCGATGTCCGAAGCTTGCTGCATGCGGATCACAAGCGCATTCTGGAACTCGCGAAGGAACTTGCCGAGACCGATTCTGCCGCGCGTCGCAAGAGCGTCCTGCGCGACTTGAAGCCATTTCTCACCGCCCACTCTCGTTCCGAGGAAGCAGCGGTGTATGCGCCGCTCATGCAACTGCGCGATTCGCCAGACTCGCGCGAGGCCGGCAACGAAGGCATGGTCGAGCACAACCTAGCCGACATCGTCGTCGAACGCCTGGCCAATACTTACGATGCCACCTCCGACATGTGGAAGGCGCACGCGAAGGTGTTGCATGAAGCGCTCGAGCATCACATCAAGGAAGAAGAGGGCGCGGTCTTCGAGGAGCTCGGCGAGCACTTTACCGCGGAAGAACGCGAGGCGATGGCGACTCAGTTCGTTCAGGGCAAGGAAAAAATCGCGGCGAAGCCGGTACCGCGCAATGAACGCGGTCGCAAGCGCGCCGCCGAGTCCGTGGAGTAAGGCTGGTGTCATCGTATCGACGCACTGGTTCCGCGACATGTCAACGTACCTACGTGGCATGGCGCTTGCATCATCTGTCACGTGCACCTATGGCAGTCGCAATTGATGGGTAATTCGTACCGGTGCTCGATGCATTCGCGTAACTGTTGCTCGGAGACGAGCAGAAAGGATTGAAAATGTTGCAGTATGCCGTAGTCTTTTTCGTGGTCGCATTGATCGCCGCGGTATTCGGCTTCACCGGCATCGCCGCCGGGGCAGCGGAAATCGCGAAGGTCCTGTTCTTCATATTCCTCGTGCTGTTTCTGGTTTCACTGGTCGTCGGCTTGTTCCGTCGCGGTGGCGGCACGCCCTGACCAGGCATGACTGTGGTGATCCTCGTCCTCGTCCTGCTTGGCGTCATCGCCGGACAGGCGCTGTTCTCAGGTAGGTCGATGCCGAGAACCAATTTCGCAATGCTATGCAGTCAATTCAGGAGTAAGTCATGGAACTAACTGGAACCGGATCCCCCGTAGAGCGCAAGGCCAATCAGGCGCATCAGATGGTTGACGACGCAGCAAGAACCGCTGCCGACAACGTTGCGCCGACAATTGATCGCGTTGCGCAGGCGGCACATAGTACGGTCGACAAGGTTGCGGCAGCTGCCGCACCGGCCGCGGACTGGGCCGCGCAAAGCGTCGAGCAGCTCAAACAGCAGCAAGATGCACTTCTCGAATCGTGCCGAGTCTATGTGCGCCAGCGGCCGCTGGTAGTGCTGGGCATTGCACTGACCGCGGGTTATCTGTTCGGTCGTCTCGGACGCTGATGGACTCGCCTGCCGCTACGGCGGCGACGGCAGACAAGGCACCCGGGGATAAAATGTCTCTCGGCGCCGCAGTCGCCGCGCTGCTCGGGGATGTGCGCGGCCTGCTCTCGGATGCGGCGGACATCGTTGCCGCCGACTCGCAGGTCGCCCTGCGGCGGGCGGTGGTTGTGGTCGTCTCCGCGCTTGGAGCGGCATTGCTCGGCGGATTGGGTATCGTCGCTATTCTCGTCGCCATAACTGCCGAGCTCGTCAGCCGCGGTCTTTCGCTTGCCGCGGCTCTTGTGTGTGTAGCGGCGCTGTGCGGCGTCACGGGCGTTCTGCTATGGAGCATAGTGGCGCGCGTGTCGCGGCAGGCGTCGTTTGCTAGTACGCGCCGCTTACTGCGTGGAAGTATCTGAGCCAAGGGGCGTCGCAAATGTCGATCATCGCCGACAGCAACGAAAGATTAGCTGCAGCAGAGCGCCGTTTGCTGGCGCGGCAAGACCGGCTGCGCGCCGATTTTCTCGCAGTCAGGAACAGCTGGGGCGCGACGCTCACCCAGCCGCTGGTCATCGGCGGCGCTTTGTTGGGAGGATTCATGCTCAGCGGACGCGCCCGTCGCGCGCCGCCGCCAGTGGAGTGCAGCTGCAAAGCGCAGCGATCGACGTTTTTTCCATCGATGTTGGCGGCGCTGCTGGTACCGATGGTCGAAAAATGGGTGGGAGCGGCGCAACATCACTCCCCCGACGCCGGCGCTGCACGCGGCTCGGGCCAAGCTGCGGTTTCAACCGAAGCGCTCATGACCCATCCCTAGCCGATAACCGCGGTCTGCGCGCCGGTGCACGATCTGCCCGCTAAGTGCGGACCCGAACCACAGGCGACAAAGGGAGGGAGGGTGGCCAGTCGCAGTAATGTTGTTGCCGCTCCGGCAAAATCTGCTATGCGCTGACGCCCGCGATGACGGGGTTGAAGCGGATCGGCATACCGCGCGTGGTCGGAGCTGCGATCGCGGTTCTGCTGACGGCAGCCGCGCTTGGCGGAATCGTATATCGCGTTTAGCAGCGATGCGGGCGTCGTGATGGAGAAGTTCCCCAACGCGCTGCAGCGGCTGCGCCCGTTTCAGCGCCGGCGCGCGGACACACGGCTACTCCGGCGCCATCGGCGGCGCCGCGGCCGCCCGAGCATTCGATCGACTTGCGCTCCGTTCTGTTGCTGGGCACCAGCAACGTTTTTATCACCCTGGGCCAGATATTGTCGGCCTTGTTTCTCAGCTTCTTCCTGCTGTCCTCGGGGGACTTGTTTCGCCGCAAGTTCCTCAAGGTCGTGGGGCCGTCGCTGGCGAGCCGCAAGGTAACCGTACGCATCCTCGACGACGTGCATCACCTCAACCAGCAATACTTCATGGTGGTGCTGGTGGTGAATGTCGCGGTGGGCGCCACCACCGCGCTGGCGCTGTATTGGATCGGAATGGATAGTCCCGTTTTGTGGGGAATCCTCGCCGCAATCATGCATTCGATTCCGTACCTCGGCATAGCCGCGGTTGCTGGCGCAGCGGCAGTAACGGCATTCGGCCAATTCGGGACGTTGCAGGCAGCATTGCTGGCCGGCGGGCTGCCGCTGCTCGCGGCCGGCGTATTGGGGATCGGCTTGCAAACCTGGCTCATGGGTCGCGCCGCGCGAATGAATGCGCCGGCTGTCTTCATCTCGCTGTTGTTCTGGGGAATGGTATGGGGCGCGTGGGGATTGTTGCTTGCAGTTCCCATCATGGTCGCGATCAAGACGGTGTTCGATCACGTCGAACAGCTCAAGGCATACGGGGAGATGCTAGGGCCGTGAAGCGATCGCAGAATGAATTACACACGGTTGGGGAAAATTTTACGCATGGGTGGCCACAGCTTGGCCTTCGCGAACGAAGAGCATTGATTTGTAGAGCAAAGAATGTTGGCATGCGCGTTGCTCTTAAATCTACGCGGTCGCGGCTCATTGCGATTGTCGGCACTGGGGTATTCGCGTTTCGGAGCCGATTCCGCTTCGGATAGCGAACGGAAACTGCTGCGACAGTACGCCACGATTTTCAACGTCCAACACCATTAATAGGGCACCTGCCGCAACCTGCGACCGGAACTCTAAACAGGAGCAACGTCATGACACTCGGAACCATTCTTCTCATCGTACTGGTCCTGGCGCTAGTAGGCGCCCTGCCGGCGTGGCCGTACAGCAGATCGTGGGGCTACGGGCCAAGTGGCATCGCTGGGGTCGTGGTGGTGGTGATCATCGTCCTGTTGCTCATGGGCAGAATCTAGCTTCCAACTCGCACCAGCCGCCTGGCATCGGCCGCGACGTAAGCGAGCGTTCGTGCCGGCATCCGATCGGCGATTGCGCCGATCGGCTTTGGGGCGCGTCGGACGAATTCCTACAGCAGAATCCGCGCGGGTCCTATGGCGCGTCTCATTGCGGCGCACTATAGTATTTGAACTAGAACGGTGAGCGCGCACGCATGAAAACCTTTCACCTTGATTGCCAGCTTGACTACGACGTTAACCAGAGGACGTTGTTTCTGTTCAATATCGCGGTCCCGACGATGAACTCGCAGTACGTCAGCGCAGAGTGCATCACCACGGTGCCCGAGGCCCAGGCTGACCAGCTTCAGTCGCCCGGCGGGAATCGTTTGCTGCGCATCGACGCGCCTCCGGGTCAGTTTCATGTTCGCTACCTCGCCAACGTCGACGTACAGCGCATTGCGCCGGATTCGAACGCGCGCGAGGTGCCGGTTGCAGAACTGCCTGCGGATGTTCTGCGCTATCTGTTGCCGACGCGTTACTGCGAAGTCGACGCGCTGTTTCCGCTGGCTTGCCGGAAGTTCGGCTCCATGGCGCCCGGAGTTCAGCGCGTGCAGGCGATATGTCAGTGGATTCGCGACAACATCGACTATACAGTCGGCACTTCGGTCCCGACCTTTACCGCGCGCGACGCCTTGGCGACGCGCGCTGGCGTCTGCCGCGACTTCGCCCACCTCGCCATAACGTTTTGCAGGGCGTTGAACATTCCGGCGCGCTTCGTCACCGGTTACGCCATCTATTCCGATCCGCCGCCCGATTTCCACGCGATCTTCGAGGCATACCTCGACGGCGAATGGTATCTGTTCGATCCGACCGAGCTGTCGCCGCCCGAAGACCTGATTCGGATCGGAACCGGAAGCGACGCGTCCGAAGTGGCTTTCGCCACATTCTTCGGCAACGCCAGGCTTCGCTATCTGAGTCCTCTGGTGCAAACGGCGCCGGCGTGGCATCCCGCGGCAACGCTGGTACCGCTGCAGCAACCGGGTGCCGGGATCCTGCTCGCGGCGTGAGTTCCCTTCTCGCGAAACACCGTGCTTACAGCACTCACTGTGGAAATTGCCTTTGGCGCGAGCATGAAATGCCCGCGCAACAGCGATGCTGAGCCAGTGCCGAAGTGCATGTCCCGACATTCGGGCATGGCACAGGGTTTGCATCAATTCGATTGCAGCAACAACTATGAAAGGTAAGAAAATGAACAAAATTACGATGAGTATTCCCGCGCTTGCCGTCGTCGCGGCGCTGAGTCTGGCGGCGTGCGATCAGAAGAGCAACACCGCAATGAATAAGCCGGCCGACACCGCCTCGAACGCGGCAGCCAACGCTTCGCAGAAGATGGCCACAGCGACCGACAAGGTAGCCACCGTAGTCGACGACAGCGCCATCACTGCGAAGGTCAAGGCTGCGCTGCTGGCAGAGCCGGGTCTTAGTTCGCTTCAGATCGGCGTCGACACCAAGAACGCGACTGTGACGCTGACTGGTGCGGTGGACACTGCGACATCGCGCGATCGCGCCAAGCAGGTTGCCTCGTCGGTCGCCGGCGTGAGCAGCGTCGTCGACCAGCTGACCGTCAAATCCTGACGGGGTGTTGGTTTTGTGCTGGACCCTCGCGGGGTCCAGCGAACCGCGCACCGCGACTGCGTGTCTGTTCGCAGAGCAGCGGTGTGCGCCGCGTTATTGTGGAGAGGGGCGCATGAAAAATATTGTAGCCGCGCATTTCGAGGACTTCGCGCATGCGGAGGCCGCACTCGTGGATCTTGACGCGAATGGCATCGCTACCCAGGACGTCGATCACCTTGTCCTCGGTGCGCCAGGTCGCCACGACCGCTTCCCGATCGGCGGCGACGAAGACGCCGACGCGGGCGCCGCGAATGGCGAAAAAGGTGCCGCTAGCGGGGCCGCATTGGGCGGCGCGGCTGGAGCGGCGTCCGGTGCATTGCTCGGTCCGCTAGGGGCGCTCGCGGGCGCCGCTGTCGGCGCCTACACCGGGTCGCTGGCGGGTGCGCTGCAAGGCATGGGCGATGCGCCCGGCCGGCCATCGCCGCCACCGCGTCCCGCCGGCGTCATGCTTATGGTGCACGTAAACACACCGGATGCACGGGAAATCGCGCTTGAGGCGTTCCGTCGCCATGATGCCCGCGCGATCGAACAGGCTGAGGGCCAGTGGATTGGCGGCTCCTGGGACGACTTCAATCCGGTCGCCACGCCCGACTGGCTGCAGTCACCGCTGCACGCTATCAGCGCGTAAGAGGGCGCGACGATACGCTAGTCAACACAATGAGCCGTCGCTGTGCGCGCTGGCGCACGGTACGGTGCAAGGCGCCATGGCACGATGCATGCTTCAGTGGAAGGGTAGGTGGGTGTTCCGATTTTCTTCACATGGGGTATCACTATGAAAACGATAAGTGCATTGCTGGCCGTTGCGTTTCTTGCAACATTGAGTGGTTGTAATACGGTTGAAGGCGCTGGTAAAGACGTAAAGGCGACTGGCGCGGCCGTTGAAAAAGCTGCCGACAACGCCAAACCCAAGTAGTCGGTATCAGGCACCAAATCCTCTCTCCTTCCCTGCATGGGGAAGGAGAGGGGAGTCAACACCGGCGTTCTCTCTTCGGACCGTGGGCGCCACGGCTCGCGCGCCATGTAGGACAGTGGCCGACACAAATATCAGTCGCGGCCCGATTTTCTTTACGCTCCAATAAGCGCATTCTCAACGTCAGTCGCGGCGCCGCCGGCACCGCCTATTTTCGTTGATGGGGCGCGCATGAAAAAGAACGTTCACGGTGAAGGCAACTACGAGGCAACCCGCGACTACAATAGTCGGACTAAGAAATTCATCGACTCGGGCCGGGTCGACGCGGCCGCTAAAGCAGCCGCTCCGCGTTCGCCGGCCGAAGCGAAGGAAATGAAGCACGCCGAAGAGTCGGCGCTGCTGCGTGCGAAAGGCGATGATGCAGCCGCCGGCCCTGCAATCGACGTCGTGCACGCGGATCCTGCGGGCACCGTCGACGTGCAACGCAAAGCGGGCACCGCTGCGCCGAAGCGGACACGGCGATAGGTCCCGACCGTGTGCGCTGAGGTGCCTTGGTACGCCGGTTCCCTCATTGATCCGATGGAGGTCTCGATGTGCAACAACGTTCTAACGCAAAAGCGCACCCAGACTCTCTTGCCTCGGCTGGTCGCGCGCCGTGAACAGGTTTCGGAACTGGTGACGGGTGACGACGCTGGGAGTCGAATCGAATCAGACGGCCCGCTCGAGGATGACCATGATCGCAACCCCGGCTCCGGGTGCGCGCCGAAATTCTCGCCGCCTCTTCCGGCGGGATTCAACCCTTATTTCGACCTGCCCCCTGCCTGACTCGCACCCGTTCTCCGCATCACGATTGTCGTGCAACAGCGTCAGCGTCGTGTCGTCGAAGTCGGTGCCGACACGCCCTGGATAGCGCAGTGCACCTCCCGCCGCGTTGACGCTTAGCCGCAACGCTCTGACTCCGGTTCGGCTGCCCTGCGGATCGGTGTATCCGCCAATCACGAGTTCCTCGCGCTTTGCGCACTTGGTCGAGTCGACGCGTTTCGAAAGCGCTCCTTCGAGACCGAGTTTGCATGCCGGCACGAAAAACTCGCCGCCGGAGCCGCGGCTCGATGCGACGCCCCCCGGGGCTTGCGTGAGATCTTGAAATTGCGCTTCTACCGATATTGCCGCAGCGACACCGCCCTGCTCAGGCACGCTTGCGCCGCGCCGGCGACTTGGCGACGGCGGCGGCTTTGGGCGCGGCTGCTCGCGCGCCCGGCCGGGGAGCTTTCACAGCCGACTTGGCATTGCCTTTCAGGCTCTGCTGCAGCAATGCGGCGAGATCGATGATCTGGGCAGAGCGCGGCCGCGATTCTTCCGAGTCCTCAGGGCCGGTGATCTCGTGGGTCTCGCCCTTCTTGATCTTTTCCTTGATGCGCCGCATCAGGTCATCGTGGTAGGTGTCCTTGTACGCGCTCGGGTTCCACCGCTCCGACATGTCGCCCACCAGGCGCTTGGCCAATTCGAGTTCCTTGCTGCTCACGCCCGCGCTCTTCACGCCTTCGGGCGGCAGTTCAACCGCTCCCGGGTGGCGCAGCTCGTCCGGATAGCGCATGGTGTTGAGCATCAAGGCGCGTCCGACGGGAACGACTGCCGCCAGATGCTGCGTGGTTCGGATCACGACTTCGGCGATCGCCAGCCGGCCGCTGGCCAGCAGCGTTTCCCGCAACAGGACGTAGACCTTCGTGCCCCTCTCGGTGGGCGCGAGGAAGTAGGGCGTTTCAAAGAATTGCGTGGGCACGTCCGCGGCGGGAACGAAGGCGTGTATCGCGATAGTCTGCGAAGCCTTCACATTGGCGCGGCGGAAATCCTCGTCCGAGAGCACGACGTACTGCTCTTTTTCGTACTCATAGCCCTTGACGATATTCGCCCATTCCACTTCCTTGTTGCTGCGCTTGCTGTAGCGCTTGTAACCGACCGGCGAAAAATCCCGCTTGTCGAGCATGGAGAACTTGAACTCGCGGTGTTCCTCCGCAGGAAACAGTTCCACCGGGATATTCACCAGCCCGAAGCTGATGTCGCCCTTCCAGAGTGCGCGCGCCATGTTCAGTCCTCTTTTTCAGCGTCACGAATTGAGACCACGATGCACTCGCGGCACAGGCGGAAGGTTACGTGGCGCTCGGTGACCGAACCGCACCCGATGCACGCCACGTACGGTGCTTCACCGGTCAACTGGCAGCTCCCCGCTCGGCATTCGGGACGCAGGCACCGGTCGAGATCGTGCGGGCAAAGGAGCATTTACGCGTGCTCGGCGATCGCGGTTTCCGCGAGCTCCGGCGCAAGATCCTTGGCAGGGGCGCGTCCGGCGATCATTGCCTTGATCCAGCTTACTAGAAGTTCCGAATACGCGGACTGCGCGGGCTCGGTCGACAGGCCGTGATCCGCGCCCGCGATCACGCGATAGGTCACCGACCGGGCCTGGCTACAGGCCGTCCGGTAGTTGGCGATCACCTGGTGCGGCACGATCAGGTCCTGTTCGGATTCGACCATGAGCACGTCACCCAGAAACTGGGCGCATGCCTGGAGCGCGCGGCTCTCCGCGGAACGGACCACCTCAAGCCGATATGCGCCCAGGCCTTGATGCTGGGTCAATTGGGCTTTCGGCAGCCGCCAGTCCGCATCCCGGTAGAGGGCCGGCGAACGCAGCGCCAGCCACTGTACCGAGGCCGTGGCGCAAAGAATGGCGGCTAGGTAGCCGCCATAGCTGCTGCCCACGACCGCGATTCGGGTCGGATCCACGCCGGGGTGCCGGGCGAGCAACTCGTACGCCGCGGTCACGTCGCGCAGATTGTCCTCGCGGGAAACGGTGTCGTAGCGCGAGCGAGTGTCCGCGTGACCGCGCAGATCGAAGGTGAGGCACACGCACCCTAGCGCGGCGACAGCGTGCGCCCGCGCTGTGTACTGTTGCTGGCTGCCTCCCCAGCCGTGCACGAACAGCACTCCCGGGACCAGCATCGACGGCGCTACCAAGGTGCCCTGGATCTGCTCCCCATCGACGGGAATGGAGACTACGTCGTCATGCGTGGACATGCGGCGCCGAAACAACGTACTTGGTCAGCGGACCGATCCGCGGATCCACGCCGTGAAACAGCACGGTAGCTCTCGCCGGCGGGACGAATTCGGCGCCGTACACCTCCACCGTCGACGCGCGAGCCGCGACCAGGCCGCGGTCCCTGCGGAACATGGCCAGCGCAGCCATTTCCGCGCCGCTGGCCCCACCGATCCGCCACGATTGCTCGAGCACGCCTACACGGCGGCGACCGTGTGCATCGGTGCCGGAGACAACGTCGTAGTTGCGGCGCGACGCGAAGAAGCCGATAAAGCATTCGCTCGCCGCGGCGTCGTAGACGCGTGCGCTGGAGATTGCAAGTCTCACTTCCGGGTTGGCGGTGGTTCCGGCCAGCGCCGCGAAGTCGCCGCGCAACGTCGTCAGGTCCGAGCCGCCGTAGACCTCGGCGCCATGGTTATTGCGGGTCAGCCGCTGCGTGCCCCAATAGCTTACGAGCATGCCATCGACACGAATCTGCCCGACGCTGTAGGTCGTGACCTCTTCGAGATTTTCCTCTAGGACCACGCCGCTGGTCTCGATCTCGGATGAATCGATGCCGGCGAGGCGCGCCTGCATGGCATGCGCGTCAGTCACGACCCACTGGCCGTTGCCTCCGACGCCGCGCGAACGCTTGATGCGCAGCGGGCCTTTTTCGAGCATCAGCAGTCCGGCTCGCCTCGCGTCGCCGCGATCGAACGCCGTGTATCCATCGAGCACGTGCCCCGCGACGCTCCCAGCAAAGTCCGCCGACCATCCTTCCGGCGTGCGCGACGAGTCGAGCAGCGGATGCGTGATCGACTTCGTAGCCATGAGGCCGAAGGGCACGACACCGCCGAACAGGTCGTCTTCACCACGAATGCCCAGCCGAGCAGCATGATCGACGCCCACCAGTGTCGTCGCGGGAACGAAGTATAGCGGCAACACATAGCGCTGCACCGGGTCGAATTCTCCGGCGAACTCGAAGCCCTTCAGATCAGCCAGGGTCGCGGCGATCTTGCGACGCGTCGCCGATTCGTGATCTGGCGCATCGTGGTGCATCGACGGCGCAGTCGTGACTACGGTCCCGACGCTCGTTTTAGCGATCATGGCGTACCTTAGCGGCGCCTGGCGCGGATCGCTGTCGGCGAGCGTCTGATCCGTGCGTAGGACGCCCGGCGCCCTCAGCCGACCGGCGGAGCCGACGGGCGCTCCGCAGCAGCGGACTGGCCCACTCCCCGCCGCCTCGACGTCCGCGCAGGAGGCGTCTGCACGGCGGTGCGAGCCTGTTGGCGCAGAAAAACCGGAACGAGACGCTCCGCCCGCCGCGGCGCGTTTTGCAACTTTTCGCCGATCCCGCGGTGCAACGCGCCACTGCGCCATGCCTCGAACACCAGCGGATTGATATACGATTTCCTGCAGACCGCCGGTGTGTTGCGCAGATCTGCGGCGACCTGCCTGATCGCGTCGAGGACGCAGCCGTTGAACGCGCGCTCGCTCGCGGGATCGGGCAACGGCATCGCCTGCATCAGCTCCATGGCGCGCAGCGTGGCGCCCCAGGTGCGAAAGTCCTTGGCGGTGAAATCGTCGCCCATTGCATCCTTGAGGTAGACGTTGACCTGATCCGAGTCGACCGACCGCACTTCGCCTCTGTCGTCCACGTACTGGAAGAGTCGTTGGCCCGGCAGTTGGTGACAGCGCCGAACCAGTTGTGACAACCGCTTGTCGTCGACGACGACCTGGTGATCCACGCCGCCTTTGCCGCGAAAACGCAGCAGCAGTCGCGCGCCACCGAGGAATCGCACATGACGATTGCGCAACGTGGTCAAACCGTAGCTGTCGTTGTCGCGCGCATATTCGGCATTCCCAATGCGCACGCGAGTCGCGTCGAGCAGGCTCACCACGATCGCCAGCACTTTGTCCTTCGGCATGCCCTCGAGCACGAGGTCGCGGCGCAGCCGCCGTCGCAATCGCGGCAGCGCGGTGCCGAAAGCTGGCATGCGCTCGAATTTCGTGCCGTCGCGCGTCGCACGCCATGCCGGGTGATAACGGTACTGCTTGCGGCCGCGCGCGTCGCGTCCGGTTGCCTGGAGGTGCCCCCGTCGATCCGGGCAGATCCAGACGTCTTCGTACGCCGGCGGAATGGCGAGCGACGCGAGTTGCCGCAGCATGTCCGGGTTCGAGATGCGGCGCTTGTTCGGCGCGATGTACGCGAAGCCAGTCTTATCACGGACACGGCGAATGCCGGGCATCGCATCCGACACGTACACCAATCCGGCGGCGGCGATCGCGGCCTTCGCTCCCAGCGACGGGTCGCCGCCTTCAGCATCGCCGGCGGACCGACTACAGAAATCACTGCAGGACGCGTACGCTCCCATTGGCGATCCGCGGCTCAGATTTTCTTTTTCGGCACTTTGGCGCCGGCGTGGCGCGCTTCCGAGAGCCCGATTGCGATCGCCTGTTTGCGGCTGGTCACTGTCTTGCCCGAGCCTCCGCTGCGCAACGTTCCTTGTTGCATTTCGTGCAGCGTTTTTTCCACCTTGGTCTGCGCTGTCTTGCCGTATTGCGCCATGGCTTGCTCCTGATGCACGGGTGGGGAATGCCTGGCCCTTCGTGGGGGAAGGCACATCGTCGAGTGGGCAAGCATAGCGGGCCGCCGCGGGCGCTGGACATCGGCTGCGCGCTGATTTAGATGTAGGACCAAGGCGCGGTCAGCGCGATGCCGATGCGCTCGAGTCGCCGGTCAGGCGCCAGATGATGTTGCCGACGTCGTCGGCAACAAGCAGCGCTCCGTCCTTTGCTATCGCCACTCCGACAGGACGTCCCCTCGCCTTGCCGTCGCTGGAGACGAATCCGGTCAGTACCTCCAGCGGGCTGCCAGAGGGGCGGCCGGCGCTGAACGGCACGAAGATGACCTGGTAGCCGCTGCGTGGCTCGCGGTTCCACGAGCCGTGCTGGCCAACGAACATGCCACTGCGAAAGCGCTCCGGCAAGGCATTGCCCTTGGCCGCGGCCAAGCCCAGCGACGCAGTGTGCGGACCCAGCGCATAGTCGGGAACGATCGCGACGGCGACCAGATCGGGACGAGGCGGCTGCACCCGGTCGTCGACATGGGCGCCATAGTAGCTGTAGGGCCATCCGTAAAAGCCGCCGGCGCGCACCACGGTCATGTAATCGGGAACGAGGTCACTGCCAAGTTCGTCGCGCTCGTTGACAGCGGTCCAAAGCGCGCCGCTTTCGGGCTCCCACGCCAGGCCTACGGGATTGCGCAGGCCCGACGCAAAAATGCGATGGTCGCCGGTCGCGGCGTCGATTTCCCAGATGGCCGCGCGGTCCTGTTCCTTTTCGATGCCGTTTTCGGCGACGTTGCTGTTGGAGCCGACGGTCACGTACAAGCGGCTGCCGTCGGCACTCGCGATGACGTTCTTGGTCCAGTGATGGTTGAGCGGCCCGCCAGGAAGATCGACCACCTTGGTTGCCGCGCCCGCCAGTTTGAGATCGCCAGTGTTGTATCGGTAGCGCAGCAGCGCGTCGGTGGTTGCGACATACAGATCGCTGCCCACCAGGGCCATGCCGAATGGCGAGTTCAGTCCCTCCACGAACGTCGCGCGCGTTTCTGCCTCACCGTCGCCGTTCGCATCACGCAACACGGTGATGCGGTTGGCGCTCGGAGTGGCGGCGCCGGCTTTTTGCATGAACATCTTGGCGATCGCCGCCTTTAGCCCTTTTCCGTCTTCCGGGCGGGTGGGCGCATTGGTTTCGGCCACCAGCACGTCGCCATTGGGTAGAACGTACAGCCAGCGCGGATGATCGAGCCCTTCCGCAAAGCGGGCAACGACGGTTCCACGCGTGGGTGTGGGCTTGGAGGTCGCCGGCCAGGCCGCAGCCGACGCGATGTTCAACGTCGGGAACGCTGTCTTCACCGGCGGTGGGAGCACCGGTGCCGGACCCATCCCATCGGCAACCGACAGCCGCGCCCGTTCACCGCAACCCGCGAGCGCCATCGCAACCAGCAACGGCCCCCACAGTCCGTATCGCCCGATTGTAAGTATTGTCAATGCCGGGCGGACAGCGTCGAGGCGGCGGCCCGGACCGCGCCGGCGTACTGGCACAGGTCGTCGAGGTCGCGCATGATGTTGCCGCAGCGTCGGGAAGGACTCTTGCGGTTGACCGGGAGCGCCGGGGAATTTGCTGGTCGCACCGACTCGTCCGCCGTCGAGGACGCTGGGTCATCGTTCGCGACACCGTTCCCCACTTCGAAGACGACCTGCACCGCCTCGGCCTGCGGCACCGGCAAGGTGTCCCCGCCGGCCGGGTACGGCGTCGCGAAGGCGGCGGCCGCCAACACCGCGGCCCAGTTCGCCAAGCCTGAAAGCTTCGACATGTGATTTCCTCATCACCTTTCAACGCGTAATGGTGTTCCGGTCGCCGCGTGGCGGGCAGCGGACACCATCCGATTCGCGCTTAGGATTCCTGGGAAACCGCTATCGGTGCGGGACCTACAAGCCGCGTGCGCATCCACATCCGGCCATGCGTGAGCCGTCCTAACGTGGAATCAGCAAGCGTCCGATTGCCATCTTTCGGCAGTCGACAGACTAATAACAGCGCTGCGCCAGCCGGCGCATCGCCGGCGACGATTGGTCGCTGCGCGGCATCGCCGCGACCGTCGAGGCATCCGGCCAATGCCGGAAGGCGACCGTGTCGCGTCCCCCGGGTGGAACGGACGCACGGCGAGCCGATCAAGGCGATCTGATGGTCGATGCCCTGGGCGCCTGTCGCTGCTGCCGCTCTTGCGATTCCTACATTTTTTTAGGAATTCCGCCGATGGCTGATGGGGCAGCGAGCACCGATAATCGGCACGTCCTCAATTCGGAAGGTCGAGCAATGGATTCTCCAAACGTACAGTATGAATCGCTGTCTACCGATAAAAACGCCCCGCCGAACTCCGACGGCGCCAAGCGCATCGAAGACTTGTATGCGCTCATCGAGAAGATCGACGTCGCGATGCTGACGACGCGGGAAGCGGACGGCTCGCTGGTTTCCCGTCCAATGGCCACCCAGAGAGCCGCCGCGGGGGTCGATCTGTGGTTTATGACCAGTTCCGAAACGCACAAGGTAGAGAGTCTCCAAGGCGACCCTGAAGTCAACGTGATGTATTTTTCGTCAACTACCAAGGAGTGGGTTTCGGTAAGCGGCACGGCAACCCTGTCGCGAAGTCCTGCGCGCATTCGCGAGCTCTACCGCAAGGAATGGAAGGCGTGGCTCGGCGATCACGGCACTCCCTACGACGGCGGTCCGACCGATCCGCGCATCGTGCTCATCGATGTACATGCGCACGATGCTAACTACTTCAAGTCGCACGTTTCGCGACCGGTCATGTTGTTCAAGGTCGCAAAGGCGATCATCACCGGGCAACCGCCGAACCTGGGTTCGGTGCAGCACGTGAGCCTCGCATGACGGGGGACGCGTGGAGTCGACCGCGCGCTGTCTCAGAGCGTCATCAGCCGAGTCGCTGGCGATTATGGCGTGACCGGCTTGAGCAGCAGGAACGTCCCGGAAATCATGGCGTCGATTTCCTCGAGCAGCGTGAGGATTTCATCCTGGGCGACGAGGTGCAGGTCAGCCTTGGAAAATTCCGCCGGCGCGACGCAGATCGACAGCACATTCGGCAGGCCTAGCGCATACACATCCTCATCGGTCACGTCGTCGCCGACGTAGAGAGCGTAAGGCGCGCCCGAATCCGCCAGCAGCGCCCGCAGGGCATCGCCTTTGTGCGGAGCCCCGGGCGGTAGCAGATTGATGACGAACTTGCCGTGGACGATCGTCGGCAGCGGCGACAGCCGCAGAACGAGCCGTTCGATGTCGGCGCGTGTACCGTCGGCGTTGGCAACGTGTCGGTAGTGGATCGCCAGCGAGTACTGCTTGTTCTCGAGCAGCACGCCCGGGGCGGGCGGCCATGCCGGTCCGGATGCGGCGATGGTCGAAGCCCACCCTTCGCAAATCCGGGCAAAGGCGGCGGTCGAGGAGGCTTGCCGAGGGATACCCTCCGCGCCATGATTGCCGATGACGTATCGCGGCTCGAATCCGAGCATCTTGCGCGCGTCCGCGACGCCACGTCCAGTAACTATCGCCACGAGCTGCGAGGCGTTGAGCTTCATCAGCAGCGTGCGTACCTCGGGCGAAATCCGCGCTGCCCATGGCTGCGACACGATCGGAGCCAGCGTGCCATCGATGTCGAATGCCAGCAACGTGCTGGAATCGACCATCTTGTGGATTCGCGCCAGCCCGTCGACCGACAAGGCGTAAGTCATGCGATCTCGCGGACCACGTCGCGCTGATGCGCGCTGATTCGATCCGCGATCCGGTTGCGCTGGCGCAGCCGCGCCGCGTCGAGCAGCATTGCGCCAGCCCAGCGATATACGTTGAACTCGGAAACTATGCGCCGCATGCTGCGCATCCGCACGCGTTGCTCGTTCAACGGCATCATCAGGGCGCGATACAGCGCCTCGGCGCATTCTTCGCCGTGATAGGGATTGACGATCAGTGCATCGTGGAGCTCGCGGGCGGCGCCGGTGAACTGCGACAGCAGCAGCACGCCTTGCTCGTCGTCGCGCGAGGCCACGAACTCCTTGGCGACGAGGTTCATGCCGTCGTGAAGGCTGGTGACCATGCACACCTGCGCGGCGCGATAATACTCGTTGATGTCGGCCGCGGCATGGTGGTGTGCTTTCAACCGGATCGGCGTGTAGCCGTTGCGGCCGAAGCGGGAATTGATGCGCGCCGCGAGCGCGTGCAGGCGCCCTTCGAAGTACTGGTATTCGTCCAGCGAAGATCGCGATGGCGCGGCAATCTGCACCAGCACCAGGCGTCCGATGAACTCGGGATGCAATTCCAACAGCCGCTCGACGGCGCTGAAGCGTTCGAGGATGCCCTTGGTGTAATCCATGCGGTCGACGCCGACGGCCAGCAGCACGTCGTCCTGCAGTTGCTCGACCCGGCAAATCTTGGCGCGGCACAGCGCGACGGATAGTTGCGTATCCACCCATTCCGGCGGCCACTGGATCGAAATCGGGTAGTTCTCGACGCGCGTCAGGTGGCCCCCGTAAGAGATCGTCGACGATTCGCGCTCGATGCGGGTTTCGAGGTATCGGTCGACCGACTCGACGAAATTCTGGCAATGAAACCGCGTGTGGAACCCGAGGATCGTGCTGCCCAGCATGCCTGCCAGGAGCTCCTCGCGCCACGGGCAGATGCCAAAGGACTCCGAATTCGGCCACGGAATATGCCAGAACATGATGATCGTCGCCTTGGGCAGGCGTTCGCGGATCAAGCTCGGAAGCAGCGCGAAGTGATAGTCCTGGACCACGACCACCGGGTCCTCGGTGCGCGCTTCGCGCAGGACGACGTCGGCGAAGCGGCGATTGACCTTCTTGTACTGCTCCCAGTCGCTGCTGCGAAACACCGGACGCACATGGGCGATGTGACAGAGGGGCCACAATCCTTCATTGGCGAACCCGTAGTAGTAGCCTTGCTCCTCCTCTTCGCTCAGCCAGACACGGCGCAACGTGTAGCTTGGACTCTCCGGTGGCACCCGGACCCGGTCGTGGCGATCGACGGTGTCGCGGTCGGCGGTGCCGCTGCCGTGCGCGATCCAGGTGCCTGAACAGGCGCGCATGATCGGTTCCAGCGCTGTCACCAGCCCACTGGCCGGGCGCGTCACGACGACATCGTCACCGGAACGGTTATGAATAAACGGCTCGCGGTTGGATACGACCAGAATTTCATCCCCCAGCAGTTGCTCGTGCAGCGTACGGCGCAGTTGCTCGGGGCTCCAGGTCGTGTCCCTGTCCTGGCCGCGTCTGCTGATGTCGAGCTCGCGCACCAGCGCCCGCAATTCGCTTGCCAGCGGTTGCATGTCGTCGGCCGCGGGCTGGGAGAATGGTTGCGTGATGCCTTCGCCGCGAAAGAGTGCGCGCACACCTGCGACCCAGCCGCGCCAGGACAGATGCGCGATGACCACGGTTACCAGCGAGATCACCACGCCGAGGACGATGAACATCACGATCAGGTAGCGCCGAGTGTCAGCACTGCGGCGTTCGACGAAGTTCATATCATGCACGAGCACGAGCGAGCCTACGCTGGCGGCGCCATTGTGGATGGGCTGCTGCACCACATGCAGAGGCCCCTGTGGCAGACGCACCACCGACTGGCTTTCGCCCGCGAGGCCAGCCGGGAGCTTGCAACCCAATGAAACGGGATAGGTCGGCGTTCTATAGCGCACTTTGCCGTTCGGGTCGCAGATGGCCAGCGCGTACAGGCGTTCGTCCTGTATTGCGCGCAGAAGTACCGCGTTTATTTTGTCGTCGGCCCCGGCGGAAACGAGGACGCCAAGCTGGTCGTCAAGGGTGTTGGCGACCAGTCGGGCTCTGACGTCGAGGTCGTTGACCCACCAGCGAAGGGTCAGGTGATCGACGATCGGCACCGACAGATACGCCAGCGCGCCGAGCGTCAGCGTCAGCGGAAGGATAAAGCGCAGCGATAGTCGTATTGCGCGGAACGTTCCCATCGGACCCCGGCGAAACATCGTTGCGGCGGACGCCGCGCGCGAATTGAGCGCTGCCACTACATTATGCTGGGTCGGTTGCCGGCCTTGTGGAAAAAGTCTGAATAGTCTGTAGTACCGCGTCCGGCGGCAGTAAATTATCTAATAAAAACAGAGAGATTCGGGTTGGCGGATGGCTTTGCAGCGGCGGGATTTTTCATACGTTTTGCGTCGGCGCACGGTACTGGCCGTGATCGTCCCCGTGCAGGCAGTCCGCCAACGCCGGCCCGGAAGGTTTTTCACACTTGAAGTCGATGCTGCCGACCCTGCTGCGCGTGTCCTCGTCGCGCTGAAACTCTGGGCGGGATTCAATGAAGCGCAGTATTGACGGAAGTCCAGCCAACGCGTGTGCGACACCGCACAGACCGCGTTGCCATCGACGGCTAAATTCACTTTGCGCTCTGTCGGTCTCCGGCGGTCGCGCCTACAATCATCGTGGCCATAGCGGCAAGTGCGACTAACTCAAACGAAGGAAAATATATGAGCATCGGCACAATTCTTTTGATCGTCCTGATCCTGATTCTCGTGGGTGCATTGCCGAGCTGGGGCTATAGCCGGACCTGGGGATATGGGCCGAGCGGCATCGCGGGAGTGGTGGTCGTCGTGTTGATCGTGTTGCTGCTCATGGGCCGGATATAGCCGACGCGGCCGGAATTCGCATGGCGTCTCCACCGGCGAAGCTCGCCAGCGAACGCCATGGCGGGCCGTCCGCGACGGGAAGTGCGGAATGCCTCGAGGCCGCGGTGAACCGCTGGTGACCGACACCGATGCTGCGCGCGGCAAGCTAACCGCGCGACAAAACGCGCATTCACCCCGTATCGGCGGAGCGGACAAGCACCTGAACATGGTGTTCGACCAGGTCGTTGACCAGCGGCATGGCGTGGTCGGCCTGCAGTTCGCCATCGACCCGCACTTCAGGATCACTGTCCGCTGTAGGCGATTGCGACACGGTGATGTGATACAGCGTCGCGCGATAGCGGTAGTGGAGCTTGAACTCGGGCCAGCTCGCCGGCAGGCAAGGCGCGAAACGCAGCAGGTCGATGTCCAGCTCGACGCCAAGCAGCGATTCCACGATCAAGCGGTACATCCACCCGGCCGAGCCGGTGTACCACGACCAGCCGCCACGCCCGGTATGCGGCGCCGTCGCATAGACGTCGGCGGCGACCACATAGGGTTCGACCCGATACGTCGCGACCGCTTCGGGGGTGCGCGCGTGGTTGATCGGGTTGATCATCTCCAGCAATTCCCAGGCGCGGCGCGCGTCGCCCAGCGCGGCGAACGCCATCACCGTCCATATCGCGCCGTGCGTGTATTGGCCGCCGTTCTCGCGGACGCCGGGCACGTAGCCGCCGATGTAGCCGGGATGCTGCCCTGAAGCGTCAAATGGCGGCGCCAGCAGCTTGATGAGCGCGGCATCGCGTTCAACGAGGCGTCTATCCACGGCATTCATCGCCGCGCGTGCCCGCGCGGCGCTGCCAACTCCCGACAGCACCGCCCAGCTCTGCGAAATCGAGTCGATCTGGCATTCCGAATTCTGCGCCGACCCCAGCGGCGCACCGTCGTCGAAGTAGGCGCGGCGGTACCACTCGCCATCCCAGCCGTGCTTTTCGATGTTCTGGGTCAACACGGCCGTCTCGTCGGCGCACCGCTGCGCGAAACTCAAATCGCCGCGCAGGCGCGCGACCTTGGCGAACTGAGTGAGTACCGAGCAAAGGAAAAACGCCAGCCACACGCTTTCGCCTCGGCCTTCGATCCCCACCAGGTTCATGCCGTCGTTCCAGTCGCCGGAACCCATCAGCGGCAGGCCGTGGCTGCCGAAGCGAAGTCCATGCTGTATGGCGCGCACGCCGTGGTCATACAGGCTCGCCACCGTGGTCGACCTGCCCGGAAGGTCGTAGTACGAATCCTCATTGGGATTGACAGGGCGGCCGTCCAAATAGGCAATCCGCTCGTCGAGCACACCCGTGTCGCCGGTTGCCAGCACGTAGCGCGCGGTCGCCAGCGGCAGCCACAGGTAGTCGTCCGAGCACTGGGTGCGCACACCACGACCGGACGGCGGATGCCACCAATGCTGGACGTCACCCTCGACGAACTGCCGGCTGGCGCAGAGCAGGATTTGCGCGCGTGTCAGTTGTGGTTCGGCATGCACCAGCGCGAGCACATCCTGCAACTGATCGCGAAAACCGAACGCGCCGCCGGACTGATAGAACCCGCTGCGCGCCCATAGCCGGCACGCCTGCGTCTGGTAGAGCAGCCACCCGTTGCAGAGCACGTTGAGCGATTCGTCGGGAGTTTCCACGCGCACCGCGCCCAGCGTCTCCTGCCATTGGCGGCGCACCTTTTCCAGCGCCTGCCGCGTCGCCGCTGCGCCGCGGAAGCGCAGCACCAGCGCGCCGGCATCCTCGGCATCGCGTCCGGCACCCAGCCGGAAGGTCACGTCGCGCGCGGTGTCGGCGTCGAGATCGACGGTCACCTGAAGCGCCGCACATGGGTCGAGTGCCGGACCGGTCTTCCCGGACAGCCGTGCACGCTGCATGGCCGCGGGTGCGGCGAGCGAACCGTTGCGGCCGATGAATTCGGTCCGGTCGCAGGTCAGGGTGCGCGCGGTGTCGTCGACGTCGAAATACGCCACGCGTTCGCTGAATTCGGTGCTGTAGGGATTGCGTGCGAACAGCGCTCCGCTGCGGGCATCGACCTCGGTCACCACGTGCATGACCGACTTCGGGCGCAGGTCGCCGAGCACCCATTCGACGTAGCCGGTGATGGATATCCGTCGCGGCCGTTCCGAGTCATTGCGTATTTTCAAGGTCGAGAACTTGACCGCGGCGTCGTGCGCGACATAGACCCACAGTTCGCTGCTGATGCCGTCTTCACAGTGCTCGAACACCGTGTAGCCGAAACCGTGCCGGGTCACATAGGGTGTCCTGCCGCGCGAGGGCATCGGCGCGGCCGACCAGAAGTGCCCGGTTTCCTCATCGCGCAGGTAGATCGCTTCGCCGCATGGATCGCTGACCGGGTCGTTACTCCAGGGCGTGAGCCGAAACTCGTGGGCATTTTCGCGCCACGTGTAGCTGCCGCCGCTCTCGGAGACGACCGTGCCGAAGTGCGGATTGGCGAGCACATTCACCCATGGCGCGGGCGTCAGCTGCTCGCGATCGGTAGTGATGACGTACTCGCTGCCATCGGGCGTGAACCCGGCCAGGCCATTGCCCAAAATAAGCGTATGCACCGCCGGTTCGACCGCGGCCTCGATCGCAGCCTCGCGCTCGGCGACGAAGCGTGGAACCCGCACATCCACCAGAGCCCGCCGCGCGAACTGCTCGGCCAGCGACCCCTTGGAATCGGCGATGATCACGCGCGCCACCGATTCGAGCAGCACGCGGTCTTCCTCCGAAATCTGATCGCCGCGACGCACGAAGATGCCGCCGGGGCGGTTCATCATCTGCGCTTCCACGCGCGCTGCGATCAGGCCGATGATCTGGTCTTGCAGCAATTGCCGGTAACCGCCGTGATCCTCGTTCCAGATCACGAGATCGACGACCAGGCCCTTGAGACGCCAGTAGGCGTGCGCCTGAACCATCTGGCGCACCAGCTCGATGTTGGCCGCATCGCCGATGCGCAGCAGCACGATGGGCAGGTCTCCGGAAATCGCGTAGCCCCACAATCCCGATTGACCACGCCGATTGCGGGCGATGACGCCGGCGTCGGCGCGCAGCAACGCATTGGCGAAGACAATCGAATTGGCGAGCCGCGCATACAGGCGCGCGTCGGTCTCGGTGGCGTTGATCTGACGCAGCAGGACCTGCGCGTGTGTCCACGCCAGCTCGAAGACGCGGTCGGCGAGGCGCGTGTCCTGGTATTTCGAGATCAGGCTCATCGCGGCAGGGCGCGTATCGGCGACGCCATAGACCAGGTCGACGGTCGCCGTCTGGTCGGGCTCGAGCGTGAGCACGACGCGGATGGCGGCGATGGGATCGAGCACCGAACCGGCGCTGCCCGACAGCGGCCCGCTACCGCGCATCGCGTCCGGATGCGCGGGCGTATTGCCGCGGCCGACGAAACGCATGCGATCGGTCTCGTAGGAAACGCCGCTCGCGCGCGCACCGTGTACCGCCATCAGGTGGAACATCCATGGCGCGTGCTCACCGGGCGAACGCGGCCGGCGCGTGCACAGTATCGCCTGCTCCGGTCGGGCGATCTCGGTCTCGACGAACAGATTGGAAAACGCCGGATGCATGGCGTCCTCCGCGGGCGTCGCAAGGACGACTTCCGCGTAGCTGGTCAGCTCGATGACCTTGCGCCCGCGCGAGCGGTTGACGATGCGCGTGCGCCGCAGTTCGATGTCGTCTTCCGGCGAGACGGCGATCTCGGTATGGACGTCGAGTCCATGGTCGCGCCTGCGGAATTCGGCGCGCCCCTCGGAGAAGATCGCCTCGTAGTGGTCGGCGATCTTCGCGGTCGGATGATGTGCCGTCGACCAGTATTCGCCGGTGGCGACATCGCGCAGATAGCAGAAGGTGCCCCAGTTGTCGCAGGTCGCATCCTCGCGCCAGCGCGTCAGGGCGAGGTTGTTCCAGCGGCTGCTGCCGCCGCCGGCGTTGGTCACCATGACGTGGTAGCGCCCATTGGACAGCAACTGCACTTCGGGAATTGCGGTTGTGGATGTCGGGATGACGCGGACCGGCGAATCGGTGTCGCCAAGTTCCACGCCGATGCCGGTGACCTCCGCAACGTGCGGCACGAAGGGGATCGACTTCGGAATCCGTTCCTGCAGCAGCAGCAGTGTTGCCTGGAACCGCGGATCGGACTCGAATCGCCGCTGCATGGGCCGATCAAGCAGCAGGTGCCCCAGGGCCAGCAGGCTCATGCCCTGGTGATGCGCCATGAATGAGCGGACCACCGCGCTGGTCTGCCCACGCGGCAGCCGCAGCGGAGTGTAGTCGACCGCTTCGAACAACCCGTATTGTCCCGACAGGCCTTCGCTCGCCAGGCGCTGCAGGTTGCTGCAGGCGGCTTCGGGCGCAACCATGAGCGCGAGCGCCGAGGCGTACGGCGCGACCACGACGTCGTCGGCGAGACCGCGCTTGAGGCCCAGCCCGGGCACGCCGAATGCCCGATACTGGTAGTTGAGGTTCGCATCTACCGTGTTGTAACCCGACTCCGACATCCCCCACGGCACGCCCAGCTTACGGCCATGCGCGATCTGTCGCGCGACCGCCGCGTGGCAGGTCTCGTCGAGCAGGGTGTTGTCGTAAGTGGGCATGACCAGCAGCGGCATGAGGTACTCGAACATCGAGCCGCTCCACGACAGCAGCATCGGCCGATTGCCGGCGACGCTGAGCTGGCGGCCGAGCGCGAACCAGCTTTCCTGCGGAACCTGGCCTTGGGCGATGGCCACGAACGTGGACAGCCTGGCTTCGGAGGCGAGCAGATCGTAGTAGCTCTGGTCGCGCGCTCGCTCGTCGACGTTGTAGCCGACCGCGAACAGGTGGCGGGTACGATCGTAGAGGAAGCCGAACTCCATGTGCGCGAATTCCGCGCATTGCGCAGCGATCGCGTCGACGGCCTCGATGCGTTCTCGCGCGCGCGCACTCGCCGCCTCGATGAGCTTTTCGAGCGCCGCGACTTGCTCGGATGTTGCTGCCGATGCCGCCGTCGCCC
Source organism: Edaphobacterium sp. (SeqCode) (assembly GCA_039934835.1). GTDB lineage: Bacteria > Pseudomonadota > Gammaproteobacteria > Burkholderiales > Casimicrobiaceae > PALSA-1003. Next base: position 13,609 of record JBDTLK010000013.1, on the reverse strand, counting down.
GCGGCTTGGCGAGCAACGCTGCCAGCGTTGGCGCCAGCGCCGTGACCTCGCGCAGGGTCGGCATGTGCGACAGCAGCGGGAACGCCTGCACCAGCACGTCGCAGTACGGCAGCTCCACCCAGGGCGTGAAGCGCACCAGTTCGTCCAGGGCAGCCCTGCACTCGGTGCCGATCGCGTCCAGCCATACGCGCCCGGCGCTGATCGATCCCTGCGAATTTCTTGCGTTGTCCAGGCCAGCAAACTCGAGCTCGGCCGCCGCTATCGACGCGGCCAGACGGTCGAGCCGGCGTTTGGCTGCGACCGCGGTCGCCGGTTGCGCGTCGTAGGCGGAGTCGAGCTCGCGGCCGAGCTGCGCGATCGCCGGCGGAATCTCCGCGCCCAGTGCTTCGGTGAGTACACGCCCGGTGTCGACCAGACCTGCGAAGACACGCTGCTCGAGTATGCGGTCGTGCGCCAGGCGCAGCAGTCCGGCACGCAATGTGAGCAGATGCCCCGCGAGGTTGCCGCTATCGACCGACGAGATATAGCGCGGCGCCAGAGGCTGGAGCGATTGCGTGTCGTACCAGTTGTAGAAATGACCCTGATGCCGTTCCAGCGAGTCCATGGTGCGCAAGGTGCAGCTGATGCGCTCGACGAGGCGGCCGGCGGTCAGGTAGCCGAAATCGTAGGCGGCGAGGTCGGCCAGCAGCGCCATGCCCATGTTGGTCGGCGAGGTGCGATGCGCGACGGTGCCGACCGGAACTTCCTGGTAGTTGTCGGGCGGCAGCCAATGGTCCTCGGGCCCGACCAGGTGCTCGAAGTATGCCCAGGTTCGTCGCGCCAGCGTCCGCAGGAATACGGTCTGTCCGAAGCTCAACCGGGCAACACGAGGCGTAAGCGGACGACTGATCCACCACGCGACTACCGGCGAGACGAGCCAGAGCAACAGGATCGGCGCCGCGACCGGCAGCGTCGTCGGGCGATCCAGCGCCAGATACGCCGCCGTGCCCAGGGACAACACCGGGGCAGTCCACATCGACTGCAATGCCGCGCCGAGCGTGCCGCCATCGCGGCGATCGTGCTCGCTCGACGGCGTCCATTCGAGCAGCCGCGTCCGCGCGAACAGCATCCGCCAGTGCGTGCGCAGGATCGCCCCCATGCTGAAGTACGCTTCGTAAGGCAGGCACGCCAGCGAGAATGCGATTTGTACGGCCCTGCGCGCCGCGGCCGTGGCGGTGAACGCGAGATGTTGCGACAACGGCACGTCGTCGGACTTCTGCAGCAGGTCGAGCAGCGACGCAATCAACGAGGGCACTACGACAATGCCCAGCGCGACCAGCGTCCAGCGCCACGGTGGCTCGAGCACAATCCATCCCGCGAGCAGCAGCGCCAGCATCGCGGGAGGCACCAGGCTGCGGCGCAGATTGTCGAGGATCTTCCATTGCGACAGCAGCGACAACGGATTGCGCTGGCGCGTCCCGTTCGCGCCCGGAACGCGGCCCAGCAGCCAGCCCGCGATTTGCCAATCGCCGCGGATCCAGCGATGGCGCCGGCTGACATCGCCGCTGTAGCGGAACGGATAGTCGTCGTAGAGCTCCACGTCGGTGAGCAGTCCCGACCGTGCGTAACTGCCTTCGAGCAGGTCGTGACTCAGGATACGGTTCTCGGGAAAGCGATCCTTGAGCGCGCGTTCGAACGCGTCGACGTCATAGATGCCCTTGCCGATGAACGATCCCTCGCCGAAACCGTCCTGGTAGACGTCGGACACCGTCCGCGTATAGGGGTCGATGCCGGTTTCACCGCCAAACAGGCGCGCGTACCACGAGCGGTTGGAGCCGGGCAGGCTGGTCGATACGCGCGGTTGCAGGATGCCGTAGCCGGATATCACGCGCTGGCGCGCCGCGTCGAAATGCGGATGATTCAGCGGATGCGCCATGGCGCCCACCAGTTGTCGCGCCGCGTCGCGCGGCAACTCGGTGTCGGTGTCCAGCGTGATGACGTAGCGCACGCGCGTCAGCGGCGCGATGTCGCCGACCACGGAGCAGAAATGGGCACCGGCTTCGGCGCCGCGCAATACGGCATTGAGATCGCCGAGCTTGCCGCGCTTGCGCTCGTAACCCATCCAGCGTCGTTCCCGCGGATTCCAGAGGCGCGGCCGATGGAACAGATAGAAGCAGTCGCCGGGACGCGGCTGTGCGGCCGATGCCCCGCTGTTTGCCCCTTGATCGCGATACTTGGCGTTCAGTGCGCGGATCGCTTGTTGCGCTCGGCGCAGCAGCTCGGCGTCCGCCGGCAGCGTTGCCTCGTCGGCGTCGAGAAAATCCGTAAGCAGGGCGAAATGCAGATTCGGATCCTGGTTGGCGAGGAAACGGACCTCGAGCGACTCGGCCAGGTGGTCGATGCCGTTGGCGCTCGTCAGCAGCGTCGGCACCACGACCAGCGTGCACGATTGCTCCGGTACGCCTTCCGAGAAATCCATTTTCGGCAGCGGGTGCGGCGTTACCAGCAACGTTATGCACCAGTTGACCAGCGCCACCGCCAGCTGGCTGGTCGTCAGCAGCGCCAGGACGACCACCATTGCGAGGAGCCCGTCGGACAGACGCTGCGGGTGCGCCATCGCGATCATCTGAGTGGCGAGCATCCCCGTCAGAGCCGCGATCGCGCCGACGTATGCGGCCGCGGGATAGTGTGCCACCAGCCGCCTGAGCGCCGATCGGGCGGACCCGCGTGCGCGCACCGAACGCTCGAGCAATGCCTGTCCGGCATCGACCAAATAGAACCCGACATGCGCGGGGCGCCGATCCGCCTCGCCCCGAGTCGCGCTTTCGTGAGCGAGCTGGATCGCCCGGCGCGCAACTTCCAGTTCCGACAGCGCGCTGTGCCTGGCCAATCGCTCGACCGCGTGGCGGTAGCGGTCGCGCGTGATGAAGTCCATGGTGCGGTACGCGCCGATCGGATCCTCGAGCAGTTTCTGTTCGACCACGCTCATCGCCTCGACGAACTTGCGCCAGTCCATCGCCCCGAGGAAACGCAGGCTGCCGATGCTGTTGCTGATCGATACCTGGTTGGCCGCCTGCTGCTGGGTTCCGGTCTGGACCAGCTGTTCGATGGTGAGATGCGACTCGGACAGCCGTTGTTCGATCCAGGTGAGCGGCAAGGCCAGTGCCGGGCCGTGCCCCTGCAGGCGGCGTGCCAGCTCCGACACGAATGCGGTCGTCATCGGCGGGTTGGAGCGCGCCATGTCGGCGATGGCCAGGATCAGGCTTTTCGGGTCGCTCTGCGCGATCGCGCGCATCTGGTCGGCCCATTCGTCGGCTAGATCGCGATCCACGCGGCCCGCGGCCACGTCGGTCGCCACGCGCCGCAGATTCTCGATCAACGCCAGTCGAAGCATGATGGGAATCGCCCACAGCTCACCGAGCTTGATCGCGGTGACCGACTGGTAGGCGGCGACGAAGCGGCTTAGGCTCTGCGGATCGACGCGGCCATCGCCATGGGCAATGGTTTCCAGGGCGATGTCGTAGACCCGAGGCAGCCCGGACGACGGTCCGTTGGCGAGGCAAGGCAACTCGCGACTGTAGTTCTTCGGCAGATGCCGCTTGGCGGTGCGGATCTGTTCCTCGATCAGGTAGAAATTATCGAGGAGCCACTCGCCGGCTGGCGTTATCCGGCGACCCGCTCGCACCGCCGCGGTGAGCAGGTTGCAGGCGTCGATGAGCACCGTCTCGTTGGCCGCCAGCCGCGGCAGCAGCGCGTCGCGCCCGCGCCTTGGAGTCAGTTTGTGCGCGGCGGCCAGCACCCGCCCGTGCTGCTCCATCTGGTCGGCACTGAACAGTTCCGCGCGCAAGGGGCGGTCGTCGCTGGCGACGCGCGGTGATAGCCCGCGCTTCGACGGCGCGAGGAAGCGAATTGCGTTCAGGACGTGGGTGCTGCCGTAGACTTTCAATTGTCGGTTGCTGTCCGCCAGCCGTGCGCAAAGTTGCGGGTAACGTCTACAGTGCTGTGCAAGCAGTGCCCGCGTCAGCGTGCCCCTTCACGCGGCCCGTTGCGGATGTCGATGGATTGAAACCGAAGCAACTTTCAGTCCACGCTATGGCGTGCGCTAGCGTTGGGCCGGATCGCGGGTTTGCCGGCGCGGATGTTGCTGTTGCAGTCGAACCATACCACGCCCGCCGACCGCAATGAACCATCTGGAACCGATCACGTGCGTTACGCCACCTCGTTCTTGGCCGCGCCGCGGATGTTCATGAAGGCGAGGCAAAACTGCAGGACGATCAGCGCGTAGGCGGATGCGTGCAGTCCCCACGCGATCCACAGCGCGTTGCTCAGCAGAAATATCCAGAATCCTACGCCGCGTCGAGCCTCGCTTTGCGAGCCCACCAGCCAGGCCGCGACAACGGTGACCAGCATCGCCGGCCATTGCAGCAGGTTCAGATAGTCCACGACGGCGTGAGCCCGGTGGAACGCCCGATTACAGGCGGCCCGCCGCGCGTGCGCCCGTGCCCAGCGGCGACTGTGCGAGCAGCGTGTCCACCCAGAGTGAATAGCCGGCATCGCTGGGATGGAGTCCATCCGCTGCGTGCAGCAGTTTCGGCTGCTGCGCAAAAGGGTCTTCAGCCGCCGGCTTGTACAAATTGACGTAGGTGGCCCCGGTGCGCGCGGCGGCAGCAAGCACGAGCGCGTGAAGCTCGCGGGCCCGGGCGCTCATCCACCACGACCACGGCGGAAAAAAGAACGGCGCGTTGCCGACGTTGCCCGCGGGCAGGAATATGACCGTCGGCGCCACCGACGACGCGCGTTCCGCCACCGCTACTACGCTCATGCGCAACTCGTCGGCCGGAGTCAGCCGGATGACATCGTTGCCACCAGCCATGACGAGCACGATGTCGTAGCGGCCCGCGGCCGTCTCGAGCTGCTGCAGAACATCGGCGAAACGCGCGCCGTCGGCGCTCAAATTGTTGATGGCGAGTCGCGGCTGAAGCGTGGCGAGCTGGCCCGCCACGCTCATCCGCGGCGACGAGGCTCCCGTTCCGACGCCGGTGCTGTCGCCGACAATGAGCAGTCGACGATCGGCGCTGGCGGGCGCAACGCTGAAAGGCTCGCTCGCGGCGGCGAGTCTGCGGGACTGATCGAGCCGATAAGTTGCGCAGCCGGCCAGCAGCAGGACGGTCGCGCCGGCAACCGTGGACAGTACTAGGGCAGCACGCCTCATGGTTCGAAGATGGTCGCACGCGGCAGGGCGCAGTCGCTGTAAGCGCCTGTCGCGACTTGGCGTCAGCAACCGTCCTACAGCGCGGGCGTGCCTTACATGGGCAATTGTGAAATTTGCTCAAACGCGCTTCGCGAGCGACCTAAGTATCTGATTCGAGCCTTGCCAACCCGTGGCACGCGCCTTGCAATTGCTCCAGCCATGATCGGGCGATGGCGCCCGACGTCCTACAAAGGAGCATCGCCATGAACTGGGATCGCATCGAAGGCAACTGGAAGCAGATGACCGGCAAGGTCAAGGAACAATGGGGCAAGCTCACCGACGACGACATCGATGTCATCGGCGGCAAGCGTGACCAGCTGGTCGGCAAGATTCAGGAGCAGTACGGCATCACCAAGGACGAAGCCGAAAAGCAGGTGGAACGCTTCGGCGGCACCTTCCGCGACGAAGATTTTCCAAAATATAAATAAGGGGGCAAGGATGAAGCACTCAACACTGATGCTGGCGCTCGCCGCCGGCGCGGCAGTCGGCCTCGTGGACATCGCCGCGGCGCAGACGATGAGCAAGGATGCGCATGCCACGGCGTACAAGAGCGCCGAAGCGCAGTACAAGACTGAAAAAGATGCCTGCGGCGGCATGTCGGGTAACGCGAAGGACATCTGTGTCGAGGAGGCCAAGGGCAGGGAAAAAGTCGCCAAGGCCGACGCCGACGCCGCGTACGAGAACACGCCGAAGAAGCGCGAAGCCGCGCGCATGGCGCGCGCCGACGCGACCTACGCGGTGGCAAAGGAAAAATGCGACGACCTCGCGGGCAACGCCAAGGACGTCTGTGTCAAGGAAGCCAAGGCGGCCCATGTGAAAGCCAAAGCCGATGCCAACGTCGACCGCGTCGCCGCCGATTCGCGCACCACGGCGACGAAGAAGACTGCCGAGGCCAAGCGGGAAGCATCGATTGACAAGCGCGACGCGGACTACAAGGTCGCGGTCGAAAAGTGCGACGCGTTTGCCGGCAACGCCAAGGATAGTTGCGTTCGCGATGCGAAGTCGCGCTTCGGCAAGAGCTAAGTAAGGTCCGCGGTCCGCGCGAATTCCCTCCTCCGCGCGGGCCGCTTTTTTCGCCGGGTAGCCTTCCGGCATTTTTGCTTTCGCGAAAAGGACACGCCATGGATCAGGTATCGAATCGGACTCAAGTGCCAACCGGCAATTCCAGTGCGTCGGGAAACAATCCGCGGGTCGAGAGCGCCGCCTCCGTCGCGCATGAGGCGGTGGATCGCATCGCCGATTCAGCGACTGCGAAGGTCGACCGCGTCAGCGGTTCGGTCCATCGCGCGGTCAACCAGACCGCCGATGCGGCGTCGCTGGCTGCGGACTGGGCTACCAGTATTCCGGAACAGGCACGCAAAGCTCAGGTCACGATGACCGATTCGGTGTGTACTGCCATCCGCGCCCGCCCACTGGCAACCTTGGCGGGGGGCATCGTTGCCGGCTATTTGCTGGGTCGTCTCGCACGCGTTTAAGGTCAGGAGGGGTTGTCCGCCGTGCAAGGCACCGCGGGCAGCTCCCCTGTGACGGTTCATTGTTACCCGAGCGCAGCGCCGCTGCGGTTTGCGCTGCTCGCCATCGGTGATCACGCGCGATCCGGTTTGCTCGAAGCGCACAATGGTGTCGCGGATCGCGGCGTCGTATAAAGCATCGAGGCGAGCATCGTCGTTGTCGCCCAGCCCGGCGACCGCCCCGGCCTCGGCGGTGTGTGCGTCACCGTACCGACCCCACGGCAAACCTCGCCTAGACTCGTTTCCACTCAGTTCAACAAAGGAATCCCATGATCACTAAAGCCAGGCACTGGGCATTGCCACTTGCGCTCATCGGCGGCATGGCAGTGGGTGCCGCGCTCACGTTGAGCCGCCGCCGCGGGCATCGTGCAGCCAAGAAACTGCAGCACAAGGAAGATCTGCAAGCGTGGGAAGACGAGGGTGGCAGCGTAGCGGCTTCGGCAACGGTTCCACACCAATCCTGAGGCGCAGTGTCAGTGTGACAGCAGGCCTGAATCCCTTCGCCAGTACGCCCGGAGTCGCTCCGCAAACAGCCGCCATTCGCGGCTGTTTTCAATTTAATTTCGCATGCTCATTTGCCGAGCGATTCGGTCAGTGGCCGCAATTGTTTCCCAGGGTGCGACACGACCGTGACGAAGACGATCATGGGTATGCTCGGCAGAGGGCGACCGGGTTAATGGCCGCGCGTCAGCCGAGGCTGTGGAATGGATCGCCGCGCGGAACGTCCGCGATCAGCCGGTCGAATTCCTTGCGCACCACGGCATAGCACTCGCAGGCACGGGTCCGAAGCCCGAGTCGTTCGAGCACCGCGATGTGGCCGCGGCGATAGCGGATGAATCCGGCATGCTGCAACTTGCCGGCAGCCTCGGTAATGCCTTCCCGGCGCACGCCGAGCATGCTTGCGATCAGTTCCTGCGTGATCTCAAGCTCGCCCGATGGCACCCGATCCAGCGTCATCGGCAGCCAGCGACACAGCTGCTGATCCAGCGAGTGATGGCGATTGCATACGGCGGTCTGCGTCATCTGCATGATCAGCGCCTGGGTGTAGCGCAGCAACAAGCGCATGGTCACGCCGGCGCGCTTGAATTCCTCGGCCAGCACGCGCCGTTCCAGACGGTAGGCGTGACCGGCGGTCTGGACGACGGCGGAACTGTTGGTGGTATCGCCGCCCATGAACACGAAATGCCGACGACGCCTTCGTTGCCCACTCCCGCGATTTCGGACGACGCGCCCGACTCGATGACGTACTGCAGCGACACGATCGCCGTCGTTGGAAAATACGCGTGCTGCAACTGCTCTCCCGGTTCATACAGTGTCTCGCCGAGAGGCATCTGCACCGGCTGCAGATTCGCTGCCAGCCGTTCCAATTCCTCCGCGGGCAGGGCGGCGAGCAGCTGGTTCTGATGGGGATGGTGTGGCAATGCCATGGCGAATCGTCGCGATGCGGCCGGCTATTTGCGGGCGTTGAGTTCGACGCCGATGCCGCGGTAACCGATGAAACGGGCAGCCTGGCTGAACATCGGCTCGCCGCTGACGTGATAGTGCTGCTGCGAGCCATCGGGGTGGATGCGGCTGAAGGCAAACTCGACGAATGGCTCACGCGCGGCAATCCTGGCTTGCAGTATCGCGCGCTGCTCCTCGTTCCACCCGCCCATCTGCGCGGCGTTGACATCGCCCTCCAGCGTGTCGACGCGAATCCCGAGCATCTCCAGCACCGGGCCCGAGACCTTGGTGAACTTCCCGTTCTCGTCCTGCTCCCAGTACCAGTCGGAGGCCAATTCGGTAAGCCCGCGATAGCGGGTCTCGCTTTCGCGCAACTCGGCAGTGCGCTCCTGCACGATCTTTTCCAGATGCTGCGTGTAGCCTTCGAGTTGCTTGTAGAGCAGGCGCACTTCCAGCATGTTGTGGATGCGCGTCTTGACCTCGAGCAGGTCGAAGGGCTTGCTGATAAAATCCTTGGCGCCGGCCTGCAATGCCCGCAGCTTGTGGCCAGGCTGCGCGGTGATGACCAGGACGGGAAGGTAGGCGTCGGCGTCGCTGGTCTTGAGTCCGGCCATGACCTGGAAGCCGTCCATTCCGGGCATTTGAAGGTCGAGCAGGATCAGGTCGTAGCAGTGCTTGCGGTGCAGCGCGCAGACTTCTTCCGGATTCATGGTGAAGGCGACGCAGGTGTAGCCGGCGTCGCGCAGCATGTGCTCGAGCAGCGTGACGTTGACCTCCTGATCGTCGACGATGAGGATGCTGGCGTTGAGAATGTCCGACTCGGCAATCATGGTGTTGATTCCTTTTCTGCGGCCTGGCCTGCGGCCGATTGCGCAAACATCAGCGCCACGTCGAGCGCGTCCATGAACTGGCCGACCTTGATCGGCTTGGTGATGTAGCTGAAGAAACCGGCCTCGAGACCCTTCTCGATATACAGCGGAACCGCATTGGCGCTGATCGCGATGATGGGGATATGCGCCGTTGCCGGGTCGGCGCGCAGGATCTCCATCGCTTCGATGCCGCTGATACCCGGCAGGTTGATGTCCATCAGGATCACTTCGGGCTGGTAAGTTCGGGCGAACTCGATGCCGAGACTGCCATCCGCCGCGCTCAACAGGTGAAGGTCGGGGCGACGCGCGATGATCTGCTCGACCAGCTCCAGGTTCGCCGGATTGTCTTCGACATAGAGCAGCGTCCGTCGCGGTGTGCCGTCCGGCTGCTGCGGCGGCGACAGCGGCGCCTGCGCGGCGTCCTGAATGGCCAGTTCCGGTGCGGTCGCCAGGTCCAGTTCGATCCAGAACGTGCTGCCCATGCCGACCTCGCTATCCGCGCCGATGGTGCCGCCCATCAGCTCGACCAGGCGCTTGGTGACGACCAGGCCGATGCCGGTCCCTTCCTCCCTGCTGTTTTCCTTGCCCAGGCGATTGAACGGCTGGAAAAGCTGGGCGAGCTGTTCCAGTGCGAGCCCCGCGCCCGTGTCCCGCACACTGATCCGTATCCGTTCTGGCGTGCGCAGAGTGCAGTCGACCACGACCGAGCCTGCCGGCTTGTTGTACTTGATGGCATTGAACAGCAGGTTGATCAGCACCTGCTTGACCCGTGTCCGGTCGGCGTTGACCACGAAGGGTGTATCGAAGCGCGGAAAGGTCATGCCGATGCCGCGCTTCTGCGCCTGCGGCTCGATCATGGCGCGGCATTCGAGCATGACCTCGGCAAGAGACACCGGCTCACGCGACAGCGTCAATTTTCCCGACTCGATCAGCGCGAGATCGAGGATTTCGTTGATGAGCTCAAGCAGGTACCAGCCGGCCTTGAGGATCTGGTCGATATTGCGCTTTTGCGACGGCGTCGGCGCCGGCGTTCCGGTTTCAACGAGCTGGGCGAAACCGAGAATGGCATTGAGCGGCGTGCGCAACTCGTGGCTCATGCTGGCTAGGAAATCCGACTTCGCCTGGTTGGCTTTCTCGGCGGCGGCCATCGCTGCGTTGAGTTCCGATTCGACGCGCTTGCGCACCGAATTGTCGGTGCCGATCAGCAGGTATCCGATGAGCTCGCCGAAGTCGTCGCGCAGCGCCGTGATCGAGACGATCGCGGGAAAGCGGCTGCCATCCTTGCAGATATAGGTCAACTCATAGATGTCTTCGATTTCTCGGGAGGCCTTGAACGAAAGCGCCTCGAAGCCCGGAGCGATGGTCGTGCCGAGCTCGATGCTCAGAGCCTTGGCACGCGCCATCACCTCCTGCGGATCGTGAATGTCGCTGGGATTGATGCGGTTGACGACTTCCGCCGCCGTGTAGCCGAGCATGCGCTCGGCGCCGACATTGAACAGCTGGATGATGCCTTTCTCGTCGGTCGCGATGATCGAGAAATTGGCGCTGTTGAGGATTGCGTTCTGCAAGGCACCGGCCTTGAGCAGGTCGCTCTGACGGCGCAACTCGGTTATTTGCCCTGCTTTCGCTGCTTCGTCGACTGGAATGAGTACGCTTTCCGGTGCGGTCATGTCTGTGTTCCATTGAGGCGTTCAGCGGCCGGGATGGTTTGCCCTTGGCGAGACGCCAATTGACGTTGTCGGCCTCGCCAAAAGGGGTGGAGCAACCGGATCCCTGCGGCAATCGATGATCGCGGCATTGTTCGCGGAAATCTGTGCAGTAGCGCACATATGGCCGGAGGCCATCGTCGCCCGCGAGTCCGGATGGCACCGGGGCGAGAACATCGGGATCGACGAGCGGTCTGTCGCGGCTGTTTACCGGGCGAGCCCGGCGGTCGATTACTTGGTGGAAGGTCCCAGCACCTGGCGCGGATCGCCGTGCGGAATGTCCGAGAGCAGGCGATCGAATTCCAGCTTGACGACGGCGTAGCACTCGCAAACTGACTTTTCCAGCCTGGGACGGTCGAGCACCTCGATGCGCCCGCGGGTATAGCGAATCAGCCCGGCGCGCTGCAGTTTGCCCGCGGCTTCGGTGACTCCCTCGCGGCGCACCCCGAGCATGTTGGCGATCAATTCCTGGGTCATAGTCATCGAATCGCTGGACAGGCGGTCGAGGCTCAACAGCAGCCAGCGGCACAGCTGCTGTTCTACCGAATGGTGGCGGTTGCAAACGGCAGTCTGCGTCATCTGGGTGATCAGCGCCTGGGTGTAACGCAACAACAGGTGCAGCACTGGACCCGCGCGGTTGAACTCGTTTTTCAGCAATTGCGACTTGAGGCGATAACCGAAGCCGGCGCTCTGCACGACGGCACGGCTCGGCGTGGTCTCGCCGCCCATGAACAGTGAGATGCCGAGGATTCCCTCGTTGCCGACCACCGCGATCTCGGCCGATGCGCCATCCTCGAGCACATAGAGCAGCGAAACGATTGCGGTGGTGGGGAAGTAGACATGCTGCAGCTGGCCGCCCGACTCGTAGAGCGCTTCGCCGAGCGGCATGGGCACCAGCTCCAGATCAGCCTCTAAGCGACCGAACTCGGCTGCGGGAAGGGCGGAGAGCAGCAGGTTTTGCTTCGGGCTGTGAGCAGTGGCCATCGGCGAACTCCGGGGCGGCGGTCCCGGTCGGGGTCTGACATCGCCGATCGCGTGAACCGGCCCCAAGTTATCACGAAGCAGAGCGGTCTGCTGCGCTTTCGGTGCGCTTGAGCACATAGCAGCTAGGCGCCGCGTCGGCCTTCTCTCGCCGATGCAAAACGGCCGTCCGCGTCAGGCGCCGAACTTCTCCGTTGACCTGGTCATAGCAGGAGCAGGACGCCGCCTGCAGTCCTTCGGCGTCGGTGATGGTGATGTCGCCGCGGCTGTACTCGATGAGTTTGCCTCGGCGCAGCGCGCTCGCGGCATTGGTAACGCCGACCCGGCGCACACCCAGCATGTGACCGAGGAACTCATGCGTAAGGCGGAACCGGTCCGAGCCGACGCGGTCGCGGGTCATCAGCAGCCATCGGGCGAGCCGCGCCGCGACCACGTGAAAGCGGTTGCACGCAGCCGTCTGCGCGATTTGTGCCATTAGTGCGTGCGTATAGAGAAGGACCGCGGCGCGCAGCGGTTCGCTGTTCCTGAACTCGCGGCGAAAATGGCTGGCTTTCATGCGCATCGCCGTGCCGGCGCCCTGTACCAAGGCGCGCACCGGGCTGGTCCCGATCCCCAACGCCAAGGCAACGCCGACCATGCCTTCGCGGCCGACCATGCCCACCTCCAGGGCGAGATGGCGATCGACCAGCGACAACAGCGAGACCAGTGAGTTGCTGGGAAAGTAGACGTACCTGATCTTATCGCCCGGCTCGTAGAGCACTTCGCCGAAGGTCAGGGTCACCGGTTCGAAGTTTGCGAGCAGGCGCTCGTAGTCGGCGTGCGGAAGCGCGGCAAGCACCCTGTTGCCGATCGGTACACGGTGCGCAACCTGTTTCGCCATCGCCATCTCCTGCAAACGCTGCAGCGACAGGGCCAAACCTACACCGCAGAATTTCCGCAGTCTGTGCGCGAGCGCACACAGCGACGCCGGTGCCGCGCTCGATTGGCACTGGCAATGGTGTTGATGCTCGAGAGCGCGCGCCGAATGCTGGGGCCGCCGGGCACGGTCGATCAGCTCGGTGCCGGCTGCTGCTGGTACCCGTTCGATTTCATGCACGCATCGAACATGCGGTTGTACGCGCCATGGGTCGGATCGTAAGGGCCGTATCCATGTTCCTTGCCGTGCGCCTCGGCTTCTTTTTCGCAGCCGCGGACGTCCTTGGAGAACTTCGCTTCCGGCGCGCTGCCGCGATCGAACGTTTGGGCGGTGTGCGCAGCCATCGAAGCGCATGCGCCCAGGCCGAGCGCCAGCGCCAGCGCCAGCGCGGCGAAGCCCGGCCTCCCCGCATGCCAACGTGCACCGGCATATTTCATGAGCTTCCGCCTTCCTTGACGATTTGCGCTGCGGCACGACGTCCATCGCGCAGGTCAGCAGACGATGTCGGTGCGCAGATCGGCGCCGCCAAGTGTCGCACAATCCCCTTCGATAGCGCCATGGTCCGCAACGTTGGCGTAAGATGCTTTCTGCCGGCACCACGCCTTATGCAGGAGGCAGCAACATGAGACTGAGCCAGGAGGAAATCGAGCGCTTCGATTGCGACGGCTACCTTTTCTATCCGGCGCACTTCGCCGCCGAGGAGATCAGGGTGCTCACCGACGAAGTGCCGGCGCTGTACGCCCAGCGCCGGCCGGAGAATGTGCGCGAAAAAGACGGCGACGCGGTGCGGACCAATTTCGCGGCGCACATGTATAGCTATCCCTTTGCCAGGCTGGCGCGCCACCCGCGCATGGTCGAGCCGATTGTGCAGCTGTTCGACGAGCCGCTGTACATGCACCAGTTCAAGATCAACGGCAAGATGGCTTTCGACGGCGACGTCTGGCAGTGGCACC
>JBDTLK010000012.1:0-42995 GCA_039934835.1 Edaphobacterium sp. (SeqCode) | reverse complement strand
CAGAAGCTGGTACGGGACATGGTCGAAACCATGTACGCCGCGCCGGGCGTAGGCCTTGCCGCGACCCAGGTCGACGTGCATAAGCGAGTCATCGTGATCGACATCAGCGAGCCAAGGGACGATCTGCACGTCTTCATCAATCCCGAACTGGTCGCCGCTGAAGACCGGGCCGAGCATGAAGAAGGCTGTTTGTCGGTTCCCGGGGTGTACGACCGAGTCACCCGCGCGGCCAGGATCACCGTGCGCGCGCTAAACGAGCGCGGCGAGCCCTTCGAGCTCTCTACCGAGGGCATGCTGGCGGTGTGCGTACAGCACGAAATGGATCATCTGGTGGGCAAGGTTTTCGTCGACTATCTATCGCCGCTGAAGCAGGCGCGGCTGTCGACAAAGTTCAGGAAAAAACAGCGGCTCGCGGGCTGACGGCGGGATGGAGGCGGCGTTCCGCGTGGGATTTGCTGGGACGCCACCGTTTGCCGCTGCGGCATTGCGCGCGCTGCTGGGCGCCGGATTCGACGTCGCCCTGGTCCTGACCCGTCCTGACGCGCCCCAAGGCAGAGGAATGAAGCTCTCGCCCAGCGCGGTGAAGGCGGTGGCGCGGGCACGCGGGATCCCGGTGCTGCAGCCGGCGCGCCTGAAGGACGAGCCCGAATGCGCCGCGCTGACCGCGCATGAGCTCGACGTGCTGGTGGTCGCTGCCTACGGGCTGATCCTCCCCGCGCGTATCCTCGCCTGGCCCCGCCACGGTTGCATCAACATCCACGCGTCGTTGTTGCCGCGCTGGCGCGGGGCCGCGCCAATCCAGCGGGCGCTGCTCGCTGGCGATGCGCGCACGGGCGTAAGCATCATGCAGATGGATCCCGGCCTCGATACCGGCCCGGTGATCCTGGAACGCACCGTCGCGATTGCGCCGCGCGAGAACGCTGCGACGCTGCACGACAAGCTCGCCGATTCCGGTGGTGAGGCAATCGTCACCGCCCTGGCGCGTCTGCGCACGCAAGGCAGGCTCGACGTGCGAGCACAGCCGGCCGAGGGCGCAACCTACGCGGCCAAGATCGACCGCAAGGAAGCGACGATCGACTGGAGCGGCGCTGCCATTGCGCTCGACCGCCAGATCCGCGCGTTCAACCCTGCGCCTGGCGCGCAGACGAAATTCGTCGGCGAGGTGCTCAAGATATGGGACGCGGAGCCGGTCGTGGGCCGTTTCGGTGCGCCGGGAACGATCGCGCGCGCCGACGCCGGCGGCATCATCGTCGCCTGCGGCGACGGTGCGCTCGTCGTGCGCGAGCTGCAGCGCGCCGGCGCCAGGCGCCTGCCGGTCGCCGCGTTCGTCGCGGGGCATCCGATCGCGCCGGGCACCACGTTCGGCTGACTTCCGGACGGCGCCTTGGAGCATGCGCAACGGGCTGCCGCCAGCGCGGTACGCCGGGTACTCGGGGGAACGACGCTGCCCGTTGCCCTTGCCGGCGCAAGCACAGCCTCGACCGAGGAGCGTGCGTTGATCCAGGAGCTGGCATACGGCACGCTGCGCTTCCTAGGACAGATTCGCGCGCTGGTGCGCCTGCTCGCGGACCGCCCGCTCGCCGACGCCAGCCTCGAAGCGCTCCTCTGGATAGCGCTCTACCAGTTGACCCACACAAGCGCGCCGAAGCACGCCGTGGTCGACGCTGCGGTGAACGCCACCGGGCGATTGAAAAAATCCTCCGCCCGCGGACTGACGAACGCGATCCTGCGCAATTTCCTGCGCCGGCGGGACGAACTTCTCGCCCTCGCGGAGCGCGACGACGCGGCGCGATTTTCGTACCAAGCGTGGTGGATCGAGCGCGTTCGCGCGCAGTACGGCACACGTGCCACCGCCATTCTCGATGCCGGCAACGCGCGGCCGCCGCTGACGTTGCGCGTCAACCGACGGGCGATCGCGCGCGATGATTTTGTCGCGGCGCTCGCCGCCAAAGGGATCGCCGGCACCGCGATTGGCGCCGCCGGAGTGATACTGGCGACACCGTCCGCCGTCGGCGCGCTGCCCGGTTACGACGAGGGATGGTTCTCGGTACAGGATGCGGGGGCGCAGCTGGCCGCGCCACTGCTGGGTGTCGCCGACGGCATGCGCGTGCTCGATGCATGCGCCGCGCCCGGCGGCAAGACCACGCATCTGGCCGAACTGGCCGAGCTCGACCTGCTCGCGCTGGACAGCGACCCGCAGCGCATCGAGCGCGTCGCGCAGAATCTGGCGCGGCTCAATCTACAGGCGCGAGTCGAAATCGCCGACGCGGCCGAGCTGAGCGCGTGGTGGGGCGGCAAAGCGTTCGATCGGATTCTGCTCGATGTGCCCTGTACCGCTTCGGGCGTCGTGCGCCGTCACCCCGATGGGAAGTGGTTACGCCGGGAAAGCGATGTCCATGCGTTCGGCGCGCAGCAGCAGCGCCTGCTCGATGCGCTGTGGCCCGGCCTCGCGCCCGGAGGCAGACTGCTGTACACGACGTGCTCGATCTTCGCGGCCGAGAACGCGACCCAGGTCGCGGCGTTTGTCGCGCGGCAGCCGAACGCGTCGCCTGTCCCGTTGCAGTTTCCGGCGGGGTTCGACGCGGATCAGGGACAACTCTTGCCAGCGCCGGCCAGTGCAGAGCACAATCACGACGGGTTTTTCTACGCCCTTCTACAGAAGAACTGAGCGGAGCCATGCAGCTTGTGCAAACCGCTTCGCGTGGCATGCCGCCAAAGCAACCCTCCCTCTTGCGCCTGCTCTGTATTGCCGTACTGCTCCTGCTGCTCGGCGCGGCGGCCGCACGCGCGGACACGATCACGGTCAAGTCGGCAGAACTGCTCGCGGAGGACGAGAACTACGTCCTCAACGCGCAATTCGACTTCTCGTTCAATCCGACGCTCGAGGAGGCCCTGCACAAAGGTATCTCGCTGTACTTCGTGCTCGAATTCGAGCTGGGCCGCCCGCGCTGGTACTGGCTGGACGAAAAGCTCGCGCAGCTGACCGTGCAGCATCGGTTGTCGTATGCGCCGTTGACGCGCCAGTATCGGCTGACCAGCGGACTGCTGTCGCAGCAGTTCGATTCGCTCGAGGAGGTCGAGCGCATCCTGTCGCGAGTGGTATCGCGTCCCGTGGTTCCGCGCGACGCGCTGGTGAGGGGCACTCGCTATGACGCATCGCTGCGGCTGCGACTCGACCAGACGCAATTGCCCAAGCCGTTCCAGATCAACGCGCTCGCCTCGCGTGATTGGTCGCTGCAGTCGGACTGGTATCGCTGGAACTTCACGCCATGAAGTCAAGGTCATGAGCCTCCTTCTCTCGCCGCGAAGCCTCCGCTATTTTCTCCTGGGCAGCGTGGGTCTGGGCGCGGTCCTGCTCTTTCTGCTTGCGACCGCGAGCGCGAACACCGGTCTGTTCGCGCGCAACTACAACGTGCTGCTAATGCTCAACGGCGCGATGGTCGCGCTGCTGATGGGCCTGGTCAGCTATCAGCTATGGCGGCTGCGTCGCAACCTCAAGGCGGGTGTATTCGGCTCGCGGCTCGCGGTTCGACTAGTGTTGCTGTTCGCGCTGGTCGCGGTGGTGCCTGGTGCGCTGCTGTACGGCGTTTCTGTGCAATTTCTCGGTAAGAGCATCGAATCGTGGTTCGACGTTCGCGTCGACCGCGCGCTGGAAGGCGGCCTCAACCTCGGGCGCAGCGCGCTGGACTACCTGCTCAAGGAGACGGTCAACAAGGCCACGCAACTCGCGCAGACGCTGCAGGACGGCGAGCCCGGGACGATGCCGGTCCGGCTCAATCGCGCCAGCGAACAGGCGGCGATCTATGAGTCGGCGTTGTTCTCGGTGTCCGGAAGCGTGCTCGCCGTCGCCGGCGTGTCGGGATCGACGTCGACTCCACAGCCGCCACCGGCGCAGGCGCTGCGGCGGGCACGGTTGCAGCAGACCTACTCGGTCATCGAGCAGATGTCCGACCAGGGCCTGATGCTACGCGTGGTGGTGCCGGTCAATGGAACCGATCCGCAGGACCCCCTGCGCCTGCTGCAGGTGGTCGAGCCGGTGCCAAAGCAGCTGCAGCAGGACGCGGAGAAAGTGCAGCAGGGCTACAACGACTATCAGGAGATTTCATTTTCGCGCGCCGCGCTTAAGCGCCTCTACGCGCTGACGCTGACCTTGACGCTGCTCCTGGCGCTGTTCTCCGCGCTGGGCCTCGCCGTCGTGCTCTCCGAGCAGTTCAGCCGCCCGCTGGGATTGCTCGCGGAAGGGACGCGCGAAGTCGCGCAAGGCGATTTCAGCCGTCGTCATCCGGTGCACAGCCGCGACGAACTGGGGGTGCTGACCGAGTCGT
The DNA here is from genome assembly GCA_039934835.1 of Edaphobacterium sp. (SeqCode). Lineage (GTDB taxonomy): Bacteria > Pseudomonadota > Gammaproteobacteria > Burkholderiales > Casimicrobiaceae > PALSA-1003. The sequence goes on along the minus strand of JBDTLK010000012.1, from coordinate 38,670 downwards.
TCAATACCATGACGGCGCAGCTCGCCGATGCGCACCATAAGGCTGAAGAGAGCCGCCGCGCGATCGAGAATACGTACGCGTATCTGGAAAGCATCCTCGCGAACCTGTCCGCGGGCGTGCTCGCGTTCGACAACGAATTTCGCCTGCGCACCGCCAACTCGAGCGCGGCGGTGATTCTGCAGCAGCCTCTGGCAGAGCTGGTCGGCGTGGCGCTCGCCGACTGGGGTGCGCGGCTGCCGGCGCTGGCACGCTTCGCCGAGCTGGTCGCGGAAGGTTTTCGCACGAGCCGCGAGGGACAGTGGCAACACCAGGCCGAACTCGCCGTTTCCAGCCACACGCGCATGCTGCTGATGCGCGGCTCGAAACTGACGGGAGAGCCCGAGCCGGGCAGCGTGGTCGTATTTGACGATGTCACGGTGCTCGCAGAAGCGCAGCGGGACGCGGCCTGGGCCGAGGTCGCCCGGCGCCTCGCGCACGAGATCAAGAATCCGCTGACACCGATTCAGCTTTCGGCAGAACGGCTTGCGGTAAAACTGGTCGACAAGCTGTCTCTCACTGACGCCGAAATACTGCAGCGTGGAACGCAAACCATCGTCGGACAGGTGACGGCGATGAAGCACATGGTCGATGACTTCGCGATCTATGCGCGTCAACCCCGGCCGGGGCGCATGCTTCCGGTGGACGTCAACGCCCTCTTGATCGATGTGCTCGAGTTGTACGAAAATCTGCGTCCGCGTGTGTCGCTGCAGCTGGCCGTTGGCAACCCGATTATCCAGGGCGAACCCACGCGCCTGCGCCAGGTGTTCCATAATCTGCTTCAGAACGCGATCGACGCGCAGGCCGAGGTTGGCGAACCTCTGTACGATATCTGCGTTGCCATCAAAGGCGACGAGCTGGCGCTGTCGGTCGGCGATGGCGGCCCTGGATTTCCCGAGAACATCCTGAGCCATGCATTCGAGCCCTACGTCACGACCAAGTCCAAAGGCACCGGACTCGGACTTGCGATCGTCAAGAAAATTGTCGATGAACATCGTGGCCGGGTTACGATCGGGAATCGAACGCCGCGGGGCGCCGTGGTGACGCTGTACTTACCGCGAGAAGGAACAAGCAAGTGACGGCGCAGCAAAAGGAAATACTGATCGTCGATGACGAAGTCGGCATCCGCGAACTACTGTCGGAAATCCTGCAGGACGAAGGCTATCGCGTAAGCGTCGCCGAGAACGCCGGCGAGGCGCGCAGCTATCGCGCGCGCAATCAGCCGTCGCTCGTGCTGCTCGATATCTGGATGCCCGACAGCGATGGGGTGACGCTGCTGCGCGAGTGGGCCGCCAACGGTCAGCTGACGATGCCGGTGGTAATGATGTCCGGCCACGGGACGATCGAAACCGCAGTTGAGGCGACCAAGATCGGCGCTTTCGACTTTCTCGAAAAGCCGGTCGGCCTGCAGAAGCTGCTGACTACCGTCGCGCGCGCGCTCAAGACCGCCGCCGGCCAGGGCCCCCGGCGCATTTCGCTCGCGGCGCTCGGCACCAGCGCGCCGGTCATCGAGGTCGAGCGCGCCATCGAGCAGCTGCTGCGCGCCAATCGGCCACTGCTGCTCATCGGCGAGCCCGGGGTGGGCCACGAAATCGCCGCGCGCGCGCTGCATCTTGCCGACACGCCGTTCGCGGTGCACGCAACAGGCGCGCGGCTGGCGACGCATCCGCTGCAGGTGCTGGAGGAAGCGCGCGACGGCACGCTGTTCTGCGCGGAGATCGGCGCGTATTCAAAGGCCGAGCAGAAGGGCCTCGCGTTCCTGCTCTCCAAGCTCGAGCGGCACACGACCGTGCTCGTCTGCTCGAGCAGCGAGCAACTCGGCAATCTCGCCGCCGAAGGACGCTTCGACGCGGCGCTACTTGCCAACCTGTCGGCGGGCGCGGTCATGCTGCCGCCGCTGCGCCAGCGGCGCGACGACATTCCGGCAATGATCGACCGCTTCTGGCGCGAGATCACCGCCAGCCAGCGCACCGTGGCGACGCTGCACGCGTCGGCGGTGGTCGCTTTGTCAGCGGCGTACTGGCCGGGCAACCTGGATCACCTGCACAACGTCATCGCCAACCTAGCGCTCACCGTCGACAGCGAGATCACCGGAGATCACGTGCGCCGGCTGCTGGGTGAATCGGCGCTGCCTCCGCCCTCGGCCATCGGCCCGGAAATGACTGCACGCTTCTTCGACATGCCGCTACGCGAAGCGCGCGAGGCCTTCGAGCGGATCTATTTCGAGCAGCTGCTAGGCAAGGAACAGAGCAACATGAGCCGCGTGGCCGACCGCGCCGGCCTCGAGCGCACGCACCTGTACCGCAAGCTCAAGCAACTCAACATTCGCTTCTCGCGCCGCACCGACGAGGCCGCATGACCGACGCACCCGGCGCAGGCGTCGGGTCGGCGGCAAGCGGATCCGGCAAGAAGCGGCTTTCGCCGCTGGTGGTCGGCGCGATGGGAGTCGTGTTCGGCGATATCGGCACCAGCCCGCTCTACACGCTGCACCAGTGTTTCAGCGGAGCGCACGGATTGCCGCTGACGCAGACGAACATCCTGGGTGTCCTTTCCGTGATCTTCTGGGCAATAACCTTCGTGGTGACGCTCAAGTATGTGACCCTGATCATGCGCGCCGACAATCGCGGCGAAGGCGGAATCATGGCGCTCACCGCGCTGGTGTCCGGAGGACTGTCGAGCTCGCGCCCGCGCTGGTGGCTCGTCGGCTTCGGCATATTCGGCGCGGCGATGTTCTACGGAGACGGCATGATCACGCCGGCGATTTCGGTGCTGTCCGCGGTCGAGGGCCTCGAGATTATCGCGCCCGCGCTCTCGTCTTACGTCGTTCCCGTTACCATGGTCATCCTCATCGGCCTTTTCTCGATCCAGCGTCACGGCACGGCCCGGGTCGGCGTGCTCTTCGGGCCGGTCATGTGCGTGTGGTTCGCGACGTTGGCGGTGCTGGGATCGATCCAGATCGCGCGGCACCCATGGGTGCTGGCCGCGCTCGACCCCCGGTTCGCGGTGCACTTCTTCGCCGACAGCCCGCTGGCGTCATTTCTGTCGCTCGGGGCGGTGGTGCTGGCGGTCACCGGCACCGAAGCGCTCTACGCCGACATGGGACACTTCGGCGCCAAGCCGATCCGCCGCGCTTGGTTCTGGTTCGTGCTGCCCGCGCTGGTCCTCAACTATTTCGGCCAGGGCGCGCTGCTCATTCTCGATCCGGCGGCGATCTCCAATCCATTCTTTCTGCTCGCGCCCGAATGGGGACGGTTGCCGCTGGTCGTGCTCGCGACCTTCGCGACCGTCATCGCGTCGCAGGCGGTGATCTCCGGAGCGTTTTCGCTCACTCGCCAGGCGATCCAGATGGGGTACTGTCCGCGCCTGACGATTCTGCACACGTCGAATCGACAGATCGGCCAGATCTACGTGCCGTTCATCAACTGGACGCTGTTCGCCGCGGTGATGCTGCTGGTCGCGGGATTCCGTACCTCGGGCAATCTCGCGGCGGCGTACGGCATCGCGGTGACGCTCGCGATGCTCATCGACTCGCTGCTGATCTACGTGGTTCTGACGCGGCTGTGGCGGTGGAACAAGCTGGGCGCAATCGCCATCGTCGTGCCGCTGATCATGATCGATGCCGCGTTCCTGGCGTCGAACGCGCTCAAGATTCCCGACGGTGGCTGGTTCCCGATCGTCATCGGAGCGATCGTGTTCACGCTGCTGACGACGTGGAAGCGCGGCAGGGCGATCCTGATGGGCCGCCTGGCGGAGGAAACAATGCCGCTCGATGCCTTCATCGAATCGATTTCCGCCGCGCCGCCAACCCGGGTGTCGGGGACCGCGGTATTCCTGGCGAGCACGATGGGCCGCGTGCCACACGCGCTGCTGCACAATCTCAAGCATAACAAGGTGCTGCACGAGCGCGTCGTGCTGCTCACCATCACGACCCGGGAAATCCCCGTCGTCGCGCGGCGCGATCGCGTGCGCATCAGCGACCTGGGCTGCGGCTTCGAGCAGATCGAGGGATTCTTCGGCTTCACCGAAGACCAGGACGTTCCCGAACTGCTCGAGGAATGCGGGCGGCGCGGGTACCCGTTCGACATGATGGTCACGTCGTTCTTCGTCTCGCGCGAAACGCTGATTCCGAGCATCTCACCGGAAATGGCCATGTGGCGCGAGCGCCTGTTCGTGTCGATGTCGAAAAACGCGACCAAGGCGAGTGAATTCTTCAACGTGCCGACCAACCGGGTCGTCGAGCTCGGGACCCAGGTCGAGTTGTAGAAAAGGAAACGCCGGCGCAAGGCCGGCGTTTCCGCAGAACAGCGATCAGCACCGAGTCAGGCCGCGCCGATATTGCCGCGCATCGTCTTGAGTGCCTTGCTCTCGATTTGCCGGATCCGTTCGGCCGACACACCGTACTGGTCGGCCAGATCCTGCAGCGTGGCCTGGTCTTCCTCGCGCAGCCAGCGCGCTTCGATGATTCCGCGACTGCGGTCGTCGAGCTTGGCCAGCGCATGGCGCAACCCGTCGCGGCGATTGCGCGCGAACTCCTCTCGCTCGAGAATCTGCGCGGGCTCGGCTTCGGTGTCGGTCAGGTAGGCGATCGGCGTCATCGCCTCGCCGTCTTCACCGGTCTGCGGGTCGAGCGCCACGTCCTGGCCCGAGAGCCGGGTTTCCATCTCACGCACTTCCTCGGGCTTGACCGACAGCGCCTCGGCGATGCCTCGCGCCTCGCTCGGCGACAACGTGCCCGTGGTGGGCTTCATGCTGCGCAGGTTGAAGAAGAGCTTGCGCTGCGCCTTGGTCGTGGCGATCTTAACCATGCGCCAGTTGCGCAGGATGTACTCGTGGATCTCGGCCTTGATCCAATGCATGGCAAAGGACACCAGCCGCACGCCCCGCTCGGGGTCGAAGCGGCGCACGGCCTTCATCAGGCCGATATTGCCTTCCTGGATCAGGTCGGCCTGCGGCAGCCCATAGCCCAGGTAATTGCGGCTCAGCGACACGACCAGGCGCAGGTGCGACAGGACGAGCGCGCGCGCCGCGTCGACGTCGTTGTCGCGCTGCAGCCGGCGGCCGAACTCGACCTCTTCTTCCTGCTTCAGCAGGGGGAACCTGTTGACCGACTGGATGTAGTGGTCCAGGTTGCCCAGGGAGGTCGGGGTCGGGAAATTCAGCGTCATTGCGTTCATCGCTTATGTCTCCTTCGTGGTGCCAGTTTAGCACTCGCATACTGAGAGTGCTAAGCCACTACAAAGTTCCCGTTTTGGAGCCCACCGTCCGCTACGGCCGCGCGTTGGGTGCCGCGCCGGCTTGGCGTCCGAACGCGCGGGCCTGGCGAGGCCAGCACTACTGCCAGTCACATGTGAGCGTACACTTACGGCGCGGCCTCATGGTCAGATCCCCGGTCGGATCCGTAGAGGTATACAAGGTTGACCCGGGCAATTGAAACTTGCTGCGCCGTCAAGGGTGGTGGGTAACTCGGGCGCCTACCGCGCTTGTTCACCCGAATAGGGCGTCGACGAACTCACCCACTCGAAACGGTCGAAGATCGTCGACGCCCTCCCCGACGCCGATGAACTTGACCGGTATCGGCCGGGTCTTGGCGATCGCCGCGATAACCCCGCCCTTCGCCGAGCCGTCGAGCTTGGTCAAAACCAGGCCGGTAATCCCCAGCGCGGCGTCGAACGCCAACACTTGCGCCACCGCGTTCTGGCCGGTATTGGCGTCGAGCACCAGCAACGTCTCGTGGGGCGCGCCGGGTTGGGCCTTGTCGATGACGCGGCGGATCTTCTTGAGTTCCTCCATCAGGTGCAGCTGCGTGGGCAGCCGTCCCGCGGTGTCGGCGAGAACGACGTCGACGCAGCGCGCGCGCGCGGCGGCGATGGCATCGAACATCACCGCCGCCGGGTCACCTCCCTGCTGCGCGATGACCTCCACATCGTTGCGCGCTCCCCAGACTTCGAGTTGTTCGCGCGCCGCGGCGCGAAAAGTATCCCCCGCGGCAAGCAGGACCGACAGCCCCTGGCCTTGCAGGTGCTTGGCCAGCTTGCCAATGGAAGTCGTCTTACCGGCGCCGTTGACCCCCGCCAGCATGATGACAAACGGGCGCTCGGCGCCGATCACCAGCGGACGCTCCAGTGGCGCGAGCAGGTCCGCGAGCGCATCTTTCAGTGCGGTCCGCGGATCAGCGCCCGAACCTAGCCGTTTCCAGCGTTGCGCAAGATCGGCGATCAAATGCGAAGTCGCCGGCACGCCGACGTCCGCCGAAATGAGCGCCGTCTCGAGTTGCTCGAGCACTTCCTCGGGCACGGGCTTGCGGCCAAGCGGCAGCGTGATCGGTCGCGTGAGTTGCTCGCGGGTCAGCGCGAGCCCGCGCTTGAGGCGATCGGTCCACGACACAGCGGCGGCGTCTTGCTTGCGCTTGAACAGGTCGAGCATGGGGGTCCGGGGAGCTACGAAAGATATAATTCTACCTTTCGCGATTCGCCTCGGCGCCCGCGCTGTGCCGCTTTCCAACGAGATCAGGATCATAGGTGGGCGCTGGCGCGGTCGCCGCGTGCGCTTTCCGGCGCGCGACGGCGTGCGGCCGACTCCCGATCGCGTGCGCGAAACGCTGTTCAACTGGCTGGGTCAGGACCTGACCGGAGCGAGCACGCTCGATCCGTTCACCGGCAGCGGGGCGCTGTCGCTCGAGGCGCTGTCTCGAGGCGCGACCCTCGCGGTTGCAATCGATAGCGATGCGTCGGTCGTGCGCGCGCTCGCCGCAACCGGCGTGGCACTCGGCGCCAGCGGGCTGGAGGCGCATCGCGCCGAAGCGCACGCGTGGCTGGCGCGCGACACGCGGCTGTTCGACGTCATCTTTCTCGATCCGCCGTTCGACAACGCCGGGTGGGACGCATTGCTGCCCGCCGCGGTGCTGCGGCTCGCGCACGGTGGCGTGCTTTACGCGGAATCGCGCGCCGTCCTGGTCGCACCCGCAGGCCTCGAGATCACGCAGCACGACAAGGCGGGGCAGGTGCATTATCATTTGCTGCGCCGCACGCAACCAGACTGACCGAAGATGCTTAAAGTTGTCTACCCGGGAACCTTCGACCCCTTTACCCGCGGCCACGAGGACCTCGTGCGCCGGGCGGCAAAGCTGTTCGACAGCGTCGTCGTCGGCATCGCCGACAGCGACAGCAAGCGGCCGATGTTTTCCACGGCTGAGCGCATCGCGATGACGCGCGAGGTGCTGGTGGACTATGGCAACGTCGAGGTCGCTGGATTTTCGGGACTGCTGATGGATTTCGTGCACTCGGTAGGCGCCAGCGTCATCGTCCGGGGCTTGCGCGCGGTGTCCGACTTCGAATACGAATTCCAGATGGCTGGCATGAATCGCAATCTCTACCCCGAAGTCGAGACCCTGTTCCTGACTCCGGGCGAGCAGTACCTGTTCCTGTCGGCAACGATCGTCCGGGAGATTGCGCGCTTCGGCGGCGACATTTCCAAGTTCTTGCATCCGCTCGTCGCCGAGCGTCTCAGGGCGAAAGTGGCGCAGACGCGCTCGGCGCGCTAGCGCAGGTGAAGCGATGGCGCTGATCATCACCGACGAGTGCATCAACTGCGATGTCTGCGAGCCCGAGTGCCCGAACGGCGCGATCGCGCAGGGGACCGAGATCTACGTCATCGATCCCGCGAAGTGCACCGAGTGCGTCGGCCACTTCGACACGCCGCAGTGCGTCGAGGTGTGCCCGGTCGACTGCATCCCGGTCGATCCCGAGCGCGTTGAAACACGCGACCAGTTGCTGCGCAAATACGCAGGACTGATGGCGGCAAAATCCGCCGAAACCGGAAAGTAGCGGCCGGCCGGTGCGCCGCTAGCCGTTCGCCGCGAGCGGCAGCATCTCGGGCGCTTCGATCACCTCGTTGATGGCCCTGACCTCGAGTCCCAGCGCGGCGATCTGATGGTTCACCGACGTCTCGGACTGCTCTAGCTCGGCGACGCGCTCCTCGAGCTCGTCGCTGGCGCGATGGATGCGCTTGACGCTCTCCAGCCGGCGCCGCAGTTGCATATGGTGCTCGCGGACCTGCGTTTCCAGCGGCGCCATTACCGTCTTCAACCAGCTATCGAGGTCGCGATTGGCAATGTCGTAGACGTGCTTGACGCGAATGGCGATGGTCTCGAAGAAGCGCTTCATCAGCGTGAACTTGGCCTTGCTCACCATGTTCCAGAGGGTGTTGAAGTGCACGTTGTAGGCGCGCTCCAGCCGCTCGACTTCTTTCTGGTACTTGAGCATCGAAAACTGCGGCGGCGTGAACGGCTCGAGCCCGTGTTCCCTGGCGAAGCGCGTGTACATCGCCCGCATCATGTCGTGGATCTCGCCGGTCTGCTGGCCGCTTTTCTCCAGATTGCCGTTGATGCTGGCGAAGAAGTCGTTCATCGCCGAGCGCACGCCCTTGGTGAATGGGCTTGCCTCGATGCGCTTACGCGTGTCGCCGGCGGTCGCGCGCAGCGTTTCCAGACCGATGCTCGCGTAGAGCGAATTCGAATGCTGCGTGAACACGGTGCGCAGAGCCGTGTAGCGCTGCATGCCGCGTTCGAAGATGTCCTTTTCCTGCTGTATTCGCTCGAGCATGTGCTCGACGACGTCCTGGTTCTTGCCGCGCAACCCGCGCAGTTCGCCGAGTTGTTCATGAATTCCGGCGATGCGGCTCTCCAGGATCGTCCGCACGCTCGCGGCAAGCGACCGGATTTCGGAATTGGTGGCGGTGCCGACGATGTGGCGCTTGGCGGGAATCAGTTCTTTTGAGAGCGCCTGTTCGAGCTGCGGCAGACGGCTTCGGGCCAGCAACGCATCGTCGCCGTTGACCTTGGCGACGAGAGCCTTCTGCGCCGAAATCGGGAAAACCTGTGCCGGTGGAATCGCGAGCAGCTCGGCGCTGGTGCGCACCTGACGCGCGATTTCCGCGTCGATTTCCTGGCTGGTCTTGAGTTCGTCCCAGAGACCATCGATCTTGTTGAGGATGACCAGTCGACCTTCCTTGCTGGCGGGATTCTCGCCGATCAGATGGTCGCGCCAGACTTCGATGTCGGTCTTGGTGACTCCCGTGTCGGCCGCCAGCAGAAACAGCACCGCGTGCGCGTTGGGCAGCAGGTTGAGCGTGAGCTCGGGCTCGGTGCCGATGGCGTTGAGGCCGGGTGTGTCGAGGATGACCAGTCCCTGCTGCAGCAGGGGATGCGGAAAGTTGATGACGGCATGGCGCCACGACGGAATGTCGACCGCCTTGTCGTCGACGTCCGCGCTTTGCGAGAGCACGTCGCCGTCGTCGTAGAGGCCGTACTTGCGCGCCAGCGCGACCGGCACGCGCTTGGTCTGCGATACCTGCGACAGCACCTCGCTCATCTTGTCCGCGGACGACATGTCGAGCGGCATCGTGACCCATTCGTCGGCGTAGTTCTTGAATTCGGTGACCGTGCCGTCGCGAGCTCGGGTCTCGATCGGCAGCAGGCGGATCGACGGTGGGCGCGTCGAGTCGTAGAGCAGTTCGGTGGGGCACATGGTCGTGCGCCCGGCGGCCGACGGCAGCAGACGCTGGCCAAAGTCGGCGAAGAAGATGGCGTTGATCAGCTCGGACTTGCCGCGCGAAAACTCGGCGACAAAAGCCACCACCAGCTTGTCCTGGTGCAGCCGTTCGAGCAAGTGCTGGATGGACAGGTCGGCGTTGGCGTCGGCAAGCTCCTGCTGCGACAGCCATTCGTGCAGCCCGGAAATGCGTGCGGACAGGCGGCGGCGCCAGTCGCTGTACGCCTCGAAACGGGCTGCGAGATCCCTGGATTGCATAGGTCTACCCCCTCCCGGGGCCGTGTTGGTTACCCCGCATGTTCTTGCAAAGGGGGCCGTCGGGGTGGCTTTCAATCAGGTCAAGCCTGCCCTGCGTATGCGGCGCGTTCGATTAAGCATAAAGCGCGCCCGGATGCGATCCCGAGAGGGATCAGCGCTGGCAGCTCGCACAGTACGACGTCGCCCGCCCTCCGAGGCGCACGCCGCGAATCGTCGCGCCGCATATCCGGCACGGTTCGCCCTCCCTGCCATAGACGTAGTGGTCGAGCTGGAAATAGCCCGGTTTCCCAGCACTGTCGACGTAATCGCGAAGGGTGCTTCCGCCCTTCGCGATCGCCTCCGAAAGCGTCTCGCGGACGGCCTCGACGAGCCGCCCCAGGCGCTCGCGCGAGACCCGGTTGACGGGGCGCGTTGGCCGGATGCCCGCGCGGAACAGCGACTCGTTCGCGTAGATGTTGCCCACCCCTACGACGAGATGACTGTCCATCAGCGCGAGCTTGATCGCGACGCTGCGATTCCGGGTGGCGGCGTAGAGGTAGTCCGCGTTGAATTCGGGCGCGAACGGCTCGGGGCCCAGGTCCGCCAAAAGTGGGTGCAGACGTGCCGATTCCGGCGACCAGAGCATCGCGCCAAAGCGCCTTGGATCGTGGTACCTGAGCACGACGCCGTTTTCAAAGGCGAGATCGACGTGGTCGTGCGGGCGTTTCGGGGGCAGGTCGTGATAGACCCGCAAGCTGCCTGTCATGCCAAGGTGAACAATGAAAGTATCCTTGCCAAACCGAAACAGTAGGTACTTACTGCGCCTGTCGACGCGATCGACAACCCTGCCCACGAGACGGCGAGCCAGATCGCGCGGAACCGGCCAGCGTAAACGGTGGTCGTAGATGCTGACGGCCGTCACTTTTTGACGTTCCACGTGAGGCGCCAGGCCGCGGCGAGTAGTTTCTACTTCGGGAAGTTCGGGCATCCGGACGGGACGGGCGGTGTTTGTTGCTCGTCCCAATATACCCTAAGATTTGCTTGCTCCCGGCCCGGTGCCTGGCCTGCTAAGAAAGTGATACCCAACGTGCTACTGCTCAAGCCGATTCGGCTGCTTCAACTGTCTTCACTTGTAGTCCTGGCGACGCTTGGCGTGGCCGGCACGAGCGCGTGGGCGCAAAGCGCGCCGCCGGCCGCGACGTCGCCCGGGGTTGCGCCTGCATCGCCGGCGGATTCCGCGCTGAGTCCGGAGATTCTCTACCGAATTCTCGTCGGCGATATTGCGATGCAGCGCGGCGATTCGGCACTCGCGGCGCGCGCATATTTCGAGGCAGCGCGCGACGCGCAGGATGCCCGGCTCGCGCGACGGGCAACCGAGGTCGCACTGTTTGCGCGGCAGCGCGGACTGGCGCTCGAATCTGCCAAGCTCTGGGTGGCCCTCGAACCAGGCGCCGATCGCGCCCGCCAGATGGTCGCCACGCTGACTCAGTCCGGCGCGGGCAACGAACTGAAGGCGGAACTCGAACACGTTCTGGCCGAGGCCGCGACCAACGGCACCGCGCTGTCGGACGCCTTCATGCAGATCAACCAGGCACTGGCGTCGCAAACCGACAAGGGCGCCGTGTTCAAGCTGATCGCTGATCTGGCCAAGCCGTACCCGAATGTCGCGGAGGCGCAGTTCGCCGTCGCACTCGCTGGATACAACACCGGTTTGCGCGACCTCGACACGATGGCGATGTCGATGCGCGCCGCTGATCGCGCGCTCGAACTCAAGCCCGGATGGGAACGCGCCGCGCTGCTAAAGAGCGACATTCTGTCCAAGAATTCGCCACAGGGTGCGATCAATTTCCTCAATGGCTTTCTCGCAAGCACGCCGGAGTCGCGCGCCGCGAGCGTCGCCGTGGCGCAGCTCTACGTCGAGCAGAAGAGGTTCGCCGAGGCGCGCGAGGTCTTTCAGCGACTCTGGGCGGCGGACAGCTCCGACCGCGAGCTCGAGTTCGCCGTCGCCGCGCTGTCGCTGCAATTGAAGGACTATTCGACGGCGGAGCGCCTGTTTACCGAATTGAAGGTTGCCGGCTTTGGCGAGCCGGGCGTGGTGAACTACTATCTGGCGCAGGTTGCCGACGAAGCCAGGCGCTACGACGATGCGATCGCGCTGTATCGTGAAGTGACCACCGGCGAGCGCGCCTGGATCTCGAAGCTGCGCATCGCCACCATGATGGGCAAGAAGGGCGATGTCGCCGCCGCGCGGCGTTATCTGGCGACGCTCGCGCCCGAGGACCGCGATCAGCGCATCGAGCGCACGCAGACCGAGGCGCAACTGATGCGCGATGCAGGCGACAACGCCGGCGCGTATTCGGTGCTGACCGCAGCGCTGGTGGTCAATCCGGATTCGGTCGACCTGCTCTACGACGTCGCGATGGTCGCCGAAAAGCTCGATCGGCTGGAGGAAGTCGAAACGCGCCTGTCCAAGCTCATCGAGCTCAAGCCAGACAATGCGCAGGCGCTCAATGCGCTGGGCTACACGCTGGTCGATCGCACCACGCGCACCGCGGAAGGCCTGAAGCTCATCGAGCAGGCGTTGGCGCTTTCGCCCGGGGACCCCTACATCCTCGACAGCATGGGCTGGGCGCAATTCCGGATGGGTAATTACGAAGATTCGGAGAAAACCCTGCGCCGCGCGCTCGCCGAGCGGTCCGATCCGGAGATCGCGGCGCATCTGGGCGAAGTACTGTGGGCCAGGGGAGAGCGCACGCGCGCCAAGGACCTCTGGCAATCGCAGCTCAAGCAGACTCCGGACAATCCGATGCTCCTGGAAACATTGCGCCGCTTCGTGCCCTAGAGCACACCCCGGACCATGCGAGTTTTCCGCGGCTGGGCAGTCCGCGCCGCGGGAGCAGGCTGTGTTCTTGCGCTCGCCGCGTGCGCCGGCGTCGCACCTTCGCGCGAAGATCGCTCGGTCGACTTCGCGCCTGTGCGATCCACGTTTGAGGCCAGCGGGCGTCTTTCGTTGCGCCACGGCACCGACGCACTGACCGCGAATTTCCGTTGGCATCACGACGGCGCGGCGGACATCGTCGATCTGGCGTCGCCGCTCGGCCAGACGATCGCTCGCCTTACGGGCGACGCCAACGGGGTGTCGCTGCGGACCGCGGACGGGCGCTCGATTTCCGCCGCCGACTGGCGCGAGCTCGGGGCCCGCTCGCTCGAATGGTCGCTACCCGTGGACGGGCTCGCGTTCTGGATCCAGGGTGCACCGCGACCCGGCGCTCCGTTCGCCGTCGAGGCCGCGGCGGACGGGGGACCCGGCGTGCTACGTCAGGACGGGTGGACGATTGTCTACCAATCCTTCGCGCCTGACCCTGCGCGCGTATCACGTCCGGCGCGCATAGCGCTCGCCTACCCCGGGATCGAAGTGAAGCTGGTCGTCGATTCGTGGCGGTGACGACCATCGGCGCGTTGACGCTTCCCGCGCCCGGCAAGCTCAACGTGTTTCTGCATGTGACCGGACGGCGTGCCGACGGCTATCACACGCTGGAATCGCTGTTCGTGCCGATCGCGCGTGGCGACCTCATCACGCTGAAGGCGCGCGGCGACGGCGTCATCGAGCGCGTGCGCGGTCCCATCGGCATCGCGCCGGAGGATGACCTCGCGGTACGCGCGGCGCGCCTGCTCCAGCGCCACAGCGGCGAGACACTGGGCGTGTCGATCGGTGTCGACAAGCGCTTGCCCGTGGGCGGTGGCCTCGGCGGCGGCAGCTCCGATGCGGCAACGGTGTTGCTCGGCCTCAACCGGTTGTGGCAGCTCGCACTGTCACGCAAAGAGCTGATGGCGATAGCGCTGTCATTGGGTGCGGACGTGCCGTTCTTCGTCTTCGGCGAACCGGCGTTCGCGCAAGCCATAGGCGAAGTCCTCACACCGATGACGTTTCCGCCGACCTGGTTTGTCGTGCTAACGCCGGATGTAGAGGTTCCGACCGCGGCGATTTTCGCGGCGCCAGAATTGACACGCAACAGCGAGTCCGCGAAAATGCCTGTCTTTTCCGAAGGCTATGGCTGCAACGATCTTTTTCCCGTTGCAGCAGCGCGGTTTCCGGACATCGCCCATTGTGTCGACGCTCTGGCGCACGCCGCGCCGGTCGCGGGGGCGCGAATGACGGGGTCGGGGGCGTGCGTATTCGGCGCTTTCGCCGCCGAGAGCGCCGCGCAGCAGGCGTTGTCCACAATGCCGCATGGCATCACCGGCTTTGTTGCACGTTCGCTCTCTCGCCACCCGTTGTGGCGATATGCCTGACGCAGCGGACCGAAGTTTCCATTGGGGAGTCGCCAAGTGGTAAGGCACCGGATTTTGATTCCGGCATTCGTAGGTTCGATCCCTACCTCCCCAGCCATATTCCCCGGCCTCGGGTGTTTTGCCGAGCGCTTCGCCGCATTTTCCACCGGGAGACCGCATGTCGTTTGAACGCATGCGGGTGTTCACTGGCAACGCCAACCCTAAGCTTGCCGAGGCGGTCGTGCGCCACATGAACATCAGCCTCGGCCGCTGCATCGTCGGGCGCTTTTCCGACGGCGAAGTGATGGTCGAGCTGCTCGAGAACGTCCGCGGCCGCGACGTGTTCGTGCTGCAGTCGACCTGCGCGCCGACCAACGACAACTTGATGGAAATCCTGGTCATGGTCGACGCGCTCAAGCGCGCGTCCGCAGGCCGGATCACCGCCGCGATCCCCTATTTCGGCTACGCGCGCCAGGACCGGCGCCCGCGTTCGGCGCGCGTGGCGATCACCGCCAAGGTGGTTGCCGACATGCTCATGACCATTGGCGTCAATCGCGTGATGACCATGGATCTGCATGCCGACCAGATCCAGGGCTTCTTCAACATCCCGGTCGACAATATCTATGCGACTCCGGTGTTGCTGGGCGACCTCTGGAAGCAGAACTACGACGACCTGCTCGTCGTGTCACCGGACGTCGGCGGCGTGGTGCGTGCGCGCGCCATCGCCAAGCGCCTCGATTCCGATCTCGCGATCATCGACAAGCGGCGACCCAAAGCCAACGTTTCCGAAGTCATGAACATCATCGGCGACGTCGAGGGCCGCACCTGCGTGATCATGGACGACATCGTCGATACCGCGAATACGCTGTGCAAGGCGGCGTCCGCGCTCAAGGAGAACGGCGCGCGCAAGGTGATCGCGTATTGCACGCACCCCGTCCTGTCGGGCGGCGCGGTGCAGCGCATTGCTGAGTCCGAACTCGACCAGATCGTCGTCACCGACACCATTCCGCTGTCCGAAGAGGCGCGCGCCTGCAAGCGCATCCGGGTCCTGTCCTGCGCGCAGCTGCTCGCCGAGACGATGACGCGCATTTCCAACGAGGAGTCGGTCAGCTCGCTGTTCACCGAGTAGTGGGATGCGCCGCTTGACGAGCGGGGCCTCGCGCTCGCTCGTGCGCTGACCCCACACCCCCCGCGACCGGTCGCTGTGTTGCGCGAGACGACAGATTCGGGATATAATTCAAGGCTTTCCCGCTTTCCCGGCACATGGGTTAAGCGGGTGTCGCCACCGCGGACGACCGATGGGCAACGTGCCCAGCACCGGAAGGCCGCAGACAAGAGGAGTTCTGCCATGCAACACGAATTCACAGCGTTTCCGCGCGGCACCGAAGGTCGCGGCGCGAGCCGGAGGCTCCGCCGCAGCGGTCGCGCGCCCGGCATCGTCTACGGCGGTGACGCCAAGCCCCAGCCGGTCGAGCTCGACCACAACGCACTGATTCATGCGCTGCGCAAGGAAGCATTCCATTCGTCGATCCTGACCATGAAATTCGAAGGCGCGGCGCAGCGCGTGCTGCTGCGCGACGTACAGATGCATCCGTTTCGCAACGAGGTGCTGCATGTCGATTTTCAGCGCGTCGACGAAAAGCGCAAGATCCACATCAAGGTACCGCTGCACTTCACTCACGCCGAGGATTCTCCCGCGCACAAGACCACCGATGCGATCATCAGTCACGTGATGACCGAACTCGACGTCGCGTGTCTGCCTAAGGACCTGCCCTCTTTCATCGAAGTGGACCTGTCCGCGCTTGCCGTCGGCCAGTCGATCCACGTTTCCGACCTGAAGTTGCCGGCGGGCGTGTCCGCAGTCTCGCGCGGAAAAGTCGACCCGGCGGTTGCCACTGCAATCATCCCGCGAGTCATCGCTGAAGTCGAAGTGGCCGCCGCGACGGCCGATGCGGCAGCGACCGATGCGACCGCTGCGGGCGACGATGCCAAGGGTGGTGACAAGGCTGCGGAGAAGGCTGGCGACAAGGGTGACAAGGGCGGCGACAAGGACAAGGCTCCCGCCAAGAAGGACGACAAGAAATAAGCGTGAAATAAGCGGTTGGTGATGGCGAAGAGGCCTGCCCGGCTGTCTCAGGCGGGCCTTTTTGTTGGCCAGCACGCATTGCAAACATGGCGAATCCATTGCGCTTGATCGTCGGGCTGGGCAATCCAGGGCGCGAGTACGCCGCGACGCGGCACAACGCGGGCACGTGGTTTGTCGAACAGCTCGCCGAGCGCATCCCCGCAGGGTTCCGTGCCGATGCGAAATTCCATGCGGTCGTCGCCGGCGTCGCTCCGCGACTGGCGATCCCGCAGACATTCATGAACCGCAGCGGCCTTGCAGTCGCTGCGCTGGCGCGGTTCTACCAGATCGCGCCAGCTGAAATTCTGGTTGCGCACGACGAACTTGATCTGAAGCCGGGCGGCATCAAGCTGAAATTCGGCGGCGGATTTGCCGGACACAACGGCTTGAAGGACATCGCGGCGCAGATGGGTACCGGAGAGTTCTGGCGCCTGCGGATCGGGATCGGCCATCCGCGCGACGGCGTGTTATCCGAGCAGGAGGTCGCCGACTACGTTCTGCATCCGCCCTCGGCGGCGGATCGCGGCGCGATCGACGCCGCGATGGCGCGGGTCCTGGTCATCTGGCCGCGACTCGTGGCTGGCGAAACCGAGCGCGCAATGCACGAACTGCACACGCAGGCGAGCGATGAGCCGCCGTTGAAGAAGGAAGCCAAGTGAGCGTCAAATGCGGCATCGTCGGTCTGCCCAACGTCGGCAAGTCGACCCTGTTCAATGCCCTGACCAAGGCCGGCATCGCCGCGGAAAATTATCCGTTCTGCACCATCGAGCCCAACGTCGGCATCGTCGAGGTTCCCGATCCGCGGCTCGCCGCGCTGGCCGCGATCGCGCGCCCTGAACGCGTGCTTCCGGCCGCGGTCGAGTTCGTCGACATCGCCGGTCTGGTTGCCGGCGCGTCCAAGGGCGAAGGCCTCGGCAACCAGTTTCTGGCGAACATCCGCGAGACCGACGCCATCGCGCACGTCGTGCGTTGTTTCGAGGACGGCAACGTCGTGCATGTCGCCGGCAGGATCGACCCGATTTCGGACATCGAGACGATCAATACCGAGCTCGCGCTCGCCGATCTGGCAACGGTGGACAAGCAGATGTCCAAGTTCGCCAAGGCCGCGCGCACTGGCGGTGACAAGGAAGCGCAACGACTCGTCGCCGCGCTCGAGAAGATCATGCCGGTACTCAACCAGGCGCGGCCCGCGCATTCGGTTGACCTGTATCCGGAAGAGCGCGCAGTGCTCAAGCCGCTGTTCCTGCTCACGATGAAGCCGATCATGTACGTCGCCAATGTCGCTGAGCACGGCTTCAAGGACAACCCCCTGCTGGCGCGGGTCGAGGAGCACGCTCAGCACGAAGGCGCGCCGGTGGTCGCGATTTCAGCGGCGCTCGAAGCGCAGATCGCTGACCTCGCGCCAGAGGATAAGCAGATTTTCCTCGACGACATGGGGCTCACCGAGGCGGGACTCGACCGGCTCATTCACGCCGGCTACAAGCTGCTCGGACTCGACACCTACTTCACCGCCGGCCCGAAGGAAGTTCGGGCGTGGACCATCAGGCATGGCAGCACCGCGCCGCAGGCGGCGGGAGTCATCCATACCGACTTCGAGAAGGGATTCATCCGCGCCGAAGTGATCGGCTTCGCCGATTTCATCGCCTGCAAGGGAGAGCAGGGCTCGAAGGAAGCCGGTAAGATGCGTCTCGAGGGCCGCGACTACGTAGTCAAGGACGGCGACGTGATGCATTTTCGCTTCAATGTCTGAACGCAGGCTCGGGTGCTATCCAGCTTGCGCTCGAGCGGGCACACCGAGTCGCGCGCGACGCTCCGCTTGCGTCGTATTGCTGGCGGTGATGATCAGCGCCGCAGGTTGCGTGCCGGCGCAGCTTCCATTCGAGCAACCACAAGTCACGCTGGAGACCGTGCGCATCCTGCGCTTCGCGGACTCGAAGGCGGACGTCATGATCGGGATGCGCATCACCAACCCGAACCCGTACGCGCTTCCTGTCGATCGGGTCGAGTTCGACGTCATTCTCGACGGCCGCTCGGCGGCGTCCGGCAGGACCGTTCGCGTCGACAAGCTCCAGCCGCGGGGCGAAGCCAAGGTCGACGTCTCCGGGCGCGTCGATGTCGCGGCGGTGGCAACCGGCTTGATGTCCATCGGATCGCAACTGCCCCTCCCTTACGCGATCAAGGGCACGATCACGCTGGACGACGGCACGGCCTTGCCGTTTGCGCACACCGGCAGGATCACGGTCGGTCGCTTCGACTCGGTCGGTCCGCGCGCGCAATGACCCGCCGGCTTCGCTTCACCAAGATGCAGGGCCTGGGCAACGACTTCGTCGTCCTCGACGGGCTCAACGACAAGCTCGATCTGACCCCGTCCGACTACCGCCGCCTTGCCGACCGCCATTTCGGCGTGGGCTGCGACCAGGTCCTCGTCGTCGAAAAAGCGACGCGCCGCGACGTCGATTTCGGCTACCGCATTTTCAATGCCGACGGAGGCGAGGTCGAGCAATGCGGCAATGGCGCGCGCTGCTTCGTGCAGTTCGTCCGCGCCAGGGGCATGACGACCAAACGCTCGATTCGCGTCGAGACGCGCGGCGGCGTCATCGCGCCCACGCTCGAGGCCGACGGCCAGGTCACCGTCGACATGGGCGCGCCGCGTTTTCTGCCGGGCGAGATTCCCTTCGTGAGCGACAGCGCGGCGCTGGTGCAGCCGCTCGTCGTTGGCAGCGACACGCTGCAGATCAGCGTGGTGTCGATGGGCAATCCGCACGCAGTGCAGGTGGTCGACGATGTCGAATCCGCCGCGGTTGCCAGCCAGGGCCCGCTGATCGAGCATCACCCGCGTTTTCCGCAAGGCGCGAATGCCGGCTACATGCAGGTCATGCGTCGCGCTAACATTCGCCTGCGGGTGTGGGAGCGCGGTGCGGGCGAGACGCTGGCCTGCGGAACAGGTGCCTGCGCTGCGGTGGTGACGGGCATTCGACGGGGTTTGCTCGATGCGCGAGTGGGTGTGGCGATGCGCGGGGGAATGCTGACGATAGGCTGGGCGGGTGACGGCGCGCCGGTGTTGATGACCGGTCCGGCGGAAACGGTTTTCGAGGGTGAATGGACGCTGCCGGACTGATGAACGCGAATCAAGAAGAGGAACAATCGATGGATGCCAACGCGGTCGCCGACTATTTGCAGCAGCACCCGGAATTCTTCGGCGAATACGCCGACGTCCTGTCCGAGATCTATGTGCCCCACCCTCATGGCGGCCACGCAATCCCCATCGCCGAGCGCCAGATCGTCACGCTGCGCGAGAAGAACGGCCAGCTCGAAACCAAACTGCGCGAAATGATCAAGTTTGGCGGCGAGAACGACTCGATCAGCGAAAAGCTGCATCGCTCGACGCTGGCGCTGTTCTCGGCGATGGACCTCGAGACCACGCTCGGCGTGCTCTATCACAGCCTTGGCGAGGATTTCCAGGTCCCGCAGGTCGCGTTGCGCCTCTGGGGCAAGGTGCCCGAGCAGTCCTATCTGCCCGAGCTCGCCGCGACCAGCCAGGAGTTGCGCGAATACGCAGCCGCGCTCGGCAATCCCTATTGCGGCGAGCACGCGCCCTTCGAGTCGCGCGACTGGTTCGACGGCGCGTCGACGCTCACGTCCTTCGCCTTCCTGCCGTTGCGAACGCACCAGGCATTCGGATTGGTGGCGCTGGGCAGCGACGATCCGGAGCGCTTCTATGCCGGCATGGGCACGATGTACCTGACGCGCCTGGCGGAACTGGCCAGCGTCGCGACGGCTCGCTTCCTGCCCCAGTCCTGATGCGCAATGAAAGCCGCGCGCCTCGCCACGCGCGCTGACGGTCCGCTGCTGGAGGCGTGGCGGCTGCATCTTGCCACGCGACCCGTGCCTACGCGCAACGCCTATCTTCGCGACGCGCGCGCTTTGCAGGCGCTGGCCGGCGACACCGCGCTGACCAAGCTGACGACCGCCGACCTGCGGCGATATCTCGCCACACTGCATGCGCGGGGTCTGTCCGGGAGCAGCCTCGCGCGGATGTTGTCGGCATGGCGCGCGCTCTACCGCTTCGCAGTCGAACGCGACGTCACCATCGAGGGTAATCCCTGCGCCGGCCTGCGCGCGCCGAAATCCGCACGCCGCCTTCCCTCGGTACTTTCCCCCGACGAGGCGGTGCAATTGGTGGCGATCGAGGGCGACGACCTGCTCAGCCTGCGCGATCGCGCATTGTTCGAGCTCGCCTACTCGTCGGGTTTGCGCGTGTCCGAACTTGCTGGAGCGGACGTCGGCGCGCTCGATCTGACTACCGGCGAGATACGCGTGTGGGGCAAAGGCGCCAAGGAGCGCCTGGTTCCGGTGGGGACGCACGCCCGCGCGGCGCTCAGTGCGTGGCTCGCTGTGCGCGAGAAGCAGGTCCCGCCGGACACCGTTGCGCTCTTCGTCGGGAACAGCGGCCGCAGGCTCATGCCGCGCGCCATTCAGCAGCGCCTCGCCGCGTGGGCGATCAAGCGCGGTCTGTCGCGGCACGTGCATCCGCACATGCTGCGCCACTCGTTCGCGTCACACCTGCTGCAATCTTCCGGCGACCTGCGCGCGGTGCAGGAGCTGCTCGGACATGCCAGCATCAAAAGCACGCAGATCTACACGCACCTCGATTTCCAGGCGCTGGCGAAGACCTATGACAAGGCGCATCCGCGCGCCAGGAAGAAATCGAAGACCTGAAAAAAAAGGGCGCTTGAAGCGCCCCGAAAGCCACTGAAGAGAAACTAGGGCCTTGCTTCGATACGGCCTACTCCACTCGTTCGCCGTGGAGACTTACATCAAGGCCTTCGCGTTCCTCTTCTTCAGAGACGCGCAGACCGATGACCATGTCGATTACCTTGAGGATGATGAAGCTCCCGATGCCGCTGTAGAGCAGTGTCGTCGCCACCGCGCCGAACTGCGCGGTCATGCTGGCATCGGCGCCGCTGATCTCCTTGACGTTGAGTACGCCGGTGAGCAGCGCGCCGACGATACCGCCGATGCAGTGCACACCGAACGCGTCGAGTGAATCATCGTAGCCGAAGGCCTTCTTTACCGTGGTCGCGGCAAAGAAGCAGATCACGCCGGCAGCAATGCCGATGATGATCGCGCCAGTCACGCCGACGAAGCCCGATGCCGGCGTGATCGCAACCAGGCCCGCAACGGCGCCCGAGGCGATGCCCAGCACGGAAGGCTTGCCCTTCGCCATCCACTCGGTGAACATCCACGCCAGCGCGGCGACTGCGGTTGCGAGTTGGGTCACCATCATCGCCATGCCGGCGCGGCCGTCCGCGGCGACCGCCGAGCCGGCGTTGAAGCCGAACCAGCCCACCCACAGCAGCGATGCGCCGATGACCGTCAGGGTCAGGTTGGATGGCATCATCGATTCCTTGCCGTAGCCAAGCCGCTTGCCCAACATCAGCGCGCACACCAGCGCGGCAATACCCGCATTGATGTGCACCACCGTGCCGCCCGCGAAATCGAGCACGCCAGCGCTGGCCCAGTAACCCGTAGGCTCCCACATCATGTGCGCGATGGGCGCATAGATGACGACCGACCAGATGCCCATGAACCACATCATGGCGGAGAATTTCATACGATCGGCGAAGCCGCCGCAGATGAGCGCCGGCGTGATGATCGCGAAGGTCATCTGGAACATCATGTACACCGACTCGGGAATCGACGACGCCAGATGCGATACCGTCAGCTTGCCGGCCTCCTTCTGGAACAGCATGCCGTTGAGGAAGAGCCGGTCCAGACTTCCGATGAACGAATTACCCGGCATGAACGCAAGGCTGTAGCCGATGATGACCCACAGCACGGTCACCAGGCAGGTGATGGCAAAGCTCTGCATCAGCGTCGCGAGCACGTTCTTCTTGCGCACCATGCCCGCGTAGAACAGTGCCAGGCCCGGAATGGTCATCATCAGGACCAGCGCCGTCGACGTGAGCAGCCAGGCGGTGTCGCCACTGCTGATCTTGTCGGCAGCAACGAGTTGCGGCGTGGTGGGCGCGGCTGGAGCCGCTTCGGCGGGCTTGGCGTCGGCGGGTGCGGTCCCTGCGGCAGGGGCGGCCGCGCCGGCGGCAGGAGACGCTCCTGGTGCAGCGGTTGCGGCGGGCGTCGCGGCCGGAGCAGGCGCCTGTGCGACGGCTGTCGGTGACGCGTTGGTGGTGTCGACCTTCAGGTCCGTGGTCTTGTCGTCTGCAAATGCGACATTGCAGACGGCGAAGACGCCGCAGACCGCGATCAACGTGGACAATCGCTTCATGGTATTCCCCTTAGAGTGCGTCGGCGCCGGTCTCACCGGTCCGAATGCGCACGACTTGTTCGAGGTCGAAGACGAAAACCTTGCCGTCGCCGATCTTGCCTGTGTTCGCCGCTTTTTCGATTGCCTCGATGACGCGGTCGAGCATGTCGCTCTTGATCGCTGCCTCGATCTTCACCTTGGGCAGGAAATCGACGACGTATTCGGCACCCCGGTACAGTTCGGTGTGCCCCTTTTGCCGCCCGAAGCCCTTGACTTCGGTCACGGTGATCCCCTGAACGCCGATCGCCGACAGAGCCTCACGCACCTCGTCGAGCTTGAACGGCTTAATGACAGCAGTAACCAGTTTCATTATTCGCCCCTCGAAAATTGCCATGGACCTCGCCGCGCGATGTGCGCGGAAATCAGAACGTCTTCTGGATGAACGCTGTTCCCGTCGATTTGCCGATGAAGCGGTTGGCGAGCGTGTACACCGATTGGTTGGCGTTGGTGTCGGTCCAGTAAGCGCCTACCGACCAGCCGTCCTTGATCAGATAGGTCGCGCCAAGCTTCCAGTCGCTGTAGTTGAGGATGCTGTTGTCGACATCGTTATTGCTGCCGTGATAATCCTGGCGACCGACGTGACCGACGAGCGTCAGCTGCTCGGTGAGCGGATAGGCAGCGTTGGCTTCCAGGTACCACGTGCCCCTGGAATTGGGCGTGCCGAAGGTCTTGCTTGACACGACATCGGAGAACTTGAGCGACAGCCACTTCCACGAGCCAGCGATGTAGAGTTCGGTCGTGTTGGGGTTGGAAAAGCCGGGGTTGTAGCTGCCGGGGTACCAGTACTGCAGTGCGCCGACGTCAAGGCCCCAGTCTTCGTTCCAGGTATGGCGCCAGCCGCCGTAGAAGTCCCACTCGAGGCTGCAACCGTGATTGCAGGCGCCGGCGTCGCTGAGCCAGCTGATGTTCGAACCCCACGTGCCGAGGTAGAAGCCGCTTTCGTGGGTCAAATCGATGCCGCCCTGAAATGCCGGCTTGGTGTCCGTTTGGGTCAGGCCACGGAAAATATATTGGCTGTAGATGCCGAAATTACCGGTCAGGGCGTAGGGCGGATCGGGCGGCTTGACCTCCGCCAGTGCAGGAGCCGAGGTCTGCGCATGAACATTGGTTGCCAGAACGCCGACGGCGAACGCTGCTGCCGCGGGAAGGGCGCGAAGTATTGCGGACATTTTGTGTCTCCTTGGCTGTCGTGCGAACGAGTGAATGCAACATCGTTCAGCACAAGGCATGCCAAGAGATATAAATGTTATTAATCAGTTAATTACGGATTGTCGACGGTACGGCAACGACCGCGGCGCACGGTCTTGCGCACCGATACGGTGCGCGCTCGAAACCTATGCACGCTTCTGAGGCGCGCTCGTGCAGCAGCCGTCAGCGCCACTTGCGGCACGATACGAAGGGCGACTTTGTTAGACTTGTCGACGCCATTGACAGGAGTACGCCGTGCTTGCAGGCAAGGTAATCGACGAGGTCAGCGCCCGCGTCAGCGAAGCGATCGCCGCCAGTCCCGCGCGCGATGTCGACAAGAACGTGCGCGCGTTGCTGACCGGCGCGCTCGCGCGCCTCGACCTGGTCACGCGCGAGGATTTCGACATCCAGACGCAGGTGCTGCGCCGAACGCGCGAAAAACTCGAGACCTTGACGACTCGCCTGGCCGAGCTCGAAGCGCGACAACGCTAGCCTCGCAAGCGACCGGCGCGCTGGCTTGTACTCGATGAAGCGTGCGCGCTCGATTCTTCATCTTCCGGGCGGCAAAGCTCGCGGTTAGGCAATGAGCCCGCGCATACGCGCATGCGTCGTCGCGTGCGCGCTCACCAGTGCAAAATGCTTCGCGGCCGAGCCTGTGTCGTTGCCTCCCGTCAACGTTATCGGCACGACCCCGCTTCCCGGAGTGGGACTGGCCCGGGACGAATTTCCCGCGTCGGTGCAGACGGGCGATGCGGCGCAGATCGAGCGCAGCCACGCTATCGACCTGCCCGGCTACATGCTGCGTTTTCTTGGCAGCGTGTACGTCAACGACATCCAGAACAATCCGTTCCAGCCCGACATCAATTACCGCGGCTACACCGCATCGCCTCTGCTCGGGACGCCGCAGGGCCTGTCGGTATACATGGATGGCGTGCGCCTCAATCAGCCCTTCGGCGATGTCGTGAGCTGGGACCTGATTCCGCGCGCCGCGATCGCGTCGTTTGCGCTGATGCCCGGGTCGAATCCGCTGTTCGGACTCAATACGCTCGGCGGTGCGCTTTCGATCCAGACCAAAGATGGGGTGCACAACTCGGGGACCGATATCCAGGCGTATTACGGATCGCACCGGCGCCGCGCGGTTGAATTCGAACATGGCGGCAGCCAGGCGTCCGGCCTCAATTGGTACGTTACCGGCACCTTTTTCCAGGAAGACGGCTGGCGCGGCGATTCGCCTTCGCGCGTAGGCCAGATTTTCGGCAAGGTGGGCTGGCAGGACCGCGTAACGACCTTTGCACTGACGACGGCGTATGCCGACACCAGCCTGACTGGCAACGGACTGCAGGAGCAGCGTTTCCTCGCGCGCGACTACGCCAGCATCTACACCTTGCCCGACACAACGCAAAACCAGTCGCTGTTCGTCAATCTGGTGGGCCAGCACAATTTCAGCGACAACCTGTTCTTTGCCGGCAATGCGTACTACCGCAACATCCGGACCGCCACACGCAACGGCGACCTCAACGACCGCTCGCTCGAGGAGAACGTGTACCAGCCCACCGCCGCCGAACGCGCCGCTCTGACGGCCGCCGGGTACTCGGGTTTCCCGGCAAGCGGCGAGAACGCGACCAATACCCCTTTTCCGTTCTGGCGCTGCATTGCGAATGCACTGCTCAACAGCGAACCCAACGAGAAGTGCAACGGCCTTCTCAATCGCACGAATACCGCGCAGCAGAATTACGGCGTCTCCGGCCAGTTCACCTGGGATGCGGTCCTGCAGGGCAACCGCAATCAACTCACCGCGGGCGCTGCTTTCGACGCGAGCACCGTGCGCTTCACGCAGTCCACGCAATTCGGGTACCTCAATCCTGATCGCAGCATCAACGTCGTCGACGCGTTCGCCAATGGCACGCAGGACTCCGAAAACGCCGGGGACGCGCGCGTGGGCCTCGACGGCCGCACGCATACAGGGAGCGCGTTTGCGACCGACACGATCACGCTTGGCGGCGCGTGGACGTTGACTGCCTCGGGTCGTTACAACCGGACGATGGTGGGCAACCAGGACCGGCTCGTGCCGGGCGGCGGGGCCGGCTCACTCGACGGCAACTACAGCTACTCGCGCTTCAATCCGGCGCTCGGCGTGACCTATGCAGCCGCAAAGGCATTTTCCGCGTACGCCGGATACAACGAAGGCAGCAGGGCGCCATCGGCGATCGAGTTGGGCTGCGCCGACCCCGCGAATCCGTGCAAGCTGCCCAACGCGATGGCCGGCGATCCTCCGCTCAGCCAGGTGATTGCGAAGACGTTCGAAATGGGTGTGCGCGGCGTTGCGCCGGGCGGCTTGCAATGGAACCTCGGCGTGTTCCGCGCCCAGAATTACGACGACATCATCTTCGTGGCCGACAATCAGGCCGGCTTCGGCTATTTTCGGAACTTCGGCAAGACGCGTCGGCAAGGCGTGGAAGCGGGATTGAGCGGGCAGGTCGGCGACCTGAGACTCGGCGCGAACTACACTTTTCTCGACGCGACGTACCAGTCGCGCGAGGTACTCAACGGCGCGGGCAACAGCAGCAACGATGGCCCGAACCCGGGGTTCGACGGCAACATCGTGGTCAACGCAGGCGACAGCATCCCCCTCGTTCCGCGCAATCTTGCCAAGGTTTATGCCGATCTCGCGCTCACGCCGCAAGTCGCGCTGGCTGCGGACATGCAGGCCGCGTCCGGCTCTGTCGCGCGCGGCAATGAGAACAGCCAGCATCAGCCCGACGGTGTCTATTATCTTGGTCCCGGCAGGACGCCCGGGTTTGCAATTTTCAATCTGGGCGCGGACTGGCGCCCGGCGCCTGGGTGGAAGTTCTTCATGCAGATCAACAACGTTTTCGACACGAAGTACTCCACGGGGGCGCAACTGGGCGTGACTGGATTCACCAACAGCGGAAACTTCATCGCAAGGCCGTTTTCGGCGCCGGTCATCGACGGCGCGCGGCCGCTGGTTCACGCAACCTTTTATGCGCCGGGCGCGCCGCGCATGATCTGGGCCGGCGTTCGGTACAGCTTCGAAACGTCGCGGTTGTAGACGTCGCGCGCGGCAAGCCTGGTGCGGCAGCTGCGTGCAACTGGCCAAATGGCTGATGTGCGAGCGTCGCGTTGCATGCTACGGTGCCCGCGCCGGTGTTGGCTGGCCGGCGCCACGATTGCCATGCACCATGCCCGTTGCCGTCCTCCACTCGCGCGCCTTGTCGGGTTTCGATGCTCCGCCCGTCACGGTCGAGGTGCATCTTTCCGGCGGCCTCCCGGCGGTCAACCTCGTCGGCCTTCCGGAGACCGAGGTCAAGGAAAGCCGCGATCGCGTACGCGCCGCGCTGCAGAACGCGCATTTCGATTTTCCCGCGCGCAGGATCACCGTCAATCTCGCGCCCGCCGATCTGCCCAAGGACTCGGGGCGCTTCGACCTGCCAATTGCATTGGGAATCCTGGCGGCGAGCGGACAGATTCCGACCAACCTTTTTCCGGAACTCGAATTCGCCGGCGAACTCGCGTTGACCGGCGAATTGCGCCCGATTCGCGGCGCGCTGGCGATGACGTTGAAAGCGCACCGCGACGCGCGCGCCTTCGTTCTGCCCGAAGCTAGCGCGCGCGAAGCCGCGCTGGTCCGCGACGCGATCGTCTATCCTGCGCCGACGCTGCTCGCGGTGTGCGCGCACCTCAAGGGGCACACGCCCTTGCCGCGCTGCACGGTCGATCCGGTGTTGGCAAGCCATGCGCAGTCTCCGGACCTGGGCGACGTGCGCGGACAGGCGCTGGCCAAGCGCGCGCTTGAAGTCGCGGCGGCCGGCGGCCACAGCCTGCTGATGCTCGGCCCGCCGGGCACCGGCAAGTCGATGCTGGCGCAACGCCTTCCGGGCCTGCTGCCGCCGATGAGCGAGGACGAAGCGCTCGAAAGCGCCGCGATCCAATCGCTCACGCGCAGCTTCAATCATTCCGATTGGGGACGACGACCGTTTCGCGCGCCGCATCACACGGCGTCGGCCGTGGCGCTGGTCGGCGGTGGCAGCGATCCGCGCCCCGGAGAAATCTCGCTCGCGCACTTCGGCGTGCTCTTCCTCGACGAGTTGCCGGAATGGGATCGCCGCGCGCTGGAGGTATTGCGCGAGCCAATGGAATCCGGCCACATCCAGATTTCGCGAGCAGCGCGGCAGGCGACGTTTCCAGCGCGCTTCCAGCTCGTCGCGGCGATGAACCCGTGTCCGTGCGGCTACCTTGGCCACAGCAGCGGCAAGTGTCACTGCACTCCCGATCAGATCGCGCGCTATCGGGGACGCATTTCCGGGCCCTTGCTCGACCGCATCGACCTGCAGATCGAGGTCCCCGCCCTTGCCGCCGGGATTTTTGTCAGCGTAACCGATCGCACCGTGCGCTCCGAAACCACTGCCACCGTCGGCGAACGCGTCGCCGCCGCGAGCTACCTGCAGCGCGCGCGACAGGGCAAGCCGAACGCGTGGCTGCAACCGCCCGAGGTCGAGCGCCTCTGCGCGCTCGACGAGCGCGCTACGGGACTGCTCAAGACGGCGTTTGCGCGCCTGTCGCTGTCGGCGAGGGCGTATCACCGGATATTGAAAGTCGCGCGCACCATCGCCGATCTCGCGCACGCCGAGGCGATTGCCGCGAGCCATATCGCCGAGGCGATCGGCTACCGTAGACTGGACCGGACGTGAACTCTCAGGTTGGTGGACCCCGGCTGGACATACTATGTCGAGATCTGGGTGTATTTCTTCTGGCGCCGCGGTCAAGTCGACACCGCCGACTCCTGCTTGACGCGTCGGACGCGGAACAGGCCCGTCGAGGTGCGCTGTTTCAACCCAACCAGCAGCGCTTGCTTGCCGCCGCGCGCGCGGGTCTCGAGGCGGCATTGCCTTGCGATGGTGTTTGCGAACGCGTTGACCGCCGGGGCAGCGCTCGACGTCGCGGCGCTGCCGACGATGATCGCCGAGGCCCTGGCGCAGCATCCGTGAAAGCCCATCGGCACCGGCAAACAAGGCCCGTCAAATGTGGTGTCCGCGCGCACCCATCATCGCCGACCTGGACTCCATGTCATCGTTATCGCCGCAAGCCATATCGCCGAGACGAGCGTCTGCCGTAGAATCGATCGGAAGTGAACACGTCATCCGAATCTCCGCTCGGCAAGGCCACCGCGTATCCGGATCGCTACGACGCGTCGCTGCTATTCGCCATCGAACGCGCGCCGCAGCGCGCCGCTCTCGGCGTTGGCGCGGTGCTGCCCTTTTCGGGTGTCGATATCTGGACGGCGTACGAAATCAACTGGCTCGACGCGAGTGGCAAGCCGAAAATCGCGATCGGCGAATTCCGGGTGGGTGCGGATTCGCCGGCGATCGTCGAATCGAAGTCGCTCAAGCTGTACCTGGGGTCGTTCGCGCAGGAGCGCGTCGGCACGGCCGAACTCGGCCGCGCGATCGAAGCCGACCTGGCCAGAACGTGCGCAGCGCCGGTCTCGGTGGCGTTGCTGACATCGCCTGCGGCGATGCGCGTGGCCGAGCTTCCCGGCGAGTCCATCGACGCCGCCGAAGTTACGCGCGTTCCAGACCAACTCGATGCAGCGCTCCTCGTGCGCGGCACCGGTTTCTCCGACGAGACGCTGCGCACGGGGTTGTTTCGCTCGAACTGCCCGGTGACGGGGCAACCGGACTACGCCGACGTCATGGTCCGCTATCGTGGCCCGCGCATCGATCGCGGCGGATTGTTGGGCTACTTGCTGTCGTATCGCCTGCACGCGGGATTTCATGAGAGTTGTGTCGAACGCATGTTCATCGATCTGGCCCTGGGCTGTCGACTCGACCAGCTCACTGTGTACGCGCGGTTTCTGCGCCGCGGCGGCATCGACATCAATCCCTTCCGCAGCAACTTCGAGCCGCCACCCACACGCAGCGATCGCACGCCGCGGCAGTAAGTAGCACGCTATTGCGCCGACTTGCAGAACCGATGGGCGAGGGCGTTTGCTGCGATGCGGTAAAATCGAGCGGACCATGAATTCCCGCACCGACGCGATCTTCAATGACGCCGAACTCGCGGTGGTCGCGCCGCGGCTGCGCGAGATCCCGTATAACTACACTTCGTTCTCCGACCGCGAGATCGTGATCCGTTTGCTTGGCGTAGATATGTGGCGCCTACTCGAGCAACTGCGCGGACAACGGCGTACCGGGCGCTCCGCGCGCATGCTCTTCGAAGTGCTGGGCGACATCTGGGTTGTCGATCGCAATCCCTATCTGCAGGACGATCTGCTGGACAATCCGAAGCGTCGCGAATTGCTGATTGCAGCATTGCGCCACCGGCTGGGCGAGATTCAGAAGCGCCGCTTGGCCGACTCCGACCCGGAACGCGACGTCAAGGTCGGCATGTTGCTGCAAGGCGCGAGTGCCGCGGTCGATTCGTTCGCGACCGCATTTCGCGAGACCGAAGCGCTGCGCAAGCGGGTGCTGCGCGTTCTTTCGCGCCATACGCATCGCGACAACATCGCCTTCGATGGCCTGGCGCGCGTCTCGCACGTGACCGACGCCACCGATTGGCGCGTCGAATATCCGTTTGTCGTGCTGCACCCGGACGCTGAGTCCGAAGTGCCGGGCCTGGTTCGCGGCTGCATCGAGCTCGCGCTCACCATCATTCCGCGCGGCGGCGGGACCGGCTACACCGGCGGCGCGATTCCGCTGGACCGGCGCTCCGCCGTCATCAACACCGAGAAGCTCGAGCGGCTCTCGCGCGTGGAACGCGTGACGCTGCAGGGCGCGACCAGCCGACACCCACGATCGACGCCGGCGCCGGTGTTGTCACCAAGCGGGTGATGGATGCCGCCGAGCGCGAAGGCCTGGTTTTCGCCGTCGACCCGACTTCCGCCGACGCGTCGTGCATCGGCGGCAATGTCGCGATGAACGCTGGCGGCAAGAAGGCGGTGCTGTGGGGTACCGCGCTCGACAATCTTGCGTCGTGGCGGATGGTCACGCCCGACGGCGACTGGCTCGAAGTCACGCGCACCGGTCACAACCTCGGCAAGATTCACGATGCGCCCGTGGCCAGCTTCGATCTCGCCTACCACGTGGCCGACGCCAGGGGCGCATTCGGCGAACTGAAGCGGCGCGAAACGTTGCGCATTCCCGGCCAGAGTTTTCGCAAGGTCGGGCTGGGGAAAGATGTCACCGACAAGTTTCTCGCCGGGCTTCCCGGCGTGCAGAAGGAAGGGTGCGACGGCATCATCACCTCAGCGCGCTTCATCCTGCACCGCATGCCGCCGGCGATACGCACCGTCTGCCTGGAATTCTTCGGTCAGGTGCGCGATTCCACGCCGGCCATCGTCGAGATCAAGCGCTTCCTCGACCAGCGTCCCGGCGGTGCGATCCTCGCCGGGCTCGAGCACCTCGACGAACGGTATGTGAAGGCGGTTGGTTACGCGACCAAGGCCAAGCGTCACGGCCGGCCAAAAATGGTGCTCATCGGCGACATTGTCGGCGATGACGACGACGCGGTGGCACGCGCGGCCTCGGAGGTCGTGCGCATCTGCAACGCGCGCGGCGCGGAAGGCTTCGTTGCCGTTTCTCCCGAGTCGCGCAAGAAATTCTGGCTCGACCGCGCGCGCACCGCCGCGATCGCGTCGCACACGAACGCCTTCAAGATCAATGAGGACGTCGTCATCCCGCTCGATCGCCTCGGCGACTATACCGACGGCATCGAGCGCATCAACATTGAGCTGTCGATAGGCAACAAGCTCGCGCTCTGCGACGCGCTGGATACAGCGCTGATGCAAGACCTGGCGCCGGCGCTGTGGGGCGCGCACGCCGAGGAGCGGCCGCCACCGGAAGCGATGGCCGCCAAAGTCGACGAGGCGCGCGCGGTGCTCGCTGTCGTGCGCACGCGGTGGCAGGACCTGCGCGATCGAATCGACGATACCTTTCCAGCGCTGCAGGACCATTCGCTGATCGTGTCGTGGCGTGCAGAGGTCAAGGCGCCGTTCGAGGATATTTTCGCGGGCAAGGCTTTCGCTCCGGTGCTCAAGCGCTGCATCGAGGTGCACCGCGAGGTGCTGCGCGCGCGCGTGTTCGTGGCCCTGCACATGCACGCGGGCGACGGCAACGTGCATACCAACATCCCGGTCAATTCCGACAACTACGCGATGCTCCGTGAAGCGCATACCGCAGTGGCGCGGATCATGCAGCTCGCGCGCGATCTCAATGGCGTCATCTCCGGCGAGCATGGCATCGGCATCACCAAGCTCGAGTACCTGACTGCCGGCGAGCTTGCGCCGTTCGCGCAGTACAAGCACCGGGTCGATCCCGAGGGCCGCTTCAATCGCGGCAAGCTCCTGGCCGGAGCTGACTTGTCCGGCGCGTATACGCCCAGCTTCAACCTGCTGGGCGCGGAGAGCCTGATCCTCGAGCAATCGCAGATCGGCAAGATCTCCGATTCGATCAAGGATTGTTTGCGCTGCGGCAAGTGCAAGCCGGTGTGCGCGACACACGTTCCGCGCGCCAACCTGCTCTACAGCCCTCGCAACAAGATCCTCGCCACGTCGCTGCTCATCGAAGCGTTCCTGTACGAGGAGCAGACGCGCCGCGGGGTGAGCCTGCGCCATTTCGACGAGTTCTCCGATGTCGCCGACCACTGCACGGTCTGTCACAAGTGCGCCAATCCCTGCCCGGTCGACATCGACTTCGGCGACGTATCGATCGCCATGCGCAATCTGCTGCGCGTGCAGGGCCATCGCAAGTTCAACGCCGGGACGGCCACGGCGATGTTCTTTCTCAACGCCAGCAATCCGGCGACCATCAAGCTCGCCAAGACGCTGATGATCGACTGGGGCTACAAGGTGCAACGGCTTGCATTCCGGCTGGCGACCCGGCTCGGATTGACGCAACGCCAGACGGGCAGGCCGCCGGCGACCGTCGGAACGCCGACCTTGCGCTCGCAGGTGATCCACTTCATCAACAAGCCCATGCCGGGCGGTCTGCCCAAGCGCACTGCGCGCGCGCTGCTCGACATCGAGGATGCGACGATCGTGCCGATCATCCGCGATCCGGCGCGGTCGGCCGAAGATGCCGAGGCGGTGTTTTACTTTCCCGGCTGCGGCTCGGAGCGCCTGTTCTCCCAGGTAGGGCTGGCCACGCAGGCCATGCTTTATCACGTCGGTGCGCAGTGCGTGTTGCCGCCCGGCTACCTGTGCTGCGGCTATCCGCAGACGTCAGCCGGCAATCACGACAAGGGCCAGGAGATCATCACCGACAATCGCGTGCTGTTCCATCGCGTCGCCAATACGCTCAACTACCTGGACATCAAGACCGTGATCGTTTCCTGCGGGACGTGCATGGACCAGCTGCAGAAGTACGAATTCGAGAAAATCTTTCCCGGATGCAGGTTGCTCGACATCCACGAATATCTGATGGAACGGGGCGTCCGGCTCGACGGCGTGCAAGGTGCGCGCTACATGTATCACGACCCGTGTCATACGCCGATGAAGACCTACCAACCGTTGACAGTCGTCAGCGAGTTGATGGGCACTTCGGTGACCCTGAACGAACGCTGCTGCGGCGAATCGGGAACGCTGGCGACCACGCGCCCGGACATTTCGACCCAGGTGAGGTTTCGCAAGGAAGAAGCCATGCGCAACGGCGCCGCCGAGCTGCGCACCGATGCGCCCCACGTACCGGTCAAAGTCTTGACCTCGTGCCCGTCATGCCTGCAGGGGCTGTCGCGCTTCAACGACGACGCGGGGACCACAGCCGATTACGTCGTCGTCGAAATCGCGCGCAAGGTGCTTGGTCCGGACTGGTTGCCGCGCTATGTGGAGCAGGCAACGCGCGGGGGCATCGAGCGTGTACTCGTATAGGTATATGTAAGCGCTCGCTGCCTGCATAAGACTTACTAGCGGCCTTTGTGCGGCTCCATAAAGGTGGGCGGCACCGACGCCGCGGCGACAATTCCCGGACCCGGATTGAAGCTCAGCGCGGTACCCATAATTGTCGACGGGGCGCCCATGATTAGCGCCGATGAGATGGCCACCACCGCCGCGGCCAGCGCGCCAATGAGCAGGTCGGCCAGTCGCCGCTTGCGTGCAGCGGCGGCGGATTTTTTGACTTCCGCCAAAAAGACCCCGCGACTGCGCGGCGTGCGCGCAGCGCGGGTGGGAGGCAACCGGGGGACATCTTTGGCTTGTTCCGCGGCGAGCACATCGACGTCCGGCGACCAGCCGTCGCTCACCATCGTCAACGGAAGGTGCGTCCAGCGCGTGTTCATCCACGGCTGTGTTCGCGCGCTGTTGAACTTCAAAATCTTTTCCATGCTTTCCTCTGCTGGGATTCCGGGCGCGTCGGCCGCGTCCATGAGTTGTAGTCTCCACCTTGACGGTCGGCGGCGCGGCGGTGCATTCGGCACTTCCCACGCGGAATATTCACGTTCGCCGGATCCGACCGCTCGCTCCGCAAGCCGGCCCGGATGTCGGCGGTCACGGGCGTCGGCGGTCAGTTGTGCTATAAATGAAGCCCGTCCGGGTCGCACGGCAACACGCCGCCTGCTTACCCCGCCCGGCAGCGACATGGCGACCCCCACCAACGAATTCACGCTGACGCAAACGCACACCCAGCCGGGATCGCATGCGCTTGCCTTTGCCGACGCTGAAGGCTGCGCGGCCTGGTTACGCGCGCTGCCGCTGACCAACATTCCCCAGCACTATGAAGAAGTACTCGGTCAGCTCAAGCGGCTGTCCGACGCCGACTTCCCGCCGCGCGAGCGCGCCCGCATCGCCGAGGTCTTCCGCGAGCCGGTGATGTTCCTGCATACCGAGTTGGGGCGGCGCTATGCCGGCAAACCGCAGCCGGCGGGTGACCGCGAACGCGAGGCATTCCTGCAGGCGATCGCCTTGTGGCAGGCCCTCTGGGCGCAGTATTCGGCCTGCCTCAAGCCGCTGCTCGAGAACGACGCGGAATTGCAGGGCGTCAAGGCCAAGGTGTTGCAGCGTGGTTTGTGGGTCGGCAAGCAGATGATATTGGTGCATGGCCTCGCCCGGCACGTTCCGGCGCCGGCGGTGTGGCAAGAGCTGCACGCCTACTACCGCCTCGCCGAGATCCTCGAGTGCGCGGTCACCGCGGTGTCCGACGAGTTGATGCCCCACGCCATCGGCGTGTCCTGTTATTCCACGTACTGTCATGCGCTCATGCTGGACCTCGCCGATCCGTGCGCGATGTCGGTACGCCAGATCGAACTGACCGACCGCTGGCTGGCGATGTGGGCGCGCAAGGTCTTTCCCTACGTGCAGCAGCGCGAAACCGAAGGTCCGGTCATCGCGATCGACCTCGACGCCCCCAGCGGCGCGACGCTGGGTCCGGTCGGCCCGCGGCTGCCGGGCGAGGGGGCGCGGTTCGGCTATCCGGCCAAGCTGGCGACCAGTGTGCGCGGTCGCCTGAAGCGCCTCGCCAGCGGCGCCAATCCGGCCGAGCTGCAACTGGGCCACGACGTGTCGGCCGAGGCCTGCACCGCCTTGCTCGCGCACCTCGACACGCGCTGGTACGCGCTGCCGGTTAAGCGCGGCGGCAATGAATCGAACTCGGGCCTCGAACTTTGCGTTGGCGGCCTGGGCGCGGCGTATTTCCGTGTCTCGGGGCGAACGTTCAACAGTCAGGACCTGCTCGGGCGCATGTCCTATCAGGGGACGCAGCATTTGGCGACCCTCGGTGCGCTTACCGATTATGACCGCAACAAGGACGAAGCCGAGAGAACGTGGACGTGGGAGCGCTGGCAGGGCAGTTACGACTGGGTCGGTGCTGCAGTGCGCCGCGTGGGCTCGGGGCAGCACCGCTGGCACCTCGATCAACTGGTGGTCGTTCGCGATGAGGAGCGCGTGCGTTGCGGACACGTGACGCGCGTTGCGCTGGACAGCCGCGGCGATCTCGCGCTCACGCTCAAGCTGTGGGACGGCTCGCCGAGCGCGATCGCGGTGCGCGCGCTGACAACGATGCTCGTCGAAGAAGTGCCGTTCCCGGCGATCATGATGGGTGTCACGCCGGACGAGAAGGCCAGCCTCATCGTGCCGCCACGCACCTTCAGCGCGGGCCGCGTGTTGCGCTCGATCGCGTCGGGGCCGGAACGGCGCCTGCGCCTGACGCGCCTGATTCAGCGCGGGGCAGACTTCGAGCGCGTCGCGTTCGAGGACAATTCCAACTGAGAGCAGCATCAGCCGCGCGCGTGCAATGGCGCGCGCCCCGGCCTTGCGGTAGCATGAATCCCGTCTTTTCCAATCGAAGTTCGGAGACTGCATGAAACGTCTATGGATACTTCTCGCCGCGAGCGCGTGCGTCGCCAGCCAGGCGCAAGCCGCGCTCGACAACACTACCGCCGAAACGATGATGAAAAAAGATGGCTGTGCGGCATGTCACGCCATCGACAAGAAACTCGTCGGGCCCCCATACGTGGACGTCGCCGCGAAGTACAAGGGCGACAAGGACGCGCTCGCCAAGCTCTCCGAAAAGGTCAAGAAAGGCAGCACGGGCGTGTGGGGCCCCATTCCCATGCCGCCGAACCTTACGGTGTCCGATGCGGACATCAAGGAACTGGTCACCTGGATTCTGACGCTGAAGAAATAGGCGCTTCACGGGGAGCGTGCACAAAGCCGGGGGACTTCGCGTCCGCCGGCTTTTTTTCGGGTTGCTTTGACAACCATCGACGTGGCCGGTAACCTTGCGCGGTCCGTGCAGGAGAGAGTGACCAAGCGCAACGCGGTCACCGCCGAAGGCGTAACTCCCGCAATCGCTCAGGCAAAAGGACTGCGCGGACGGTAGTCGATCTGGAGAGCGGCCGCGCGACCGATGTCGCGTGGCCCACCGAAGGGGCACCGGACGCGCTGCTGCGCGCGGACCGTAATCTCTCAGGTAAAAGGACAGATGGGGCGAAGCTGGAGTCGTGGCTCTCGCCCTTTTATTGTCCGGCAACCTGGAAACGCAGTGCTCAAGCAGACCCCGCTCCACCCGGTGCACCGCGCCTCCGGCGCGAAGATGGTCGACTTCGGCGGCTGGGACATGCCGGTCAGCTATGGTTCGCAGATCGACGAGCATCATGCGGTACGGCGCGGCGCGGGAATGTTCGACGTTTCGCACATGCTCGCGGTCGATCTTCGCGGAGAGGGCGCGCGTGATTTTCTGCGCCATGCGCTGGCCAACAACGTCGACAAGCTCTCGGTGCCGGGCAAGGCGCTCTATTCGTGCCTGCTCGCAGTCGACGGCGGCGTGCTCGACGACCTGATCGTCTACTTCCTGGCCGAGAACTGGTTCCGCATCGTCGTCAATGCCGCCACCGCCGACAAGGACGTGGCGTGGCTGCGCGCGTTAATCGCCGCGCGCGCGCCGCAGCTTGCGCTGGACGAGCGGCGCGACCTGGCGATGATCGCAGTGCAGGGGCCTCTGGCGCGCGAGCGCGTCTGGCAGGTGCTCCCGGATTGCCGCGCTGCCTCGGCCGAGTTGAAACCGTTCATGGTGATCGAATGCGGCGAGTACTTCATCGCGCGCACCGGCTACACCGGCGAAGACGGCTTCGAAGTCACGTTGCCAGCGACGCGCGCGCAACGATTCTGGAGCGCGCTCGCCGCGGCCGGCGTGCAACCCTGCGGACTGGGCGCGCGCGACACGCTGCGGCTCGAAGCCGGGATGAATCTCTACGGCCAGGACATGACCGAGCGCGAGAATCCGCTCGAGTCGGCATTGGCGTGGACCGTCGATCTCGCAAGCCCGCGTGATTTCGTCGGCAAGGCGGCGCTGCTCGGACGGCACGTGCGGCGCCAGCTAGCCGGACTATTGCTCGTCGACAAGGGTGGCGTCCTGCGCGCGCAGCAACGTGTCCACACGGCACAGGGCGACGGAGAGATCACCAGCGGCACGTTTTCGCCGACGCTCTCGGCGTCGATCGCGCTGGCACGGCTGCCGGTCGGCGTCGCACCCGGAGATCAGGTGCGCGTGGTCATTCGCGACAAGGAACTCGTTGCCCGCGTGGTCAAGCCGCCATTCGTCCGCAACGGCAAGAGCCTCGTTCAATGAAATCACTGGAGACCCACCGATGAATGTTCCCGCCGACCTGAGGTACACCGCCAGCCACGAATGGATTCGCGCCGAGTCCGATGGCACGCTGACCATCGGCATCACCGATCACGCGCAGGAAGCGCTGGGCGATCTGGTGTTCATCGAGTTGCCTGCAGTCGGAAGGACGCTCGCCGCGGGCGAAACCTGCGCCGTGGTCGAATCGGTCAAGGCCGCGTCCGACATCTACGCGCCGGTGGCGGGCAGCGTGGTGGCGCAGAACGAGTCGGTCGTCGCCGCGCCGGAAAACGTCAATGCGGATGCCTATTCCAACTGGTTGTTCAAGCTCCAGCCGGCGAATGTGGGCGATGTCGCGAAACTGCTCGATGCCGCCGGATACACGGCGAGCGTGGGAGACGAAGGATGAAATTGAACGATTTGCCGAGCCCCGAGCGGCGCTCGCTGCGCGAACTCGAGCAACATGGCGGTTTTGTCGAACGGCACATCGGCACGACCGCCGCCGATCAGGAGGCGATGCTCGCCACGCTTGGCTTTGAGTCGCGCGCGGCGCTTGTCGGCGCGATCGTGCCCGAAGCCATTCGCGCGCCTCGTCCGCTGGCGCTGCCCGCCGCGATGGCCGAGCCGGCGGCCCTTGACCTGTTGAAGGCGATCGCGCGCAAGAACCGCGTCCCCAGATCGTTCATCGGGCAGGGCTATTACGGCACGCTCACGCCGGGCGTGATTCTGCGCAACATCCTCGAGAATCCGGCGTGGTACACCGCTTACACGCCCTACCAGCCGGAGATTTCGCAGGGGCGCCTCGAAGCGCTGATCAATTTCCAGACGATGGTCTGCGACCTGACGGGACTTGCCGTGACCAACGCTTCG